>JBLHPE010000008.1:0-70394 GCA_047624005.1 Ascidiaceihabitans sp.
TAGAACGCGGCAACCCTAAGGCCAAGCACATCAGGAGCACACCCATGAATATTCTTATCCTCGGCGGCGGTGGACGCGAACATTCACTGGCTTGGGCTATTTTGCAAAACCCTAAATGTGATCGCCTTATTGTTGCGCCTGGCAATGCTGGGATCGCACAAATCGCAGAATGTGCTGATTTGGATGTAATGAGTGGTACAGCCGTTGTCGGGTTTGTCGAAGAAAACGCGATCGACTTTGTCGTGATTGGACCTGAAGCCCCACTGGCCCTAGGCGTTTCTGATCGCCTGCGGGATGCGGGTGTGTTGGTCTTTGGACCCTCTAAGGCCGCTGCCGAACTAGAGGTTTCAAAGGCCTTCACGAAGGCAATTTGCGATGCATCCTCCGCCCCTACGGCTGCGTATGGTCACTTTACCGATGCAAGTGCAGCCAAAGAATACGTTCAAGCCCAAGGTGCACCAATCGTCGTCAAGGCTGATGGCTTGGCCGCAGGCAAAGGCGTAATTATTGCCGAGACAGTGGCTGAAGCCGAAGCGGCCATTGATGATATGTTTGATGGATCATTTGGCGATGCAGGCGCTGAAGTCGTGATTGAAGAGTTCATGACCGGCGAAGAGGCATCGTATTTCATTCTTTGCGACGGGACCGATGTATTGCCAATCGGCACAGCGCAGGACCACAAACGCGTGGGCGACGGCGATACCGGCCCTAACACCGGTGGAATGGGGGCGTATTCCCCTGCCCCTGTGCTGACCGATGTGATCGCACAAAAAGCGATCGACGAAATTATCCGTCCAACGATGGCAGAAATGGTGCGCAGAGGCACACCCTACCAAGGCATCCTTTATGCAGGCCTTATGATCGAAAACGGGCAACCGCGTTTGGTTGAATACAATGTGCGTTTTGGTGATCCCGAATGTCAGGTACTGATGATGCGCTTAGGTGCACAGGTGCTGGATTTGCTACTTGCGGCCTCTGAGGGACAACTTTCTAAGGTCAAGCCGAATTGGGCTGACGATCACGCTGTGACAGTTGTATTAGCTGCAAAAGGTTACCCTGGGGCCTATGAAAAAGGCAGCATTATCACAGGTCTGGATGCCTTGCCGCAAGACAGCATGAACATGGTCTTTCATGCGGGAACTGCCAAACGCGATGGCCTTATCGTTGCCAATGGCGGTCGGGTTTTGAACGTTACAGCGCGGGGCGACACCTTGGCAGAAGCACAAGCCCGAGCCTACGCGATGGTTGATAAGATTGAATGGCCTGAAGGTTTTTGCCGCCGTGACATCGGTTGGCGCGCCTTGGGGTAAGCTGCCCTATCCGGTGCAAGCCATAGCTTTGGCGAAGGCTGGACGAGACGTATCGTGACCCAATAGCCTCTGATCGAATTTGGCATCATCAAAAGTGATGGCCCACAGCTGTGTCCAATCAGCAGATGCTACGATTATTTCAGGTTTCCCGTCGCAATTACGGATCCCACCTGCAATATCACGCTCCCCAATACGGTGATTGGTAAAGCCTTCCAGATCAGTAACATGGGTCAATTCACCGGCCTCAAAACGCCAAATACGCAAAGTTTTCGCAAGGTGGGGCCGGTCAATATAGGCGACTTCGACCGCCCCATCACCATCAAGGTCAGCAGCGCCTAACGGCGCCAACCACCGGTTGGAGCGCCCGATATATGGAATGTCAGCCACCAAACCCGTTTCATCGTAAATCGCCAGCTTTGCACCCAATCGTTGATTGCTTTGGACAACTAAGACCTCAGGCGTGCCGTCTTCATCCATATCAATCAAACGTGGTTCGGTGTCCTCAAACACATCAGACCTTGGCAAGGAAATCGTAACTTTGCGACCATTGCTGAGTTCGATTGCCAAGCTGGCATGTTCGATCGCATCTCCGAGGATGCCATGAGCATATCGTGTGGTCGGGTCTGTATAAGTGGCGCTGGCGATAGATTGCGCAACGCCTTGCGACGCTGGCAACACACACGCGATCAACAGCGCGCGGCGGATGGGGCACAGCAAATAGCGCAACTGCAGACGCCGCGCCCCCGCCCACATTAGATTTGTTTTTCTGGCATTTGAACGACTAAGCCGTCCAAAGCATCTGTTACTTTCAGCTGACAGGTCAGGCGCGAACGCGTCTCGTCTGGTTCAAATGCGAAGTCAAGCATATCGGTTTCCATGTCATCCTTGGCCGGAATCTTCTCGACCCACGCCGCATCAACGTAGACGTGGCAAGTGGAACAGGCACATGCGCCGCCGCAATCTGCTTCAATCCCCGGGATGTTATTGTCGCGAGCGCCTTCCATAACGGTCATGCCGTTGGCAACCTCGACAACATGCTGTTTGCCGCCATGTTCGATGTAGGTGATTTTGGCCATTTCGCTCCCCTTCAAAAACGTTTGAAACTGTCTACCCAGCGCCTTTCGGCAAGGCCAGCCCCTTTTGTGATATAGGCCAATCTGATTTCAAAACAATTGGGTGTCAGGTGCTTTGCAACCTGTGCTAGGCAGCACGTCAAAAACAGATTATCTTAGCAAAAAACAAGAGCGAACAGGCAAATCAACATGACCTATTGGAACCTTCCTATATTGGGCACTGTGCTTTTCACATTGTTGGCATGTGACATGGAAAACCTTGGAACTTCGGCCAACCAAGCGGCCCAGACCATTGGATTTGCTCAAGACGCCCCCAAAGGCGCAGCATCCGGCACATGTTGGGGAAAAACAATATCTCCGGCAGTGATAGAAACCACCAATCGCGACATATTGCTTCAACCCGCCCAAGTCAGTTCAGACGGGCGCATACAGCAACCCGCGGTTTATAAAAAAGAAGCTATTCAAGAAATCATACGTCCACGTCGCGAGACTTGGTTTGAGACAGTATGCACCAATTTACTGACCGAGGATTTTGTCGCAAGCTTGCAACGGGCCCTGTCAGCACGGGGAGGTTATCGTGGAGATATCACTGGTTTGATGGATGATCGCACACGCCGCGCAATCCGGAAGTTTCAGTTGGGTAGCGCGTTTGACAGTGGGAACCTTACAGTCGCCTCTGCCCGTAAACTTGGTTTAATCGCCGTGCCACGCACATCAAATTGACCAACAAAAAAGGCACCCCGAAAGGTGCCTTTTCGCTTATGTTTGTGTCGTGTTAGTCTGCGAGGCTTAGTGCGACAAACCGTGGATCGCCGCCGCGACGGACCAGCAACAGTAGCGACTTGCGTCCCGCCTCTTTGACCTCAGCCAGACGGGTATCAAGATCAGCGATGCTTTCGATCTTTTCTTGTCCAGCCTCAGTGATCACGTCACCAGCACGTAGCCCTTTTTCGAAGGCCTCAGATGTTTCATCAACCTCCGTGATGACCAGACCCATCTGCTTGGCTTCTAGACTTAGTTCCTCGCGCAATTCATCCGTCAAAACGCTAAGGGTCAGACCTAACAACATTTTCGTCTCTGGTGCGGCCTCTTCTTCGGGCGCAGGAACAGATGTTTCGACAGCCTTCTCAGCGTCTTCACGACGACCAAGCGTGACCTTTAACGTCACTGATTTGCCCTCGCGCAACACGATCACACGCACCGTTTCGCCAACAGGACTGTTCGCAACAGTGCGCACCAATGCACGTGTGTCTTTCACAGGCTTGCCCGCAAAGTTAACGATCACATCGCCGTCCAGCATGCCCCCATCTTTGGCTGGTCCTACCTGAACGGAATTGACCAACGCACCATCGGTGCTGTCCAATCCGAACCCTTCGGCCAGATCATCAGTCAGGTCTTGGATACGTACCCCCAACCAGCCACGACGTGTCTCACCGAATTCGCGCAGCTGATCCACAACACGGGTTACGACATTGGACGCCATCGAGAACCCGATGCCGATAGAGCCACCATTGGGGGACAAAATCGCCGTGTTCACGCCAATCACTTCGCCGTCCATATTGAACAATGGACCGCCAGAGTTGCCGCGATTGATCGCAGCGTCAGTCTGGATGTAGTCATCATAGCTGCCACTTAAAGCACGATTGCGCGCAGACACGATACCGGCTGAGACAGAAAACCCCTGCCCCAGTGGATTGCCCATCGCGATAACCCAGTCGCCAACGCGGGCACCGTCACTGTCGCCAAAAGGCACAAACGACAACGGCACGTCTGTTTCAACTTTCAACAATGCAATGTCTGTGTTCGGATCTGTGCCGATCACTTTCGCAGGCAGTTCTTGGCCTGAGAAGAATTCAATCAAAATCTCGTCCGCGCCTTCGATGACGTGGTTGTTAGTGACGACATACCCGTCTTCCGAGATCACAAAACCAGAACCAAGCGCCGAAGAACGACGTGGACGTTGTCCATCTTCACCTTCGTTTTGGCGGCGGTTGTTAAAGAAATCCTCAAACGGGGAACCTTCGGGCACGATACCTTGGGGACCTGTTGGTCGTTCGACGACGGTTGAGGTTGTGATGTTCACAACTGACGGACTGATTTGCTCGGCCAAAGGCGCAAGACTTTCAGGACGCGCATTCGCCATCATGACTTGCGCCAAGACCAGCGCTGTCGCCAAAAAGCCAAGCCATAGGCTGCGCATTTGAATTAGAGGTTTCATTTCTTTCGACAAGGCTACCGCTTTGGGCTGCATTCATCGTCTCCTGTTTGGTACCGGCCACATCGGCCATTTTGTGCAGTGCTGCACGTCACTAGCAATCTGCATCTTGAGTTTACATACTTCAACAGTAAACATGGTGCAGCCCCCCACCCCTTTCAAGCAATTCTGAACAAAGCGTGAAGGTTCGGGGCGTTACTTGTAACATTGGGTATTAGTTTAGCTGCACAATCGTAAAACATGGATAGCGCGTGATAAGTTTTCACTCTGAAAACTCAGGCAGCAACTCATCGGCGATCCGCTTCAAGGTTTCTTCAATATCGCCGTTGTTGTTACGTAAGTTTAAAGCAACGTGGTTAACACCAAGGCTTTGCACCTCGCGCAGATACTCTAACAGAAACGTGGTGCCAGCTTGGAAACCCAAGGCGATCGGGCGTGGCGGTGCGTTTGGGTTTTCCATAATGTCCACGTAAAGTGACTGCATCACCGGCTTATCCACACCACCCGCGTTTGAAACGCGTTGTCGAAATTCAGCAATCATACGCGCCTGTACATCCGCATTGCGTGGATAGGTCATCCAACCATCACCGTGCTCTGCCCCCCACTCGGGGGTTTGCTGACTGCCGCCTGTAATCAACATCGGTATGCGCCCAGACATAGGTTTGGGAACCATGTCTAATTGCCCATTCAACTTGCCCTGAGCATTTTCAAACTGCGGTTCATGTTCAAAAATTGCACGCATGTATTCGATACTGCCGCGAAACCGCGCGCCGCGGTCAGGGTAATCCATATTAAGGGCCGGATATTCCTCTGGCCGATCGCCCGATGCGACACCCAACAAGACGCGGCCACCTGACAGAATATCCGCAGATGCGGCAGCTTTCGCCACATGCGCTGGGTGACGAAGAGGTAAAATAACACTGGCGATACCAAGGGCAATGCGATCTGTGCACATCGCCAATGCGCCAAGATAGACAAATGGATCAAACATTTGTCCAGCATCGCCAAACGACGAAACATTAAAGGGGATGTCACGCAACCAAACGGCCGAAAAACCCAAGGTGTCCGCCAGTTTGATCCGTTCTATATGACGTTCCATCGTTGGCAATTCGTCGAAGTAATAAGCCTCAAGCGGGGCAATCAATCCGATAGTCATGCGCCCCGGCTTGAACGTCGCGTTGTATCCGCGATTCATCGGCGTAAAGCTGGATGTGTCTTGTGCGCTTGGCATAATCGGTTCCTGTTTATTCTTTGGTCTGTAGCCAAGCCGCTACAAAGAAACGCCCAATTGAAATGCCGCCCAGACAAAAAGCAATCCGCCAACAGCAACCAATGCGCCCATGTTGCGACGATTTGGCTCTGACAAACTGCGCAACATCTCAAGCACCTGCTCAATAAGCGAAGGGGCCAGCACATAGGCCAGCCCCTCTACTATCATGACCAAACCGATGGCCAATAAGATCAACGCAATCACTTGGATGAAGCGCCTTGATCACTATTGAAATAGTTAAAGAATTCGCTGTCAGGCGACATAACCATTGTCGAGTTGTCACCTTTGATCGCGATCTCGTAAGCCGTCAAAGAACGGTAGAATTCAAAGAACTCTTGATCTTGGCCATAGGCGTCCGCAAAGATTTTGTTCCGTGCAGCGTCTGCTTCACCTTCCGCGATACGTGCATCACGGCGGGCTTCGGATAAGATTTCTTCGTAAGTACGATCTGCCAAAGCACGTACACGCTGGGCCGCTTCACGACCACGCGCACGTTCATCTGTTGCTTCACGTTCCCGCTCAGCAATCATCCGCTGCAAAGTCGCAGCAAAGTTTTGCTCTGGAAGGTTGGTTTGACGAAGACGCACATCAACAATCGACAGCCCCAAAGCTTGGGCACGACTGTCAGACTGATCGCGAATAAGACCCATCAATGCCGCACGTTCAGGAGATAGAATGGTGTTAGACGTCACACCCTCCGAACCCAGAACCGCACGAATTTGGGAGTCGAGAATACCACGCAGCTGCACTTCAGCTTCGCGTTCACCACCACCACCAAGAGCTTGACGGAACTGATTGACGTCCGTGATGCGGTACAAAACAAACGCATCTACTTCCAAACGACGATCATCGGCCGGCGTGACCTCGATCAGTTCGGTTTCCATCGTTAGAATACGGTCTTCGTAGCGTGCAACCTCATCAATAAGTGGAATTTTGAAGCCAAGACCAGGTTCGGTAATCTCTTGTTTAATCTGGCCAAATCGTAGAACCAGCACTTTTTCACGCTCGTCTACGATAAATATCGACGACAATAGACCTGCAATCACAATCGCAACAACAGGGATCAAATAGCTAGAGTTCCGCATCAGTTTGACCCTCCATTTTTACGCAATTCATTGAGTGGCAGGTATGGGACAACACCTTGTCCGCCATCGCCATTGTTCTCAAGAATGATCTTTTCGACATCGCCCAGAACCTTTTCCATCGTCTCCAGATACAGGCGCTTGCGCGTCACTTCTGGGGCCGCTTGGTATTCTGTCAAAACAGCCAAGAAGCGGCTGGCTTCACCAACCGCGTCATTGACCACACGGGCACGGTAACCTTCAGCAGCTTCAAGCAATTGCGCGGATTCACCACGGGCTTCAGCAGTTTTCTGGTTCGCATATGCATCAGCTTGACGTTCAAGACGGTCACGTTCTTGCTCAGCTGCCTGAACATCACGGAACGCATCCACAACGGAAACGGTAGAAACGCTGCCAGTTGCATCAACCATACGAACGGTCTGGCTTGGCGGGTCAACTTTTTTGACGTTCACACGCAGGATGTTGATACCAGTCTTGCGGTTGTCCAAAGTTTGTTGGATCAATTCGCGTACGCTAATTTCAACGCTACCACGGTCACGGTTAAGGATCGGAGCCAATTCAGATTCCGCAATAACTTCGCGCATTGCAGCTTCTGAAATTGCGATGACCGCAGATTCAGGAGCACGCAGCGAGAATTTGAAATCACGCGCGTTTTTGACGTTCCAAACAACTTCAAAATCAATATCAACGATGTTTTCGTCCGTTGTCAGCATCAATCCGTCGTTGCCAGACGTCCGCGCAACACCAATGGTTTCGGTTCTGTTGGTTGTGACGTCAAACACTTCGGCTTTGACCAATGGCCAAGGCGCAAAGTTGAAACCAGCAGTTCCAATGCCCGAGAATTCGCCAAGGAACAACTCAATCGATTGTTGTTCTGGTTTGACAGTGTAGGCACTTGCAAAAAGCCACATAGCAACGGCTGCAGCCGCACCCAAGCCAATCGTGCCGCGTGTCAGCGCAGGGCCGCCACCGCCGCCATTGCCGGACCCGTTGGCCCCGCCTTTGCCACCACGACCGCCCATAAGGACGCGCAGTTGCTCTTGGCCTTTTTTGACCAGTTCATCAATCTCTGGAATCTGTGGTCCATCGTTTTCAGGCTTGCGCCCGCCACCGTTGTTACCATTGCCATTGTTCCCACGATTTCCGCCGTCGCCATTGCTGCCGCCGCCGTTGTTACCGCCCGAATTGCCGCCGCCCCCCCAGGGGCCGCCTGTATTGCCAGCCATTTTCGCGTTATTCCCTATTTTACGAAACATATCTCTTGCTATCATACCTGTGCTTTAAGGTCCAAAATTCAAGCGCTACGTATCCATGATTTAAGTGATCGTCACGTACGTGACGGGGTTTTCATTGTTACTATTTCTTCGGACATGGTCGGGTGTACCGCCACAGTCCGGTCGAAATCTTCTTTTGTTGCGCCCATCTTGATCGCAATACCTGCCAATTGGATCATTTCACCTGCGTTGGGCGCGACGATATGACAACCCAATACCACACGTGTGGCTTGGGAAACGATCAATTTCATCAACACACGATCTGGTTTGCCTGCGAACGAAGATTGCATCGGCTTGAACGTTGTCGCGTAAACCTCGATCGGTTCTTGGTCGCGGGCTGCTTCTTCACTTAAGCCAACGGTGCCCATTTCAGGCTGTGTAAAGATCGCAGATGGGATCAGATCGTGATCCACAGGCGTTGGATTGCCCACAAATACGGTCTGCACAAACGCCATCCCTTCACGAATCGCCACAGGTGTCAGGTTCACTCGGTTGGTCACATCGCCAATCGCATAGATCGATGGCACGCCCGTTTGGCTGTATTCATCAACGATGATCTCGCCGCCACGGCCCAGCGCACCACCAGCCGTTTCAATGCCAAGACCGTCAGTGTTTGGCTTGCGGCCCGTCGCGAACAAAACTTGATCAAAGATCGCCTCGGAACCCGTGGTAGACTTCACCCAGATACCGCCATCACGTTTTTCCATCTCGGCAATGTTTGTGCCAAGTTGCAGATCAATGCCTTTTTCGACCATCTGTTCTGCGATCAACGTGCGGGCCTCGTTGTCAAAGCCACGCAAAATCTGTTCGCCGCGATAATATTGCGTCACGGCCACGCCCAAACCATTCATCACGCCCGCAAATTCAGAGGCGATATAACCGCCCCCAATGATCAAAAGTGATTTCGGCAATTCAGGCAAATCAAACAAATCGTCCGACACAATGCCCAAGTCCGCATTTGGCATCTCAGGACGCGTTGGGCGGCCACCCGTAGCAACCAAAATATGCTTTGCGGTCTTTTCCTCACCCGTGGACAGAACAACCGTATGGGCATCCTTGACCGTGGCACGTGCATCAAATGTTTCGACACCGGCATTGGCCAACAAACGACGATAGATCGCTTCAAGACGATCCAGTTCAGCGTTCAATTTGCCTTTGAAGCGGTCCCAGTTGAAATCACCTAAAGTGATATCCCAACCATAGGCACCTGCTTCAGCTTCGATGTCCGCATACCCAGACGCAAAAACCATCAATTTTTTCGGAACACAGCCGCGAATAACGCAGGTGCCACCATAACGGTCTTCCTCTGCCAACGCGACTTTTGCGCCGTGTTCGCCAGCCGCGACACGGGCGGCGCGAACGCCACCAGATCCGCCACCAATAACAAAAAGATCGTAATCAAAAGCCATATGTTTTCGCCTTACTCTTATTCTGACAGGTCGCTAAATAGATTGTCCGTTTCGACGAAATCAATCTTTTCCTGCTCTACCGTACCTTCGTTGATGTCGCGCACTTCGACACGGCCATCGCCGTATCCAATCACAACCGCGTCACAGATATCGATAAACAAACCGTTTTCAACCACCCCCGGCATTTGATTCAACACCATCGCCAACTGGCGAGGGTTACCGATCCGGTTCAAATGCAGGTCCAGAATATAGTTGCCTTCATCCGTGATAAAGGAGCGATCACCGTTCATCCGCAATGAGGATTGGCGACCTAAAACATCCATAGAAATAAGGGTTTCTTCGACCAGCGCTTGGGTGGTCTGCCACCCGAACGGAATAACCTCGATCGGCAATGGGAAATTGCCCAAGGATTCGACCTCTTTGCCGATGTCCGCGATAACGATCATTTGATCGGATGCAGTCGCCACAATCTTCTCTTGCAACAACGCGCCGCCGCCGCCTTTGATCAGGTTCAAATCGCCATCAAATTCGTCAGCGCCATCAATAGTGACATCCAGCCATTTTGCCTCATCCAAGGAAATGACTTCGATGCCAACTTCGCGTGCCAATTCTGCCGTGCGGGTTGATGTTGGAACACCACGGATGCGCAACCCGTCATTGCGGACCTGTTCGCCCAGACAACGGACCAACCACGCCGCGGTTGAGCCTGTGCCCAAACCAACGCGCATTCCGTCTTCAACGTATTCCGCAGCCCGTTTGGCAGCAACAAATTTGGCCTTGTCGATGGGCGACAATTCTCCGGTCATAACAGCGACTCCCCGTTTATGAAGGCCTTATAGGAAAATGCGGGCAAAGGTGCGAGTGGAAACCACATTGTCCTGTTACGAACTGTGCATTTCACCCAACAGCAACGATAGGCTGCATATGTAAGTCAAGTTTATCAATGCACGTTTGAACCGTGACAAAGACGTTTGTTTTTGCGTAGATAGCTTAATTGCGTCCCAAGTCACTTCAGAAAGTACCTATGATCAATCCTTTTGACGACCTGTGCGATTGGTTACTGGACCAAACCCTAAGTGACCATGACATGAGCACGACGCTCAAAGCGTTGACCAAGAAATTGATCGAGATTGACGTGCCACTGGATCGGGTCAGCATCAGCCGTTCCTTACTGCACCCTACAATTGGACTGTTTGATATGGTCTGGGAACGCGAAGACGATCACGTCACAATCACAAAAATTCCCCGCCACCTTGTGCTGGACAACATGAATTTGAACACGCCGTTTGTGGATTTGGCAAAAGGCAAAGTTACACGGGTGTTCGCCGATCTAACCGACCCTGATGAAGTTGCGCGCTACGATAATTTTCCGGGCCTCGCGGCTGCGGGCATCACAGCATACGTCGCCTTTGCCCGTGTGTTTGGCCTCAAACATTCGCTTTATTTCCCGATAGAAGCTGATTTTCGGGGCGCTTGCGTTTCAGTTGCAACCAAACATCCTGACGGTTTCACCACGGAAGATCTCCGCGGCATGACACGCCTTATGCCTGCCCTGTGTGCCTGTTTACGTGTCGACAGTGAACGTTCCTTGGCCGAAGAAATCCTTGATATCTATTTGGGACGGGTTTCCGGCAAGAAGATATTGGGTGGACAGATCGAATTGGGTGACGGCCAAAACCTAAAGTGCGCGATCTTCTATTCTGATTTGCGCAATTCATTGGGATTGTCGCAGCAATTGGAACGACGCGCCTACCTCGATACACTTAACGCCTATTTCGACTGCACAGCCACGTCCGTTCAAGAGCATGGCGGTGAGGTTCTGAAATTCATTGGCGATGGTATCCTCGCAATATTTCCCTTCGATGATGATGAAAATTCACGCCCCGAAATGTGCGCCGCTGCATTGGCCAGTGCGCAAGATGCCTTTGTTCGCGCGAAACGCTTAAGCACCCAGCGCCAAAACGAGGGATTGCCTGACATCGAATTCGGCGTCGCCTTACACTTGGGAGAAGTCATCTACGGCAATGTCGGCACCCAACATCGGCTTGATTTCACCGCAACCGGGCCCGCAGTTGGCTTGGCCTCAAGGATCGAGGGACTGACCCGCGAACTTGATTACTCAATCCTTGGCACGCGCGAATTTGCGACACAAATCGAACATCAAGGCGATGACCTTGGCCCGCATGATATTAGAGGTTTCGATACCCCTATTTCACTGGTTGGGTTTCCCATCGGATAACCACTCCTTTTTTGGTATCAAAACGTCGCTTTTGATCAGATTGCAGGCGAAAAACTAGGCTAGGAAGCATCCTATGACCCATGTTTTTCAGTACGCCCTGACACCTCCCGAAGAAAGTGCCACGTAAATGTTTCTATCCGTATTCGAGATGTTCAAAGTTGGCATCGGGCCATCGTCCTCCCACACAATGGGACCAATGGTGGCGGCTGCCCGTTTTCTTGACATGATGCGGGCCTCCCCGTTTGAATTTGCTGGGGTCAAAGCATCCTTGCACGGCTCTCTTGCTTTTACAGGCATCGGTCATGCAACAGACCGCGCAACGATCCTTGGGTTGGCAGGTTTTGTGCCTGAAACCTATGACAATGATCTGGCCGAAGCTGCGTTAAGCGCAATGCAAGGCACCAACACTCTCACGCCCGACGGACTGCCGCCTTTGCGTTTCAACCCCAAAACCGACCTGATTTTTGACTACGACACGCAACTGACTGGCCACGCCAACGGCATGATTTTGATGGCCACCGACGCCCAAGGTGACGTGATCCTAAGCCAAGTGTTCTACTCCATTGGCGGTGGTTTCGTGATGACTGAAGAGGAACTGGCGGCAGGCAAAGCCACGGATGAAGGTGATCCCGTACCCTACCCCTTCAAGTCCGCCGCCGAAATGCTGGAGATGTGCAAGTCCTCAGGCAAGACCATCGCCGCAATGAAACGCAGCAATGAGGAATCGCGTGGCGGGTCCGAAAATCTCAAAAAAGGCTCTGCCCGTTTGTGGCAGGTGATGAACGATTGTATCAACCGTGGGCTGGTGATCGACGGCATCTTACCCGGTGGTCTGAACGTGAAACGCCGCGCCAAAGGCATTCACGATGCACTGCTGGCCGAGCGCGGCCTGAACCAACAAGCGCCCCACACAATCAACGACTGGATGAGCGTCTACGCGATGGCCGTAAACGAAGAAAACGCCGCAGGTGGTCAAGTTGTAACTGCCCCTACAAACGGGGCCGCTGGGGTTTTGCCTGCCACATTGCGCTACTACCTTGACCACGTGCCTGGCGCGTCCGAGGCCCATATCGAAGATTTCCTACTCACCGCTGCCGCAATCGGAGGTCTGGTCAAGTACAACGCCTCGATCTCGGGAGCAGAAGCCGGATGTCAGGCCGAAGTTGGATCCGCTGCCGCGATGTCAGCAGCCGCATTGTGCGCCGTGATGGGAGGTAGCCCAGAACAGGTTGAAAACGCTGCTGAAATCGCTTTGGAACATCACCTAGGTATGACCTGTGATCCTATCAAAGGACTGGTGCAGGTGCCGTGCATCGAACGCAACGGTTTGGGCGCGATCAAAGCTGTGTCGGCTGCATCACTGGCGCTTCGCGGTGACGGAACGCACCTTGTGCCCCTAGACGCCTGTATCGAAACCATGCGCCAGACGGGCGAAGACATGTCGGCAAAATACAAGGAGACCTCCCTTGGGGGGTTGGCCGTGAACGTGCCTAACTGTTGATGAAACGGGCGGCCTCTCCTCTTACTGGCGTCTTGCTTATGGCGGCGGGTGCGGGGCTTGCCCCTGGGATTGATGTCTTTGCCAAACTTGTCCCCCATGAAATCCCAGTGGCCCAAGTCACTGCGGCGCGGTTCATCTTGCAATCCAGCTTGCTGTTGCCAATTGCTGCGTTTCTGGCAGTCCTGCATTTACCAAGCCGCCAAGAAATCGGCCTGCATCTGATCCGCGCAACCCTAATCATGGTCGCGACAGGACTGTTCTTTACCGCCCTACGCGCCATGCCAATTGCAGACGCCATCGCAGTGTTTTTTGTCGAACCATTTATGTTGACCCTACTTGGGGCATGGATACTGAAGGAAACCGTTGGACCAAGACGCATCATCGCCTGCGTCATTGGTTTCATCGGAGCGTTGTTTGTGATCCAACCCAGCTTTGCGGACACTGGCCCTGTGGCGCTGTTGCCCCTCGGAACTGCCGCGTGTTTTGCCATCTATATGATCCTTACCCGGCAAATGGCGCAACAGATGCACCCGCTTGCAATGCAATCTTATACCGCACTGGCCGCAGTCGCGTTGTCAGTTCCCATTCTATTCATGGCAGATGGATCAGGGATCGCTGGCCTTGACCCCGCGTGGCCCAGCGCCTTTGCCATTCAGATGATGATCGGGGTTGGCGTTATGGCAACAATAGCCCATCTTTTGATCAGCTTTGCGATGGCATATGCCCCAGCGAGCACTCTGGCCCCTCTTCAATACCTTGAAATCGTCGCCGCAACCATATTGGGCTTTATGATCTTTGATGATATTCCAACTCCAACAACCATGTTTGGCGTGACGATCATCATCGCATCTGGTCTTTATGTCCTAGCGCGAGAGCGGAAAAACAACGTGGCCAGCGGACCCAATCTTGACGCTATATAGCAACATATCAGCCCAAAATTGGATCACTTTGGCACCAATGTATACATTGCGTTTCGATTTTCGGCACCATACTTTGATCAAATGACCCAAGATAAACCCCTTCTCGGCATTGCCCTAATGCTTGGCTTTTGCATCGTCGCACCGATGGGTGACGCGGTTGCCAAAATTCTTGGACAGTCGGTGCCATTGGGCCAATTATTACTGGTTCGGTTCGCAGTCCAAGCGATTATTCTGATCCCATTGGTTTGGGCCAGCAATCGGGCATGGCGGATGCAGGGGCGTGTCCTAAAGCTGACAATCATTAGAACAATTCTGCACATTATCGGGATCGGTATGATGTTCACGGCCCTACAATACCTTCCACTTGCGGACGCCGTTGCCATCGCCTTTGTGATGCCCTTCATAATGCTGCTCCTTGGAAAATATGTTCTGGGCGAAGAGGTTGGTAGCCGCCGGTTCATCGCCTGCATTGTTGGCTTCATCGGCACCCTGCTTGTGATACAGCCCAGCTTTGCGCAGGTCGGCTGGCCCGCGCTTCTACCCTTGGGGGTCGCGGTCAATTTTTCGTTCTTCATGCTGATCACACGCCAAATCGCAAAAGAAACCGACCCCATCGGCCTTCAAGCCGTCAGCGGCGTTATGGCCATAGCGATCATGTTGCCCATACTGCTGTTAACCTCAGGCATGGGCATCGACGCGATGACCCTTATTGCGCCCAACGGGTTTGAATGGGGAATGCTTTGGGCCATCGGCATCCTTGGCAGCCTGTCGCATCTTCTGATGACATGGTCACTGCGCTTTGCGCCCTCTGCCACTCTGGCACCTATGCAATATCTGGAAATACCAATTGCAACTATCATTGGATTTTTGGTGTTCACGGACTTGCCAAACGGGCTGGCCGCCGTTGGCATTGCCATCACTATCGCGGCAGGCGTCTACATTATCTTACGAGAGCGGGCCACGTCGCGTGCGCTTCAGGCAACGCAAGAGCCTGCGTAACTTCGCCAAGCAACCGACGCGGGACAATGCACAACATCCCTGGTCCAGACATGGTTAACTGTACGGGGCCAAGCGCATTATTTGAAGTTCCAACTTTATAATTTGGAGCAAGCTTCAATCCATCAATCGGCCACTCCAAGCCCGTTGATGTACCGGTCACCTCAGCCAACGGAAACAACGAGACGACATCGCCAGCCTGTGTGGGCAAACTAATTTGTGGCGGGCAATGAAACACCACCTCAGTCTCGCCCAAGATCACACAAGGGCGATCCGCACGAACAACTAAGGTGTGCATCGCTGCCAACTGATGATCCAATCGTCTGCCCGTAAAGCCCACTGCGATCACCACAGGGGCTGAAATATGACGCAAGCATTTGTCAAAATCAGTGCTGTTTTGTTCAGGGATATGGTGACGGCGCTCGATTGGGATGTGTGTTAATACAGCGTTATCCACTGAATCAAAATCACCAATCACAGCATGAAGGTTAATACCTGCTGCAACTGCCACACTTGCACCACCATCTGCTGCCACACAGACAGGAGCCAAACCCAGTGCAAAGTTTAAATCAGCGGGGCCGACCTCTCCACCACCTATAAGGGTGATTGGGTCCAAACTGTGAACAATTGGTGTCATCTGGGGGTTATTAAACACATTTTAGGAAAACTAACACAATCTCGCCATGAAATGATACCGTCATTGGCACAGATTCGGGCCGCTTTCGCCCTTCGTAACAGGGTAAACATGAACCTGCAAAACCGCAGAGGACGAGCATCCTATGATGAGTAACAATAAAATTTTAACAGTTTCCTACGGCACGTTTTCTTGCACGTTGGAAGGATTCGACGATTCATTCGGTACTATGAAAGCTATCGCAGAGTATTTTCGCGATTTAGCATCGGACGACAGATATTTTGGCGCAGAACCCCCGCAGCCCGATGCAGAAATGTTATCGCGTATCGCCCAAAAAGAAATTTCACGCCGTGTTGAAGTACGTGAGCATGAAGGCACGATCGTTATCAGCGCGACCCCTGACGAAGATCCAGGTGCACTTGAGGCCCCTGCTTTGGCAACCACGCAGGCAAACGTCCAAGCCGAGGCGCTGATTGCAGCCGAAGCAGCCCGTGCAGCACTGGCTCAAGCAGAAGAACACGCCGAACACGCCCGTGTTCAAGCCGAGGCTGAAGCAAAAGCCGCCGCAGACGCTGATGCAACCCGTTTGGAAAACGCTCGTTTAGAAGCTGCCCGAGTTGAAGACGTTCGTCTTGAAGCTGAGCGTCAAGATGCTCAACGTGCCCAAGAAGAAGCAGCCATTGAGCCAATCGAAACACCTGCAGACGAAATAGTGCCACGCGATCTTGCCGCTGAATTACCAGAAGCAGAAGCGTTCTTTGCATCCAATTCTGATGAATTGGAAGATGACGATACAGAAGTTGACGCCGCAGACACAGCGCCGATTGCGCAGGTTGCAACCGCCAGTGAAGCCCATGTCGATAGCATTGCGGCGAAGCTACAGCGTATTCGTGCTGTCGTGTCCAATGCTGATCAAGCCAGCGACGAAGAAGATTTCTCTGAGGATCAACACGCTGAAGACTTTGGTTCAAACGCCGTTGATGAGACTCATTTCGCGGTTACCAACGACACAACCGATGATGACTCCTTCGACATTGCCGATTTCAGCGTAGACACATCTGACGCCACAGAAACCAAAGCTGATTTCGATGTTCAGGCCGAAGCAATTGCAGACATTGAAGCCGCCAGCCAAGCAGACGACTTTGCCGATGTGCAAGCCGATCAAACTGCGATGGATGATGACGATATGTCAGCGATCCTTGCCCGTCTTGAAGGCAGCAAATTTGACGCTGATGAAGCGGATGAAGATGGAATCGTATCAATAGAGACCATCGAAGAGACAGCAGAGGACGAAAACCTCTTTGATGACACTATTTATGCCGGAGATGACGCCCTAATTGATGTCGATCTTGAAGACGACGCAGAACCCAAGCGCATCGCACGTGTTATCAAAGTTAAACGCGCAGACCTAGAAGCTGCAATCGCGCAAGGTGATCTGGAAGAAATTGAAGAGGGTGACGACAGTTCCCTGTCCGATGCAGATGAAGCCGAATTGGCTCTTGAGCTTGCCAACGTTGAGATCGACCTTGATGACTTGGAAGACCCAGAGAGCGAGTCCTTGTTCGAGGACGACACATTTGAGGAAGCCATTGCGCCTCAATCGCTACCACAGATCGATGGTGCCGATGATGATCTATCCCGCCTTCTGGCTGAAGCCGACCAACAAATGGACGATGAAGAAGGTAAACAAAGCCGTGACGCATTCTCACATTTGAAGGCAGCAGTTGCGGTCAAAAATGCAGATGCTGGCTTGGCAGAGCCAACTGCGGAAGAAGAAGAAGTGGCCTATCGCAGCGACTTGGCAACAGCCGTGAAGCCACGTCGCCCTTCAGCGGGTGCCGCCCGTTCAGAACGTCCAACGCAAACCGAACGTCCTGCGCCTTTGAAATTGGTTGCAGAACAACGTGTTGACGCTGCTGACATAGACACACGTGGGCCAGTACGCCCCCGCCGCGTCGCCCTACAAGAAGCCGCTGTGAACAACGAAGCGGAAAGCTTCGTCGAGTTCGCTGAAGACATGGGCGCAAGTGAATTGCCGGATCTTCTTGAAGCCGCAGCAGCCTACATGTCCTTCGTTGAGGGCCGCGAACAATTCTCGCGTCCACAGTTGATGAACAAGGTACGCTCTGTTGAGAAAGAAAACTTCAGCCGCGAAGATGGCCTTCGGTCTTTCGGCAAACTGCTGCGCGCTGGTAAAATTGAAAAGATCAAAGGTGGCCGTTTTTCAGTCACCAGTGACATCGGTTACCGCCCAGACGCACGCGCCGTCGGCTAAACCTTTGGCAATACCAATTCAAAAAGGCGGCGCTGAAAGGTGCCGCCTTTTTTGCATTTGGACTGCAACAATCGCCTTGACGTTATCCCCACACAAGCCTCCACTCCGTATCTGACACCACCTGAGGTCCCTTGATGCCCAATCCCTCATTCACCCGTTTTGTAGCTGCCTCAGGTCTTACCAATCTGGCAGACGGTATTGCTACGGTTGCATGGGCTTGGATGGCGTCCCTCCTCACCCGCGATCCACTCCTAGTGGCCATGATGCCTGTCGCATTGCGGTTGCCATGGTTCCTCTTTGCCATCCCGGCAGGCATTATTACGGACCGTGTGGACCGTCGAAAACTGATCCTGTGGATGGATGTCATCAGGGCAATCGCTTTTGCTATAGCGACGGTTGTGATCTGGCAGGCCTTGCCACTTGCCGCGCCCCCCCAAACAGGCCTTGCCCAACCCACCGTATTCTACATCTTAATGGGCACGGCCCTTTTGGTTGGCGGCGCCGAAGTGTTTCGCGACAACGCCGCCCAAACCATGTTGCCCAGTCTTGTCCCGCATGACGCACTTGAGCGGGCCAATGGACGGTTGTGGAGCGTTGAGCTGATTGGCAATTCCCTTGTTGGTCCAGCGCTTGGGGCCTTTCTAATCGCCGCATTTGCGCCTGCCCCTTTCGCGTTAAACTCTATCGCTTACGCTGTTGCTTTGGTCTGTGCCATGTCTCTCAAAGGCGCGTTCAAACCCCAGCTAAATGAGGCAAAGCCGGACTGGAAATCAGAACTAAGCGAGGCATATACTTTCCTCAAATCTTCAACATTGTTACGATCTTTGGCTTTGATAACAGGTGGTTGGAACCTTCTGTTTCATATGTCAGCTATTGCCTTGGTCCTACACGTTCAGGAAAACCTGAACCTTGGGGCTACAGCTTACGGCCTGCTTTTGGCTGCAGGGGCCTTTGGTGGGATCACAGCAGGGTTTATGGCCGAGCGGATCATCAAACGCTTTGGACCGAAACGCACAGCACAAGTCAGCTTAATGGTCTCGGCCCCCAGTTTTTTACTTATGGCACTTGCCCCGAATTGGCTGACCCTTGCCCTCACAATCGCGATATTTGAATTTGCAGGACTGACATGGAACACAGTGTCCGTGTCTTACCGCCAACGTCAAATCCCCGATGCATTACTTGGGCGGGTCAACAGCCTTTACAGACTTTTGGCGTGGGGATTGATGCCCATCGGACTTGTTCTGTCTGGCCTAATCGTACGCTACGCCGAACCCATGATCGGACGCAGCCAAGCCCTGAACCTGCCGATTTTCACGGCAAGTGCAGGTGCTTTAATCTTGGGCATCTTAGGGTGGCAGGCGCTAAATCGTGGCTTCAATCACGTTGATCAGGATCAGCCTGACCAACGCCCATGAACACAGCCTTCAATGGGAAGGCCCAAACCACGCCCAAACCAAGGTAAATAAGCACTTCGATCACAATATGTGGCCGTGTTTCAAAAAACGACATCACCCAGACAGCGGTGACAATATAGACGGGCAATCCAATCAAAAGGACAACCAGCGACCAGCGACGGCGGGCTTTGTAGCTAAGGGCCATCAGTCGGCAAACGGGTCAGTGACAAGGATGGTGTCCTCACGCTCTGGCGAGGTTGATAACATCGCCACAGGGCAATCAATCAACTCTTCTACCCGACGCACATACTTGATCGCTTCGGCTGGCAAATCGGCCCAAGACCGCGCACCTTCCGTAGATTGCGACCAGCCCGGCATCGTTTCATAGATCGGTGTGCAACGGGCCTGTTGGTTGGAGGCAGTGGGCAAGTGATCGATCCGCTTGCCATCCAGCTCATAAGCCACGCAAATTTTCAGCTCTTCAAAGCCGTCCAAAACATCCAGCTTCGTGAAGGCAATTCCAGACACGCCAGAAGTCGCACAGGTTTGGCGCACCAAAACCGCGTCAAACCAACCACAACGACGTTTGCGGCCTGTGACTGTGCCAAACTCATGGCCCCGTTCACCAAGGCGTTGGCCGTCAGCGTCATCCAGTTCACACGGGAACGGTCCCTCACCTACACGGGTGGTATAGGCCTTCACGATACCCAAAACAAAATCGATTGCGCCCGGTCCCATCCCAGTTCCAGTTGCCGCTTGGCCTGCAATCACGTTGGACGAGGTCACAAACGGATATGTCCCAAAGTCGATGTCCAAAAGCGCGCCTTGCGCCCCTTCAAACAAGATACGTTTGCCAGCCTTGCGTTTTTCAGCCAGCACTTTCCAAACAGGTGCTGCGAATTGCAAAACGGAATCAGCGATCTCTTCCAACTTAGCAAGCAACGCGGCCCGGTCCACAGGATCAATGCCCATGCCACGACGCAGCGTGTTGTGATGCTCTAGCAAACGATCGACACGGGTTTCAAGCGTTTCACGATCCGCCAAATCTGCGACGCGAATGGCACGGCGGCCAACTTTATCTTCATAAGCTGGGCCAATGCCACGGCCTGTCGTCCCGATCTTAGTTCCCGGATTTGCTGCCTCTTCACGGGCGCGATCCAATTCGCCGTGTACCGGCAGGATCAGCGGTGTATTTTCCGCAATCATCAAATTGTCTGGATTGATTTCAACGCCTTGGCTTTTCAGCAAAGCGATCTCTTCTTTCAAATGCCAAGGGTCCAGAACAACGCCGTTGCCAATGACAGACAACTTACCACCGCGCACAATCCCAGAGGGCAGCAGCGACAGTTTGTAAACTTTGCCATCAATAACAAGCGTGTGGCCTGCATTGTGACCGCCTTGAAAGCGGGCGATAACGTCCGCGCGTTCAGAAAGCCAATCGACGATCTTGCCTTTACCTTCGTCGCCCCATTGAGCGCCGACAACTACTACATTGGCCATGATCTCGGTCCTTTTTTCATGCAAACCCGCGACCATATAGACGCGTGAGGGCGCAGGTGAAACCTGATTCTTGCCTTTTGGCCCATTCCATGGTGTTCATTTCGTCGCAGATAAATTTAAGGAATGGGTTCATGGGTTTCATTTTACGTTGGTTGGCAGCCTTTGCGCTGCTCGCAGCCACCTATAATCCAACAGATTATAACTACATAAAATGGGTCATGATGCTTGGCGACGGCTCGATCTCACTGATGGTGCTTGCGGGCTTACTTTTATTGATCGGCTACATCATTTATCTGCGGGCCACATTGCGATCCATCGGCGGCTTTGGAATGATGCTGGTGTTGGCGCTGGTTGGGGCACTGCTTTGGGTGCTCTATGATTTCGGCGTCCTCAGCCTAGACAATGCAGGCCTAAATGTTTGGTTGGGATTGCTGGCCTTGTCCTTGGTATTGGGCATTGGGCTTAGCTGGAGCCACGTACGCCGGGCCCTTTCAGGTCAAGCCGACATGGATGACGTGGATCAATAAGACCTCGCCCGCCTCACGTAAGGCGTGCAGAACCGCGCAGCTAGCTTAACGAAACAGGGTCACCGTGCGGCGTGGATAGATACGCCTGCTCCCAAGCATCGCGTGTCTTGGCAACATCAGCGGGCAAAGCAGCACCTGTCTCGGCCAAAAATGTCTCTAACGTCTCAAGCCAAGCCGCGAAATAATCATCGCCACCATTCAGGTCTTTGTCGACACCGTGTCGCTTCAAGGTCGCGCCAAAACGCTCGGCCCAATCCGACCAGACAAAGCGACCAGCCTCGTTTAAGTGAACGGTCAAAGCAAATAGCTGGGCGTGCCACGGCTCTTGAAAAACCGGCTCAGGCGCACTCACACTGCAGGGTCCAGATAACTTTGCCACAAATCCAACACGACCTCATCCATTGGGTGCTCAGGATTTGCCCACAGCTCAGAGGCCGCGAACGCAACAGCATAAAGCGGCTCAGCGCCGTCCCCCAGATGATGCGCAGAACTGTCAGGCAACACATGGGTGCCGTGAACCCTTAAAATACGCCCAGTCGCCCCAACCGCATAAGCGGGCAAACGTGTGTGACCGCCATCGACCAATCGATTGCCGTTGATCCGGCGCGTGCGCACAGCGTCACCAACCTTAAAGGCGACGGCCACATCACTGGGCCGATCCGCAGGACCACCGGACGCCAAAACCCCAGCGACCTTATCTGCAACCATCCGTTTGGCGGCCAAATCACTCGCACCAATCGCCTGACCAGCAGCCAATTCTTCCCTGCTTAGAATGTCAGCATCCACCAGCAGGCCAGTCAAACCAGCCATCCATTTCTCATAATAACTTAACGACGCATAATCGGCTGGCGGCAAACATTCGCGCCCATGCCGAGAAATATCAATGTTCCACTTGCCCAAGGCACCCGCTGCCAAAGTCACGGCCAAAGCGCGGCCATGCCACTCTTCGTGAAACACCGGCCCACCTTCAGCCTCAGGCACAATAGGGCCATCACCAAAACGCCCCCCCATGTCATGCACACGGGTCATGGCTGCACATTTGGCGAAACCGCCACCCCTGTGCCAATCATCGAGTCGCGGGTGATCAAATCCATCAACGCCGCCTCGTCCAGCCCTTCAGTGCCAGCAGGTCGTTGCGGGATCACCAAATAACGGGTCTCTGCCGTAGAATCCCAAACACGAACGGCCATGCCATCCGGCAATGTCACGCCAAACTCTGACAAAACCTTGCGGGGTTCACGCACAGCGCGGGCGCGGTAGGCGTCCGATTTATACCATGTGGGCGGAATGCCCAGCAGCGGCCAAGGGTAACAACTGCACAGGGTGCACACGACTATATTGTGGATTGCATCCGTATTTTCGACCGCAATCATGTGTTCGCCTTGGCGGCCATAATACCCCAACTCAGACACGACAGCCGTCGCATCGGCCAACAAGGCGGCCATAAACGCGGGATCGCTCCACGCTTTGGCAACCACATGGGCACCGTTGCGCGGACCTATCTTAGTCTCGTAGGTTTCGATGATTTCATCCAAGGCAGCAGGGTCAATCAACCCTTTCTGCGTCAGTATGGTTTCCAGTGCCTTCACCCGCAAAGCTGGGTCCGAAGGCAGAAGGGTGTGCGGGTGATCGTGATCAGTGTGGTCATGAGGCATAATGCGATCATGCAAGAGCATATGGCACCTTGTCCAGTGTCCACGCGATACTCATTCGAGCCAAATGACGATTTGCACGGCCAGCCCACTTGCCCCGCCCCGCAAACTTGCATAGATACGCCGCGAAGCGCTCACACCATGCAGGTACCTATGGAAAACGTCGTTCTAATCATCCACCTAATTCTCGCATTGGGACTTATCGCCATTGTGCTTATGCAGCGCTCTGAAGGCGGCGGCCTTGGTATGGGCGGCGGCGGTGGCGGCGCAAGCAGCACGCGCCCTCCGTCAACTGCCCTTGGCAAAGTGACGTGGGTATTGGCCATCGGCTTTATCATCACCTCGATTTCGCTGACAATTATCGCGGCACAAAAGTCGGCTGGCTCATCTGTTTTGGACCGCGTCGGCGGCGCCGCACCAACAGACAACAGCGCACCGGCACTTCCATCAGGGGACGGCAGCCTGCTGCCACCTGCTGAAGGTGACAACGCACCATTGGTTCCAACTGCCGATTAATACCCAAATCTTGAGGCAAACGAATTTTTCGCAACATCATGTTGCGTCTCGCTTGCCTTATGAACCCGAATCCTGTTAGGTTTAAACCCCGTGGTACTGTGAAATTCACAGGCAGTTCTGGTGGCCTATCACGCCCCTAATTTTACGACGGGAAAGTCCTTTCATGGCGCGCTATATCTTTATCACCGGTGGTGTTGTGTCTTCACTTGGCAAGGGTCTTGCCTCTGCCGCATTGGGTGCTTTGCTACAAGCCCGTGGTTTTTCGGTGCGCTTGCGCAAGCTGGATCCCTACCTGAACGTCGATCCTGGAACGATGTCTCCCTTCGAACACGGCGAAGTATTCGTGACCGACGACGGCGCGGAAACCGACCTTGATCTGGGCCACTACGAACGCTTCACAGGTGTGCCAGCCAGCAATACCGATTCCGTCAGCTCGGGACGCATCTATTCCACCGTTCTGGAAAAAGAACGGCGCGGCGATTACTTGGGCAAAACCATTCAAGTGGTCCCCCACGTCACCAACGAAATTAAAGAGTTCCTTCACATCGGTGAAGACGACGTTGATTTTATGTTGTGTGAAATCGGCGGTACGGTTGGCGACATTGAAGGCCTGCCGTTCTTCGAGGCGATCCGCCAATTCAACCATGATCTGCCACGTGATCAATCCATCTTTATGCACCTGACGTTGCTGCCGTATCTGGCCGCCTCAGGTGAATTAAAAACAAAGCCAACCCAGCACAGCGTCAAAGAACTGCAATCCATTGGCATCGCCCCTGACATCCTTGTCTGCCGTTCCGAACATCCAATTCCTGAAAAAGAACGCGAGAAAATCGCATTGTTCTGTAACGTACGCAAAGATGCAGTTGTCGCGGCCTATGATCTCGACACGATCTATGACGCCCCACTTGCCTATCATGCCCAAGGGCTAGATCAGGCCGTGCTCGACGCCTTCCAAATCTCTCCTGCCCCTAAGCCTGATTTGACCGTGTGGCGGGATGTTTCCCAACGCGTGAACCAGCCAGAGGGCGAAGTGAATGTCGCCATCGTCGGCAAATACGTCCAATTGGAAGATGCTTACAAATCCATCAAAGAGGCGCTGACCCACGGCGGCATGGCCAACCGTGTTAAGGTAAACGTGAAATGGGTTGATGCCGAAGTATTCGACAGCATCGATGATGTCGCCCCCGCATTGGAAGGATTCGACGCAATCCTTGTGCCGGGTGGATTTGGCGAACGTGGCACCGAGGGCAAAATCAAAGCTGCCCAATTCGCCCGCGAACACAAAGTACCTTACCTTGGTATCTGCTTGGGCATGCAAATGGCCGTGATCGAAGCCGCGCGTAATGTTGCGGGCCTAACCACCGCTGGTTCGGAAGAATTCGATCACGAATCTTCTGGTAAAAAGCGTTTTGAACCTGTCGTCTACCACCTTAAAGAATGGGTGCAGGGCAATGCCAAAGTCAGCCGCAAAGTAGGCGATGACAAAGGCGGCACCATGCGCCTTGGCGCATATGACGCGACGCTTGTTGAAGGCAGCAAAGTAGCCGAAATCTACGGCACAACAACCATCGATGAGCGCCACCGTCACCGTTACGAGGTCGACACGAAGTATCGCAAACCGCTTGAAGACGCAGGTTTGGTTTTCTCCGGCATGTCACCCGATGGCTCTTTGCCAGAAATCATCGAATGGCCGGACCATCCGTGGTTCATCGGGGTGCAGTTCCATCCCGAATTGAAGTCAAAACCTTTTGATCCACATCCACTGTTCAAAGATTTTGTACGCGCGGCCAAAGAAAATTCGCGACTTGTTTAAGCACAACTGAAGGTCTCACAGTTTTTCTGTGAAATCTTCGACCTAACGAATTGCAACACACACAACCATATCTATAGTTTTTAGCTCGTTCAAAGGCATTTAGACAGTAACCACGCTGCCACGGCTGATGCCTTTCGGACTTGCAAAATAGTAAAATTGGGAACCCTTAGAAATGAATTTTCTTGATCTTGCGCTGACCAACCTTGGATCGCCTTTGATCTTGGCCTTTGCCCTTGGATTGTTCGCATCTCTCGCCCGATCCGACCTAAGTATTCCCGAAGCTGCCGCCAAATTCTTATCGATCTATCTGCTGTTCGCCATCGGCTTCAAAGGCGGCGTCAGCGTCGCCGATCACGGTATTGATGCAGCGCTTGGCGTCAGCTTATTGGCAGGGATTGTTCTGTCAGCCGCCCTGCCCTTTTTAGCATTTGGCCTTTTGCGGGTGATGACCCAACTTGACCGCATGAACGCCGCCGCCGTTGCGGGGCATTACGGCTCCATTTCCATCGTCACCTTTGTCGCCGCCACTTCGATTCTTGAGAGCATAGGCCTCTCTGCCGAAGGTTACATGGTCGCCGTCGCCGCCGCGATGGAAGCCCCCGCCATCCTGTCTGCCCTCTGGCTGATCAGTTCTGGCACGAAATCAGAATCTCGCATGGACGCCACATTATGGCGTGACATACTCCTGAACGGTTCGATCGTGCTGCTGGTCGGTTCCTTCATCATCGGCATGATCACCGGCCCCGAAGGGCTAACCGAAATCGAGGCGTTCATCGTCGCCCCTTTCAAAGGTGTCCTGTGCTTGTTCTTGCTAGATATGGGCCTGATCGCCGGACGTGGCCTGCGCGAAAGCCGTGGTATCATCTCATTCGGCCTTGTCGCTTTTGGTATCTTGATGCCAATCCTCGGCTCTTTTGCTGGTGTCGTTTGCGGCCTGTTGCTGGGCCTCTCCACTGGCGGCGTGTTCTTGTTCATGGTTCTAGGGGCCTCTGCCTCCTACATCGCAGTGCCTGCGGCGATGCGTGTGGCGGTCCCAGAAGCCAACCCCAGCATTTATCTGACCCTATCACTGGGTATCACGTTCCCATTCAACCTAACGCTTGGCCTTCCGCTTTACCTCGGATTGGCGCGCGCGTTTACCGGAGGATAGCCCCATGCAAACCCATCCCGCCAAACGCGTCGCCATCATCATCGAGGCCCCAATGGAACGCCGCCTGCGCCAAACGCTCGAGGCGGCAGACATCACCGGCTATACAATTGTGCCCGTTCTTGGCGGATCAGGTCGGTCAGGTCCGTGGAGCCGTGAAGGGCAAGTCGGTCGCGCTGGCGGCATGGTCCAAGTGATTTGCGTCATTGCGCCAGAACGGCTTGAGGGACTGCTTGAGAAACTGTTCGACGTGGTCGAGCGACACATCGGTGTTGTCACTGTCAGCGATTGCGAAGTACTGCGGGCGGAACGGTTTTAGACGAGTTTCATATGGCAAGCCGTAGGGCGGGGTTCACCCCGTCATCACACGAACCTCAACCCCAACCGTAATTAAAGCTCACGCTGATCCGCTCGTCTTCCGCCATGTTCACTGGTACTTCATGACGCAACCAGCTTTCCCACAACAACACATCCCCAACTTCTGGGGCCACGTAAAAGAAGCTGCGCATCTCGTCGCGGGCGTCCTTTTTACGGACAGGTGCGGCCATCATCAACCCAGAGCGTGGATCTTCAAATTTGATCGCGCTCGTATCCGTGGGCATGTTCACATAAGTCGTGCCACTGATCACGCTGTGCGGATGAATGTGAGATGTATGTACGCCACCTTGTGGCAAGATATTGATCCACATCGAATCCAGCGTGATTTTTTTATCGTCCAGATCAAAATCCAGATCCGCCACAAAGGCCGCGACGTGTTTATCCAACACCTTCACCAAATCTGCAAAGATCGGAAAGCGCCAACCAAGGTCGGTCAGCGATGCATAGCTGGTGTAGCCGGGAAACCCGTTTTCCTCGCACCATTCCTGCCCCGCTTCATCGTCATTGGCGATGGACCAGCAAGAGTTTTCTAATTCGTCGCGATCAACGGGTTTGCCCATTTCAGACAGAGCAGCGCGATAAAGACGGGTGACAAAAAGTGTTTTAATATCTGACATAGGGGCGTCTTAACGCAACTGATCAAACATGGCGAGAGGCGGATCGCCCTACCCGCTTGCAGAAGCCAAAGCCAAACCATCGGTCACGGCAGTAAACACCTCGGTAAAAGAATGTTCGGCGTCGGGAAATTGCGCTTTCATCGTGTCAGACACCATCGTCAGCAAGCTAGAGCCACCAACATAGATCACCCGTTCGACATCTTTCGCTTCAAGACCAGCCAGTACCAATGTCTCTTGCGCACCTCGGTGCAACGCTTGCGAATATTCAGACAACACCGACGCCAAAGCTTCTGTCGGCAACTGCGCTGACAATCCACGCTCTACCAGACCCAAGTCGATCACCGATTTTGCATCACCGGAATTCGCAGCAATCTTGCCGCGTTCAACCGCAAAAGCCAGTTCATGGCCCAATTCATCTTCCAAGATCGCTGCCATCCGGTTCAATTTTTCCGGCTCATGGGACAGTTGCGCCATTTCCGCGACCAAACGACGGTTCTGGGCCGTATATAAAAACGGGATTTTTTCCCAAGTCGCCATGTCGTTAAAGATCGCATGCGGAACCGGAGACGTGCCCTTGCCAATCCACTTGCGCAAAACCGTGCCCTTGCCCATCAGCGGCATGACGCGATCAATATTGATGGCGCGATCAAAGTCAGTCCCGCCAATTCGAACGCCGTGATTGGCCAAAATATCCACACCGTCATTGCCCGACCGGAACAGCGAAAAATCTGACGTACCGCCGCCGATATCAACGATCAACCCAACCTCGCCTGATTGCTCAAGCGCGCCACTGGCAATCGCCGCGGCCTCAGGTTCGGCCATAAACGCGACCTCTTTAAAACCAGCCGCCAGATAACAGGCCCGCAAATCGTCCTCGGCCTGCTGCTCACGCGGATCGTTCATCCCGTGAAACACAACGGGGCGGCCCGAAATGACGCTGTCAAATGTAAGTCCCGTGTCGGCTTCTGCACGCATTTTAATTTCACGTAGAAAGCCCGCGATGATCTCAACAAATGTAATCCGCTTGTTCAGGATTTGGCGTTTCTCATGCATCAGGGTGGTACCCAAAACACGTTTCAGCGCCCGCATGAACCGACCGTCCATACCTTCCAACAACGCCTGATTTGCAGGTTCGCCGATCAAGGTTCTGCGTGTTTCAAAATCAAAAAAGAATGTTGTCGGCATAGTGGTCTCTTGACCCACCAATTTGATCAGCTGCGGTTTGCCATCGCGCACATACCCAGCGGCCGAGTTGGACGTGCCAAAATCAATACCCAAGACGTGACCCTGTACAGACATGACAATTCCCAAACCAGATCAAATGAAAAATGTTATTTATGGTCCAATGGTTTGCGCGTCAAGCAGCAAGCAACGTGGTTGTCACAACTGCCCCATAAAGAGTTTGGAAACACGAAAAAGGGCCAGTCTTTTTCAGACCGGCCCAACACTGTTGTGTTCTTCGATAGGCTTACAAATTAGTCCGCTGCAAAGCAGTAGAACAATCCAGCGCCGCCTGATTTTGGCAGATCAGCCGCACCACAGCCACGTGAGCCGTGGGCAGAGTTCCACGACACATTGCCGCCGCCATGACGGTCATGGTGGCCAACTTGTGCGCTGCCGTCTGCTGCTTCACTGGTCCAGTTGGAACAGGTCTTGTCTGCTTTTTCCCACGGGAAATAGGCCATGCCATCTGCCAATGATCCTGTCAGAATGTCATGTTCATTCGGGCTGTCACCAACGCCGTTCACGGAATTGCCGTTTTCATCCACGGCCGTGCGTTTGATAATATTCGGGCTTAGGTGCAATTCATCCAGATCAACCGCAACCAATTCACCGTTTGCGTTGTACCATGGGCCGGTTCCAATCCGGTAACGGGCCGAAACGCCGCGTTTGCCTTCTTCTTGCGTGCTGAGATAGGCCCGCCATGTGCGACCTGTCGTGCCTGCCGCTTCGGCCAGTACGCCGCAGTGCGCGTCTGCACCGTCAAGCCCACCAAGGTTCGCACCTGCGCCGGAACCGACGCTGGTCACAAAAAAGCTCATCGGCGCATCAGCTGCACTTGCAGAAAATGTGCTTGCTGCCAGCACGGCGGCGGCGAAAGTCATCAGTTTACGAGTAGCCATGAAAATCTCCCTATTATGTTAGACTTTGGATAATGGAGCGCTGGTGCCAAACGTCAATTCAACTTTTCCTGAGCAGACCGTCCTTGCGCCGCAAACTTGCTGGTAAATGATCAGATCTTACCAAGACATTAAGCCAAACGGGGAAACCTTAACGCCAGCTAGATCTTAACAATTCGTTACTGTGTTGCGGCGTACGGAAATGTACAATTGAGCAGTCTATTTGTACAAAACGTCAAATCCGCGCACAAAACTCTAAGCTGCCTGGGTCGAAATTGTACAATTCACATCCCCAATTGTACAATTGGGCAGCTCAATGACACCGAACGCAGCCTTTACCATTGCGCCCTTGCTCAACATACCCTCATAACCCCACATGCTCAGTTACCAACATATATATCATGCGGGAAACCTCGCCGACGTCCACAAACATGCGCTGCTTGCGGCGATGTTGCGGTACATGACGGCCAAGGACAAACCCCTCACCTATTTTGAAACCCACGCTGGTCGTGCCGTCTATGATTTGACAGCGGATGAGGCGGTTAAGACAGGCGAGGCCGCGATGGGCATTGCCCGTTTGCGGGACAAGTTCAAAGGTCACCCTTACGGTGACGTTCTGGCGCAAACCCTTGAAACACATGGTGAAAATTCATATCCGGGTTCTCCATTGATCGCGTCCACATTGCTGCGCGAGATGGACAAAATTCACCTTTGCGAATTGCATCCCGGTGAACACGCCGCCCTTGATTACGCCATGTCGCCCTACCCCGTGACCTGCCATTTTCGCGACGGTTTCGACACCGCGCACAGCATTTTGCCACCCACCCCACGCCGTGGCATGATGTTGATTGATCCCAGTTACGAGGTCAAAACCGACTACGAGGACATTCCAAACCATATCCGCAAAATTGCGCGGTCTTGGAACGTCGGAGTTATCGCGCTTTGGTATCCAATTCTAACGGACTTCAGACATGATAGCATGTTGAGAACGCTACGAATTAACCATCCGGAAGCCCTAAGCCACGAGGTTAAATTTACGCCTGTAAAAGCAGATCACGGCATGATCGGATCAGGTATGTTCGTAATCAACGCCCCCTACGGAACCGACGTTGAAACCAAACGCCTTAGCAAGATTTTCGGACCGCTCTAATCACAAGGAAATACTATGACCGCCAAAGGATACTGGATCGCCCACGCCACCGTGCATGACCCTGAAATATATGATAAATATCGTCAGGCGAACGGCCCATCTTTGGCCGCATATGGTGGTAAATTTCTTGTCCGTGGTGGCGATCAAGAACTGCTTGAAGGCGAATGGAGCCCTCGTACAGTTGTCATCGAATTCCCAAGTTACGCAGATGCCCTGGCTTGCTATAAAAGCGAAGGTTATCAAGCTGCTAAAGCGCTTCGCGATCCAGTTTCAGAAGCCAACGTTGTAATTGTTGAAGGTTATCAAGGCTGACTGTGTTACGTTGTGCGTATGATACGTGCAGCCACAATCGCCTACCTCGCCACAGCCACGTTCGCAGGTGCCTGTGATTTTGCTGTGTGTCAGGTCAATCCTGACAGCCTGTCCCTCATGCGGATCATCACCTTTGAAGATCAACATGCGACGATGGGACCGGGTCATCTGATCAATGGGTCCCTGACACTTAAGGGGGCTGCTTTTTCAGAACGTTTCGTCGGACAAACCATTGAATTCAATGGTGATCATGACCGTGTCACAGGACCTGGAACCAATCCACTTACTTTAAAATCGGGTGATGCCAAGCAGAATATTTCACTGGTGATCATGAGCCAGAACAGGGTTCTCAACGGATATGGACCGACAGGATTCCCCCGTCGAAATGCCCAAGGTGAAGGGGCAATTGCGGTCCTCTTTGAACAAGACCAAGCCGCCATTGCATTCGATGTGCGTGGCGGCGAAAACGGGTCAGCTTTTGTTCAGTTCCTGCGCCGCGATGGCAGTGTTATTGCGCAAAACCCAATACGCCAACTGGGGGAATACGCGGTTGGGTTTCACCGCAAAGATGACGTTCCCGATATCGCTGGTTTTGTTTTGATGAATTCAGACCCGCAAGGGTTAGCCATCGATAACATTCGCTTTGATCAGCCCGCAAACCTTAGCTAACCCATTGGCGAGCCGCCTAATCGTTGCTATATAAATATTATGTTTGCAGAACTCCTTAAGCGCTTGACCGCTCCCGCCCCCACCCAATTACTTGACGCTGATGCACGGCTTGCCCTGACCGCATTGTTGGTGCGGGTTGCACGAACTGATGGTGAATATGACGCGCAAGAAATGGCGCGCATTGATACAATCACCACCTCCCGCTACGGCCTAGACGATGCATCGGCTTCGTCCCTACGCAGCGACGCCGAACAACTTGAATCCGAAGCCCCCGACACCGTCCGTTTTACCCGCGCGATCAAAGATGCCGTCGCCTATGATGACCGCGTCGGCGTCATCGAAGCGCTGTGGCAGGTTGCTTTAGCAGATGGCGAGCGTAGCGATGACGAGGATACCGTTTTGCGGCTTGTATCCAGCTTATTGGGTGTCACGGACCGCGATAGTGCCCTTGCACGTCAAAGGGTTACGCCTTGAATCAAAAAGGGGTTGCATCCCTTGGGATGTACGATTTTCTGCATGTTTCAGCGGCCAATGACCAGTTTTGGGGATTGATCCGCGACCATCTTGGATACGGTCCTGATCACCTGAACCGGGACATGAAAGCGTGGGACATTTGGCAAAGCCCTGAGTTGGTATTTTCTCAAACTTGTGGGCTGCCATTTCGCGCCAGACTTCACGACAAAGTGCAGCTTGTTGGCACACCCGATTATGGGATCGAAGGCTGTCCTGCTGGGCATTACAACAGTGTCATCGTAGTCCACAAAAATTCTGCGTTAGCGGATGTAAATGCGCTCGCGACCAAACGCCTTGCCTACAACGAGGGTCTGTCCCAATCGGGGTGGGCCGCGCCATATGCGCATATGAAAATGGTTGCCATATCTTTTGAAATCGGCCCTTGCACGGGAAGTCACAAAGCGTCGGCACAAACCGTGGCAAATGGCCAAGCAGACTTTGCCGCCCTTGATGCCCTGACTTGGAAAATGCTGCAATTGGACGATCCAGAAACGACACAACATCTTCGGGTCATTGCAACTACGAAGCCAACACCAGCATTGCCATTCATCACCTCCCTGAACCAAGATGCCAAAGCCATCGCATACGCTGTTGGCAAAGCAATCGACGCGCTGCCAACACAAACACGGGATGCGATTCACTTGAAAAGGGTGGTCCAACTGCCGCCAAGCGCCTATCTCGCAATTGCAATTCCCCCCTCGCCGGAACTGATACTGTAACGTCATCCGTCATTTGAGGCAAAAAACAAGTCATACTCTGACTTTCCAAGTTGCAAAAAGCTTTGCTTTCGCCTCCTAATAACTGGTGGACAGAATAACGAAGTAGATCATCACCTTGACGCAAACCGCCCAACCCGTCATCGAAATACAAAATCTTCATAAGGCCTATGGCAACTTGGAGGTTCTAAAAGGCGTCGATATATCCGCCAAACGCGGCGACGTCGTATCGTTGATCGGATCGTCTGGGTCAGGCAAATCTACATTGCTGCGCTGCTGTAATCTGCTTGAAGACAGCCAACAGGGCGAAATCCTATTCAAGGGTGAACCGGTGACTTGGCGCGGTACAGGTCACAACCGCCGTCCCGCAGACAACAAACAAGTGCTGCGCATCCGCACCAACCTGTCGATGGTCTTTCAACAGTTCAATCTGTGGGCCCACATGAGCATTCTTCAAAACGTCATGGAGGCCCCTTTGACCGTTCTGAAGCGGGACAAAGATGAGGTCGAGGCATCCGCGCGCCAATATCTGGACAAGGTTGGTATCGGAGACAAATGTGATGTGTTTCCAGCCCAGCTATCAGGTGGCCAACAACAACGTGCGGCCATTGCACGCGCATTGTGTATGGAACCTGAGGCTTTGTTGTTTGACGAACCAACATCAGCGCTTGATCCAGAGTTGGAACAAGAGGTTATAAAAGTTATCAAGGATTTAGCAGCCGAAGGGCGCACCATGATGATCGTGACACATGACATGAAGTTGGCTGCTGATGTATCGGATCACACTGTGTTCCTGCATCAAGGGCTGATTGAAGAACAAGGCCCGCCAGAAACATTGTTTGGCGCACCAAAATCCGAACGACTGCGTGGGTTCCTATCAGCAACCCAACCCCACTAACCAAACTAAACCAACAAAAACAAAAAACCACCAATGGGAGACACCAAAATGAAAAACCTAATCCTTACAACCGCTGCGTTGGCTATCACTGCCTCTATGACATTCGCAGACGGCCACGCCGTTGTACGCATGGGCACCGAGGGCGCATACCCTCCATATAACTTCATCAACGATGCTGGCGAAGTAGACGGCTTTGAACGCGAATTGGGCGACGAGCTTTGCTTGCGTGCTGAATTGACTTGCGAATGGGTCACAAACGAATGGGATAGCATTATCCCAAACCTCGTATCTGGCAACTACGACACAATTATCGCAGGTATGTCGATCACAGACGAACGTGATGAGGTCATTGATTTCACCCAAAACTACACCCAACCTGACCCATCCAGCTACTTGGCAGCCTCTGCTGACGCTGACATCAAAGGCGGCGTGATCGCGGCTCAAACAGGCACCATCCAAGCATCATTCGTTGCAGCCTCTGGTGCGACACTTGTTGAATTCGCCACTCCAGAAGAAACAGTTGCAGCTGTTAAAAATGGCGAAGCAGACGCGGTTCTTGCTGACAACGCTTACCTGAAGCCAATCGCAGACGAAGATGGCGACCTGCAGTTGTTAGAGCAACAAGAACTAATTGGCGGCGGCGTTGGTATGGGCGTTCGTGAAAGCGACGGCGAGTTGAGAGGCAAATTCGATGCCGCAATCCAATCCATGAAAGACGACGGCACATTGAATGCGCTAATCGAAAAATGGGAAGTCGGCGAACAGTTCTAAGACAATGTGGGGGCTGATCTCATCTATTCAAAGACGGTTGGCCCCCAAACCTACCGCAGGTTTTGTATTTCGAGTGCGCTCAATATTTGGCTTGCGTTCAGCAACCTTTGCAGCGCGCATGACAACTTATATCGCTGATGATCTAAAAACTGGACTTGAAGCCACGATTGCCGTTCGAGAGGCAGATTTTGAAATCGCTGAAGAATATGCTCTTGGTTCGGCCCGCAAGATGGCCCCAAATTCGGAATTCTCAATTATGAGTGTACGCACGGCGGATGAGCGAGACCTCCCAAATGGCTGTCAAATATATGTTAGAGACAAACGACATTTCGGCTTTCCGCGGCGTAAACACCACCTAATGGATCATTAAGCCAGTGTTCAACTTCTGCACAGACCCAAGCCTCTTGCCTGATTGGCAATGGATGGCCTGTTACCTAACCACCGGCAAACACATGTCGATCTATTGGTCCGTGTTGACGGTTCTATTGCTGCTTGCCGTTACAGCCCCAACCGCCCTTGCCTTTGGCTTTGCCGGTGCATCGGCTGCACGGTCCCGCTTACCCCCCGTTTCATGGTTGGGACGCGGCTACATCGCGATTGTCCGCGGCGTTCCCGACATCGCATTTTTCTTATTTTTCGTCATCGCCCTTGATCAAATCATAGAGTACGTGCGCCACCGTGCGATCTGCCCTGATTGGCCAGAACCCGTGCGCCAAGGCAGCGATTTTGTCGTCTGTCAGGCCGCCAAAATGCCGCTGGGAAATGCGTCACAATGGGTGCACGAAAGCTATGGATTTGCGATTGCAGTTTTCACATTTGCAATAGTCTTTGGCGCGTTTGCAGCCAACGTTTTACACGGCGCTATGGGTGCCGTTCCCCGCGGACAGATTGAGACTGGCGAAAGTTATGGTATGACGCATCGCCAGACATTCTGGCGCATTTTGGTCCCGCAGATGTGGGTCTATGCCCTGCCCGGCCTGTCCAACCTTTGGATGGTCCTGATCAAAGCAACGCCCTTGCTGTTCTTGCTTGGAATTGAGGACATCGTTTATTGGGCGCGTGAATTGGGGGGCATCAAAACTTCGCGGTTCACTGCATACCCGCATGGCGATTGGCGGATGTGGTATTTCCTTGCTCTGCTGGTTTTTTACCTCATCTTCACCCGTGTTTCTGAAGTCGCGTTGGACCGTTTGATGTCACGCCTCACACGCGGACAAGCAACCACAGGCGGCGAAGCACAGCGCAAGGGTGGCATCATATGAGCGCCTGTACCCAAACCATAATGGACTACGGTCTTCGGGCTGTTGGTATCGGTGAACGGTTGTTGCCGCGTGAAGATTTCACGCTGTGCCAACAGTTCACGTTGATCGGATCTGGGATGATCTGGAACGTTTATTTCGGGATCATTGCATTGGTCTTTGGCTTTATGTTCGCAACACTTTTAGCAGTGGGCAAAGCATCAAGACAGCGCATCTTCCGCAAACCAGCCGAGTGGTTTATCTTCCTCTTTCGTGGATCACCGTTGTTTATCCAATTCTTTTTCGGCTACTTCTTGTTCCTCAAACTTAAAACCGTCTTTCCAATCTTTGCCCCGTTTACAGCTGCGTGGCTTGGCGCTTTGGTTGTGCTATTCCTGAACACATCCGCCTATTCAGCCGAGATTTTTCATGGCGCATTAAAATCGATTCCCAAAGGTGATGTTGAAGCGGCAGATGCCTACGGCTTGTCCGGGTGGCCTCGATTTAAACGCGTGATCTGGCCGACGATGCTGCGCCTTGCGTGGCCTGCATATACTAACGAAGCGATCTTTTTATTCCACGCAACAACACTAGTGTTTTTCAGCGGTTTTCCTGCATGGCAGCAACGTGGTGATGCGCTTTATTACGCCAGTTATTTTGCGGATAAGACCTTTAATCCCTTCATTCCCTACCCAATTTTGGCAGGCTATTTCATCATCTTGACCCTGTGCGTGATTGGCTTGTTTGGCTTTGTGAACCGTCGCCTAAATCGCCACTTACCCGCCAACACACGCCAAAAATTACGTATTCGCCCAAATCTTATCCGGTAGTTCCATTGACAAATGTGCCTCCGGCGGAAGTTTATTGGGCAAAATGAACAAGGGACTTTCGTCATGAACTTAACCGATCTGCAAACCTTTCGTGTGGTTGCCTGCGACTTAAACGGTCAAATGCGGGGTAAGGTTGTGCCAGGGGCTTACGCGGACAAGCTGGCATCTGGCGCGGTGCGTATACCACTTTCGGTCTTGAACGTAGACCTTTGGGGTGCAGATATTGAAGGCAGTCCACTGGTTTTTGATACGGGTGACGCGGATGGTATGTTGTTCCCAACCGAGCGTGGGGCGATGCCGACCCCTTGGTTGGAGACACCATCCGCTCTTGTACCGATGGCCCTTAACCAAGATGACGGCACCCCTTTTGCCGGAGATCCACGTCATGCCTTAGCCCGTGTTCTAAAGCAGTTTGAGGCAAGAGGCTGGCAGGTGGTTGCCGCAACTGAAATGGAATTCACCTTGGTGGATGACAGCGGTGCGACACCTACCCCCCCAAACGATCCGCGCAATGGCTTTCCCTTGGATGGGGCCGAGATACTGTCGATGTCCCAAATGGATGCATTTGCTGCATTCTTTGATGACCTTTACGCTGGTGCGGCCGCGATGGATATCCCTGTGGAAACAGCCACCTCCGAAGCAGGTGTTGGCCAATTCGAAGTTACGATGAAACACGGCCCCGCGATGCAAGCTGCTGACAATGCGTGGTTGTTCAAAACCTTGGTCCGTGGATTGGCCCACCAACATGGAATGGCGGCAACGTTTATGGCCAAGCCTTACGCAGACGATGCGGGCAATGGGATGCATGTTCATTTCTCGGTGCTTGACGCCGCAGGACACAATGTTTTTGACAACGGCGGGCCTGAGGGTACGGATACTTTACGTCAGGCGGTCGCTGGATGCCTAGCTGCGATGCCTGCAAGCAGCCTGATTTTTGCGCCTCACGGGAATTCTTATGAACGTTTGGTTGAAGGGGCGCATGCGCCAACCTCAGCTGCGTGGGGATATGAAAACCGCACGGTTGCGATCCGTATTCCTGGTGGTCCAAGTGCCGCCCGCCGGATCGAACACCGCACAGCTGGCGGAGATATCAATCCATATCTCCTTTTGAGTGCTGTCCTTGGGGCTGCAATGATTGGTGTATCAGACCAAATGACGCCCTCTGCGCCCGTCACTGGCAATGCATATGACACAGCCGATTTACCAAAATTGGCAAAGGATTGGGCCAGTGCTGTTGATATGTTTGAGACTGACCCGCTAATTGCCCGCATCTTCAATCCGCTGTTGATCGACAACCTCGTGCGTTGCAAACGTCAGGAAATCGAAAAATTTGATCAAATTTCTGCTGAAACCCATTGGCGTACCTTACTAGAGCGTGTTTAAGGATCATGAACGCCCCTAAAAATGTGTACTGATGGGGCAAAAAATGGTGCATTATGAAAATCGGATTACTGCAAGCGGGCCACTTTGTGCCGGAACTGCAATCGGAACTGGGTGATTACAGGGCACTTTATGCCCGCCTATTAGATGGCCACGGACCTGAATTTGAAATTGAGACGTTCAGCGTTGTGGATATGGAATTCCCTCAAGATATCAATGTCGCGGACGGGTTTCTGATCAGTGGATCAAAACACGGCGCTTATGAAAATCACGCTTTTATCCCCCTGCTTGAGGATTTAATCCGCGCCATTCACGCATCAGGCAAACCGTTGATTGGTGTCTGTTTTGGACATCAGATCATTGCCCAAGCCTTGGGTGGCAAAGTCGAGAAATTCGACAATGGATGGTCTGTAGGTCGCGTCGAATATGACATGGAGGGGCAAGAGTTTGCGCTGAATGCATGGCATCAGGATCAGGTTGTTGAAGCACCTGTCGGGGCAAAAACGGTAGGATCGTCTCCCTTTTGCGCCCATGCGGCGCTTGCCTACGGTGATCAGATTTGGACTATGCAACCCCATCCAGAATTTGAAAGCGCTGCGATTGAGGGCCTGCTTCGCCTTCGTGGTGGATCCGTAAAACCAGATCGATTGGCGCATGCCAAAGATCAACTTTCTGCGACAAACAACAATGCCGAAATTGGCCAAAAAATGGCTTCGTTCTTTATGAAAGAGAGGGCCTAATGGCCACCGAATGGAATGACGGGCTGCCCGAAGCCGCCAAAGAATATTTAAAAGACCGCCGGCTGGACGAAGTCGAATGCATCATTTCCGACCTTCCCGGCATCGCGCGCGGTAAAGCAGTTCCTGCCAAAAAATTCATGCGTCAAGAATACTTCCATCTGCCCGACAGCATTTTTTATCAAACCATTACGGGTGGCTGGGGCGAAGCGGCAGGCGAAGGTGGATTTACTGAAAAAGACATGATCCTACGCCCCGACATGAGTACGGCAACAGCAGCGCCGTGGACCGGCGACTGGACATTGCAAGTCATCCACGATGCCTTCGATCGCAACGGTGAGGCGGTGCCATTTTCCCCACGCAACGTTTTGAAACGTGTCGTGAAAATGTACCGCGACAAGGGCTGGGAACCGGTCGTGGCCCCGGAAATGGAATTCTTCTTAGTCGCTCGTAATATTGATCCTGCGCAAGAGATCAAGCCAATGATGGGCCGCTCTGGTCGTCCTGCGGCTGCGCGTCAGGCCTATTCTATGACCGCTGTTGATGAATTTGGCCCAGTAATTGACGACATCTATGACTTTGCAGAGGCCCAAGGTTTCGAAATCGACGGCATTACTCAGGAAGGTGGCGCGGGTCAGCTCGAGATCAATCTTTTGCACGGTGATCCGGTAAAACTAGCGGACGAAGTGTTCTACTTTAAACGTCTGATCCGCGAGGCTGCATTGCGTCACGACTGCTATGCGACCTTTATGGCCAAACCGATTGCCGATGAACCAGGGTCTGCCATGCACATCCACCATTCAATCCTTGATATCAAAACTGGCGCAAACATCTTTTCCGATGATCAAGATGGAGAAACCGAAGAATTCTTCCATTTTATCGCTGGCCTACAAAATCACATGCCGTCTGCTTTGGCCGTTATGGCACCTTATGTGAACAGCTATCGTCGTTACGTCAAAGACCATGCCGCCCCGATCAATCTGTCTTGGGCACGCGACAACCGCACAACTGGAATTCGTATTCCATTATCATCGCCGAACGCACGCCGTGTTGAAAACCGATTGGCTGGCATGGATTGTAATCCTTATCTTTGCATCGCTGCATCGCTTGCCTGTGGTTACCTTGGCCTGATGGAAAAACACCAACCTGACAAACAGTTCGAAGGGGATGCTTATGCCGGAGAAGAAGATATTCCGCGCGTACTGGGCGAGGCATTGGACCTGTTTGAAGCTGCAACAGATTTGCATGACGTTCTTGGGCCAGAGTTTGCACGTGTCTATTCCATCATCAAACGTGCTGAATATGACGAGTTTCTTCAAGTCATTTCCCCGTGGGAACGCGAACATTTACTGCTCAACGTATAGGCCAAACCCATGAACTTACTCGACGCCAATGACGTTGCCGGGGCCTACCCACAAAGCTGGTATGCGGCAACAACGGACGCATTGCCCGCCTGCCCTGCATTGAACGGTGACGTCCGCACAGATGTTTGCGTAATTGGCGCTGGTTTTACGGGACTGTCGGCCGCTTTGCATCTCGCTGAAAGTGGCCGTGATGTCGTTTTGATCGATGCACAACGTGTCGGATTTGGCGCATCTGGTCGCAACGGCGGGCAGTTGGGCAGCGGCCAGCGCGTCGAGCAACCCTACCTTGAGAAAATGCTAGGCGATGATGACGCGTTAAAGCTTTGGCAGTTGGGCGAAGACGCCAAAACCTTGGTCAAAAATTTGATCAAACGACACAATATCGACTGCTATCTAAGGCCCGGCGTTGCGTGGTCAGCATCCTCTAAAAGGGACGTTGATGATCTGCACCAATACGCGGATCATATGGAACAGAAGTATAGCTATCATATCGAAAAACTGGATGCCGCAGCCATGCATCAGCTTTGCCCATCGCCTGATTATAAAGGCGGAGTAGTCGACAGGGATGCCGCCCACCTACACCCACTGCGCCTTGCGATTGGCCTTGCCAAGGCAGCCCAAGCTGCAGGCGTTCGGATATTTGAGGGCACACGCGCGGACGGGATCGAACATGGGCTTCCAAGCACGGTAAAAACCCCGAACGGACGCATCACCGCAGATCACGTCATTGTTGCAGCCAATGGATATTTGGGTGATCTGGTCCCCAAAGTTGCATCGCGGGTAATGCCCATCAATAATTTCATCGCAGCGACAGAACCGCTGGGCGATGCGGCAAAGCAGGTTCTAAACGAAGACATTGCAGTGGCAGATGGTCGTTTCGTGGTGAACTATTTTCGCCTTAGCCATGATGGACGGCTTCTGTTTGGCGGCGGCGAAAGCTACGGCTACAAGTTCCCCAAAGACATCGCCGTAAAAGTGCGTAAACCGATGATCGAGATTTTTCCACATCTACATGACGTCCGCATCGATTACGCATGGGGCGGAACTTTGGCCATTACAATGAAACGCCTGCCCTACCTGACCCGCGTTGCACCAAACATACTTAGCGCGTCGGGGTATTCGGGCCATGGCGTTGGATCCGCGACACATGCAGGACAACTGATGGCATTGGCCGTTCAGGGACAATCTGATGGGTTTGATACAATGGCGCGTATCCCAACCCATCCATTTCCCGGTGGTGCATCCATGCGTACACCGCTTCTGAGCCTTGCAATGACTTGGTACAGTTTGCGGGACCGCTTAGGACTCTGATCGATTTCAAACGCTATTGTTAAGCTGATTGTATCGCATATGCGTTACAAACCATTTGGGTTTTCCGATTTTTTACTTTAGATAATTGAAATGTAAATATAAGGAAATCAACAATGACCTTGCCAGACATGCACACTGCAGACCCCATCCCCAAAGCTGCCCATGAAGAAATCGATCGCTTGATGCAGTCTGGTGACTTGTTCCGCTATACGGCGCCAGATGGTGCGCCGGTTGGATTGTTGGAGGCCGAATTTGCGGAACTTTTGGGCGCGAAATACGCCTTGGCTGTATCGTCTTGCTCTGCTGCATTGTTCTTATCCTTAAAGGCATTGGACCTGCCCCGTGATGCGCGTGTCTTGGTCCCAGGCTTCACTTTTGCGGCGGTCCCATCAGCAGTCATTCACGCCGACTGCATACCGATCTTGTGTGAGGTAGGTGACAATTACCGCGTAGATCTCGCTGATTTCGCAGTAAAATTACCAACGGTTCAGGCTGTTATCATCAGCCACATGCGCGGACATACATCAGATATGGACGCAATCATGGCGCTATGTGATGCAGCTGATATCCCAGTGATCGAAGACGCGGCACACTCCTTGGGCACCACTTGGAAAGGGCGCAACATCGGCACTATTGGTCGGATAGGCTGCTATTCATTCCAGTCTTATAAGATGATCAATGCGGGCGAAGGTGGCATCATGATTACCGACGACGCTGATCTGGTGGCCCGTGCGATCATTATGTCTGGCGCTTACGAACACAACTGGAAGAAACACCCTGTTCTTCAGGATGCTTTTGCACGCTGGCAGAACAAACTGCCGCTTTATAATCTGAGACTTTCAAACCTATCTGCCGCAGTGATCCGACCACAACTGCCCCTTTTGGCAAAACGGGTCACGGATGGCCGTCGTAATCACGATTTTGTCGCAGAAATGTTAAATCTCAGCCCTAAAATTGATGTGCCAGTGCCATTGGACGGTGAAGAGCGGGCCCCAGATTCAATCCAGTTCAATCTGATCGACATGACTGACGCACAGGTGCACAGATTGGTTGAAGCCTGTGCTGCTGTCGGTGTCAAAGTTCAGGTTTTTGGCCTAAGTGACGACAATGCCCGCGCGTTTTGGAATTGGCAGTTTATTCAGGAATTACCTGAATTGCCCAAAACCCGAAAAATGCTGATGCGCGCCTGTGACGTGCGTTTGCCCGTGCGCCTTACTAAAGCAGAGCTGATTGCAGTGGCAAATGTGATTTTGCAAGCAACCAATGAGCAAAGCGATGCGAAGGCGTACGGAACATAACCAAACCGCGCTAAGTCTCGTCAGGGCGGTGTTGTCCCGCCCTGATAGACCAAAAAATTAGCTAAGTTTTGAAAGCTTCTCTTGCAACTCTGCCAACTGCTGCTTGATCCCATCAAGATCGTCCGAATTTTCGGATGTCGCAGCTTTTGGCTCATCTGAACTGCTTTTCGGCGCGGTCCAGCCTTGGGATAATCCGCCCGTCATCGCTTTCATAAACGCTTCTTGCTGCGCTTGCATAGCTTCAAACCCAGGCATTTTCGACAGAGGATTGATCGTCGAAATTTTGTTGATCACCTTGCCTTGACCTGAACGCAACATATCAAACGAGGCTTGTAGGAACTGCGGGACGACAGATGCTGTCGGTGACATATAGCTGCGCACCAGATCATTCAGCACATCCACAGGCAAAACACTTTCGCCGCGGCTTTCGTGTTCTGCAATGATTTGAAGGAGATACTGGCGGGTTAAATCATCACCGGACTTCAAATCAATAATCTGAACTTCGCGACCATCACGGATGAATCCCGCGATATCTTCAAGCGTTACATAGTCGCTTGTCTCAGTGTTGTACAAACGGCGACTTGCGTATCGTTTGATCAAAAGCGGTGTTTGGGTGTTGGCCACGTTTCTTCTCCCCACAGTCTTTGTGCTGCATTGCAGCTTAGGCAGTTGGAACCGGAAATGAAAGGATATTGCGCAGAACCAAAAAATTCAGCGGTTTTGCAAATTTTCTATAAAAAAAACGGGTCCTGCTAAGGACCCGCCAATTTGTATCACACACATCAGGGAGGAAATAATATGATTACATTTCTAAAAAGTGCGGCTTATTTAGCTGCAGCTTTTTTCGTCGCTGCTGTCACGTCTGCTGTTGCCTTTGTTGCAACGGCTTGTGCTTCTTCTGACATATTTTTGCCAGCGGCCATCATCAATTCAACTGTTTCCATTTGAACTTTTTTCGCGATTTCAGCGAAGTTCGCCATGTTTTCAGCTGCAACTTCAGCAGAAGAAGATGCGAAATCTGTGATGGCTTTTGCGTAGTCAGCTGGCTCTGCTTTGGCTTTTGCCATGTCTGTCAATTTTGCCAATGTATCTGCAGCCCATTTGTTGGACACAGCAGTAGATTGTTCTGCAGCTGACAAAGCAACAGTGCTTAGCTTTTCATTCAAGGACGCTGTCGATTTGAAAGCGCCGTCCATTGCGGATGTATCAACTGGGAAAGAACCCATAACGTCTTTGAACATCGCTGTGAAATCTGTTGTATTTGTCATGGTTTAATTCCTTTGATTTGTGAGTGGGCTGGGAGGCACCCGTTTCTTCATCTGAAATCAATATAGATGCTGCAATGCAGCAAATCAAGAACTAATGCTGCAATGCAGCAATTTAAAAATCACATAAAATCAGTCAGTTGACTTAACAACGACATATGTCCCCGGTGCATCACACAAAATTTCATGTGTGGAATCACCCGGAATACGGGCAGGTACTTGTTTGCCAGATTGCTTTTTCAGCCATTTCCCCCAACGTGGCCACCATGACCCCTCGTGAAAATTCGCCCCCGTCTGCCATTCAGCATGATCCAACGTCAGATCTTCATTGGTATAGTGACCATACTTCTTCTTGCTGGGCGGATTGACGATACCTGCGATGTGCCCCGACTGCGTCATTATAAACGTCTTATCCTTAGAGCCCATCTTTTGGACGCCCCGGTAACTGTCTTTCCACGGCGCGATATGATCCGTTTCACAGGCAATCGCACACAACGGCACATCAACCTCGTCCAATACCAAATGGTGATCCAGCAAATCAAAGCCTACTGTTGCCAGCTCGTTGCGCTGACACAAACCGCGCAGATATTGGATCGCCATCTTGCCCGGCAGGTTGGCCCCGTCCCCGTTCCAGTACAGCAGATCAAACGCAGGTGGTGTTTCGCCCATCATATAACTTTTGATCGCTGGCGTATAAACAAGGTCATTCGAGCGCAAGTACGAGAACGTTCGCGCCATAATCAAGGACGGCAAGATCCCTTTGTCCGCAACTTCGGCTTCGATTCCATCAATAAAATCGTTCTGAAGAAAGGGTGTGAATTCGCCCTGATCGCCAAAGTCTGTCAGCGCGGTGAAGAAAGTAGCCGACTTTATCGACGTATCGCCCCGTTGTTTCATCAACGACAAAGTCAGAGACAGCGTTGTACCCGCAATACAATAACCGACGGTGTTCACCTGATCTTCGCCAGTGATCGATTTGACCACGTCGATCGAGGCTAGATACCCATCCTCGATATAGTCTTCCATGCCAACATCGCGATACGTTGGATCAGGGTTGATCCAAGACACCATAAACAAGGTATATCCTTGATCGGTGATCCATTTCACTAAGCTATTTTTTTCTTTCAGGTCCAGAATGTAAAACTTGTTGATCCACGGCGGGTAGATGATCAGCGGGGTCTTATGGACAGTTTCGGTTGTCGGCTCGTATTGGATCAGCTCCAACATGCGATTGCGAAACACTACTTTACCCGGTGTCGTCGCGATATTACGCCCAATCTCAAAGGCACTTTCGTCAGCTAGGCGCACGACCATCTCGCCGTTGTTGGCTTCAAGATCGGAAATCAGGTTCTCAAGTCCGCTCACAAGACTTTGGCCTTCGGTTGCGACGGCACGTTCCAGAGCATCGGGGTTTGTTGGCAAGAAGTTGGTCGGGCTCAACATATCGATAATCTGGCTGCTGAAATAGGTAAGGCGCTGCTTTTCCATCGGCTCCATGTCCGTCACATCATCGACAGCTTGCTGCAACGCAGCAGAGTTGATCTGGTATTGCTGTTTGACGAAGTTGAAATACGGGTTTGTGTCCCACAGCGGATTTGCAAAGCGACTATCTTTTGGATTGTTGTCAGCAGGCGCTTCCATTTTTCCTTTGGCCAGAATCTGGTGGGCTTCGACAAAATGCGACACCGATTTGGACCAGAAATCCAACTGATGCTCCATTACCTTTGCAGGGTTTTGCACCGCCTCAGTCCAGTATTTCGCAGTCGCTTGAGAAAACAATTCGTTATCTGGGGCGTCCAAACTCGCCTGATGGGTTGAACGATTGGTCATAACTTTGGTCAATCGCTCTGACAAAGCTTCAACCTTACGAAGGTTTTTATTCAATTTCTCGAGGTTTATGCCTGAAATTTCGGTATTGACCGTGTCTTTGGTTGTCATATCAACTTTTCCCTCGTATCTTCGCACTTGCAGCATTAGTTCGCGTATGCAGCATTATTCGGTCGGAGACTACGAGGCTAATCGCCATGAAGTCAGCCCACGGCCTCTGAACAAAGGAACATACAATGCGCTTAATGGCCACTTACGATCTGATGGAAACGATCAGAAACACGAATCAGTGGCTTGGCGCATCGGCCCTTGCAGTTGGATCATACCCTGCATTTTCTATGTTCCCCAACCCTGCATTAGATATGATGCGCGCCTGGGGTGAAGTCACTGAGCGTACATTTGAACGCATGATTGCGAAACCAGACTGGAACATCCCATCATTCGTGGGTGCCGCAGGTCAAGATCGCTTGGTTACTGTTGAAAAAGAGCTTGCTAACGATTTTGGCGATTTGATCCATTTCAAGGTTCAAGGCCGCACGGAAAAGAAACACAAAGTTCTGTTGGTTGCTCCAATGTCGGGTCACTACGCAACGCTTTTGCGGTCTACCGTTATATCCTTGCTGCCAGATTGTGAACTTTACACAACCGATTGGCACAATGCGCGCGACATCCCTGTCAGCGCCGGCAAGTTCGATATTGAAGATTACACACTTTATCTGGTCGATTACATGCGCCACCTTGGCCCAGACACGCATGTGATAGCGGTTTGCCAGCCCGCACCTTTGACGTTGGCAGCGACCGCATACTTGGCTGAAGAAGACCCAGCAGCCCAGCCACGTTCCTTGACCCTAATTGGCGGCCCAATTGATCCTGATGCAAATGCAACAGATGTGACAGATTTTGGTCACCGCACAACAATGGGTCAGCTTGAGCATTCAGTCATCCAACGCGTTGGCTTTAAGCACAAAGGTGTGGGCCGTAAGGTCTACCCAGGCATGCTGCAACTTGCATCTTTCATGTCGATGAACGGTGAAAAGCACTCCAAAGCGTTCACGGATCAAATTAAAAGTGCTGCCAAAGGCGAAACGTCTGAGCACGACAAACATAACAAGTTCTACGATGAGTATCTGGCAGTTATGGACATGACGGCCGAATTCTATCTGTCCACGGTAGAACGTATCTTTAAGAACGGTGAAATCGCCAAAAATGATTTTACTGTTGCGGGTAAAAAAGTCGACATCAGCAAAATCACAACTGTCGCGGTCAAGACCGTCGAAGGCGCTGATGACGATATTTCAGCACCGGGCCAATGTATCGCAGCACTTGACCTATGTACGGGCCTGCCGGATTCCAAAAAGGCCAGCCACGTCGAACCAGGTGCAGGCCATTACGGCATCTTTGCAGGCAAAGCATGGCGCAATAACATTCGCCCATTGGTTCTAGATTTCATCACAGCCAACAGTGTTGTCAAAGAAGTTGCCAAGAAGTCTGCCAATAAAAATAAGGCTGCTTAAGTTTAAAAGGGGGCACTGCCCCCGCGCTTGCCTAGACTATTTTCGACCAAAAGAAACCGTAGCTGTCTATTGTAAGATCAGCGGCTGTTTCATCCAGTCGCGCAAAGCTTGCGTGGTTTCTGCTGGAGCTTCTAGTGTTGGCAGATGGCCTGCGTTTTCCAGCACGACCAGCTTAGCGTAAGGGATCAGTTCCGCCATAAAGGTGTGTCGTTTCACCGGGCATAGAACGTCATGCGCGCCACAAAGGACCAGTGTCGGCACCTTACATTTTCGCAAAGTCCCTTGTTGATCACGACGGCGTTGAAGCGCACGTGATTGGCGCACAAAAACCTCTGGGCCAAGCGTCAATGCCATCTCCATCACCAAATCTAAAACCTCACCACGGTGCAAACCGGGTGCCAGGTAATGGGGCTTCATCTCTTCGCGCATCACTTGTTCCAGACGCCCCGTCCGCACCCCAACGATTTGAGGTTCCCGGGCGGCAGCAACAGGCGGTGTTTCAGCAAGCGGATTGGTATCCATCAAAGCAATGCGGGTGATACGATCCGGCGCGCGGCGCAACAATTCCATTGCCACGATGCCCCCCATACTAAGTCCAGCAAGCGCGAAACGTGCGGGCAATTGATCCAGCAATCCAGATGCAATTTCTTCAATCCGCTCACCTTGGGTCACAGGTGCAATTGTCACACAATGATCTGCCGACAATTCGGCAATCTGTGGGCCAAACAGCCGTGCATCACACATCATTCCAGGGAGGAATACCAACGGCTCAGTCATAAAAATACGGCCCTCGATTACACGTAGTTTGTATCACTATTTTGCGCCTGCTCTAACTTGTACTCTGCTCGGCGCACCATGACCTGCCCACTCAAAATGAGCAAGCGAGCGTTCGGCTTAAACCAGCCTTTCAACTTATTCCAGAAGACATTGATGAACCGCCTCAACGTCTTCGATGAACTAGGTAAGGTGTTCTGAATAAGTTAGACCTTTATCAATCAAGCTATGGATATTCGATCCCACGAAACTTTGGGAAGTCCGCATACCTTGATTGCCGCATCTTCAAGCCCTCATCTGGGTTTGCCCTTGCGCTAAGCAATGTACCACGCGGAGCAATATAACTTGAAATCGTACGTTGAGGTTCCGCACGCCAAACCAAATTTAGCGCTGCCAGCTTGGGGAAAAACCACATGTCTGAATAAGGCAGATGATCGTGAAGCCACCACGCTAAATCACGCCAATCACGCCCCTCTTCGTATTGATCAGCAAACCATGGGATAACAATCGAGGCCCCAGCGATTGCGCGATCCCCTGAATGGAAATCCCAGATATGACATTCCATTGGATTGTCATTACGGGCACAATTCAACTTGTTTTCGTTTCCATAAGCGTTCAATTCTGGGGAACGATAACCAGATCGCACTGCGATCCGTCCAAACGTCTCTTCCAAGGGATCAAGAAGTTGGGTGCAAAACTGTCGCCCGTTTTCCAGTACCAAATCGGGGTTCGCCGGCACATTCGGTACGCCGTGAAACCCGTTGATTTCAGAATACATAAAATCGCGCATGTAAAAGTGTTTGGACAAGCGTTGTCGGCCAAAAGTCTCCAAACTCCACATACTACGCGGCTGACGCATCAGGCTGCACCGTTCCACTGGAATTCACCGTCGGGACCAAGTGGGCTAAACGGATTGTGCGCGACCTCCCAAATGTGCCCTTCAGGGTCAGCGAAATATCCATGATGACCGCCCCAAAACACATCTTGAGCAGGCTTTAAGATGCGTGCACCTGCCGCTTCAGCCTTGGCCAACAGCGGCGCAACATCTGATTTCTCTGCCGTATTGTAACCAAGTGTTGCGCGTCCTGCACCCAATTCTTCGACAGGCAATCCAAGGTCTGCTGCCAAAGCATCCAAAGGGTAAAGGCCCAAGGTTTGTCCAATCAAATCAAAGGCCACGACCCCGTCTTGGCTGTCCACGCGCACCCAACCCAAGGCTTCGTAAAACGCCCCCGCTTTGGCCATATCTTTGACACCTAATGTGATCAGACTTACCCGCTGCTGCATCATTCCAATTCTCCAAACCATTTCAAAATAGCCGCAACGCTGCGCGCCGTTTGACCGGGCGACATAATATCGCCTGCAATCACGTGCTGCGAGGGATCATCTCCGGCCCCCAATTGCGGACGCACAGTTGTCACAGGACCACCCCACTGAGCAGATATGCGTTGGGTCAGATCAGCGCGAACGACTTTGTCTTGCATCGAATAATGAAACAAGGCTGGAATGTTCACAGCCGAGTAATCCAGCTGCACGGCCGCTTTGACTGACGCAGCCATTGGGAAAACCGCTGCACTTGGGTATTCAGTTGTCCAATTGCGCCCATTTGCTTCATTCATCGGTTCAAACGAGCGGGTTTTTCCAGCCAAAAGTGGCATCCAATACCGCGCTGCGGGCAAGGTCAGCATAGGGGCTGCACTGTTGTTAACCCCAAAGTTGGGCGAGACAAAAACAACGCCCACAACATCCTTTTGCAACTCCGGACGATGCAGCGCCAATGCAGTAAGTGTTCCACCCGTTGAGGTGGACATAATTACTACGTTTTCGCCGACACGTCGGGCCACCGCTAGGGCTTCGATAGCATCTGCCATCCATGTAGGCACAGATCCCTCCGCCATCGCATTGCCGTCACGGCCATGACCTTTGAACCGCGTGTAAACTAAATTGGCCCCCAAGGCCGCAGCCACATCATCGGGCACAGGACGGATTTCTTCAGAGCTGGCGGAAAAACCGTGCAAATAAACAATCGACAGGGGTGTCTTTGTCTCAGCCGCACCTGCCCAGATCACCCGCTTTTGGTTGCCCTGCCTGATGTTGGTGACTTGCGCCTCGCTGGCATCAAAATAGGCTTGAACACCACCATCAAGCTGGCTTTCGTCAAAGTCCGTGTCAAAGCTGACATCCTCATAAGGTCCAAAATACCATAGGGCCACTCCAACAACGATAAGTGCCAACAACACCCGACCAACCAGTTTTCCAAACGCTCTCATCCGTCTTCTCCCATAACATCCAGTACTGAGGTTTCGATCACACCTAAGCATGGCCCATCCGAAAACCTGTGATCGGCGTCTTTGACTAAGGTCAGCCGCATATCGTCGCAAGTTGCGTGGTCCAACAACTTCACCGCACGATCAGTGCTGACCGCCGTGTCTGCTGTGCCCTGCACCATACGAACAGGAAACGGCAAATCCAGAGGGCTGCGTAAAACCAACTGGTTCCGTCCATCCTCGATCATACGTTTGGTGATAACGTAGCTGTCCATGTAATCAGATGGAATTTCAATTGATCCATCGCGTTCAAGCTGGGCTTTTTGTTCGTCGGTAAATGACGCCCAATACCCGTCTTCTGTGAAATCTGGTGCCGCTGCGATTGTCACCAATCCTGCCATTCGATCCCCATGATCACGAGCAAACAACAGCGACTGCCAACCGCCCATACTTGAACCGACCAACACGACTTTGCCACGCGTTAATGCACCAATCGCCTCAGCCGTATCTTCGGCCCAATCGCCAATGCAGCCCTCCTCAAAGGTGCCAGAACTGATACCATGCCCCGAATAATCGAACCGCAAAAACGCCTGACCACGCGCCCGCGCCCAGTCTTCAAGATGGATGGCCTTGGTGCCTTCCATATCAGATTTCAGACCGCCCAGAAATACCAGCCAAGGGCCAGTTCCCTCAAAACGATGATAGGCAATACGCCGACCTTGGGGTGTGTCCAAATATTTTGCGTCTGCCATGAGAGCTCCAGTAAATTTCGCGGATCATGCGATATCCGCGCCACCCTAAGCAATCACGAAATCAAAGCTCAGTTCATTGATACACAAAGCGACGCAGCGCTCTACTTGTCTAGTTTAGCGCTTTATTCATAGGCTAACCCCATGTCCCACCCTCCCAAATTTATCATCCCAGTCATATCGGCCTGCAACTTCCTAATTGGGGTAGGTGCGTTCGTTATCATCGGGATACTCGAACCATTGGGCGATGGGTTGGGGATTGCACCTGAACGCGCTGGCATCTTAATGACTATTTACGCGCTGTCTTACGCAGTGTTGTCCCCCGTTCTTGTCAGCCTCACAGGTCATATTGGGCGCAGGCGCGTTATGGCCTTTGGATTGACCATGTTTTTGGCATCCGCTTTGCTGTCCGCAATGGCAACATCGATGACGATGCTGGGTTTTGCACGGGTGTTGGCCGCGGCAGGTGCAGGCATGTTCACCCCAGTTGGGGCCGCCGTCGTCGCGGGTCTATTCCCCACAGAGCAACGCGCGGGTGTTCTGGCGGCCGTCATGTTTGGCTTCACACTTGCGCAAGTCTTGGGTGTACCCGCAGGCAGTTGGATCGCCTACACTTTTGGGTGGCGCTATGCATTCTGGGGCGTGGTCGCGATTAATATCCCAGCAATCTATCTAATCTGGACCTTTGTCCCAGCAGGGCTAACGTTCCAAGCCGTCACATTCAACGACCTACGTGACACCCTGAAAGACAGGCGCATGATGTTCGCCATCGCCTTTACGGGGCTGTTCCTTGGCTCAATCTACGTGCTGTTCACCTACATGACGCCGTTGTTCAGTCAGCAAATGGGCATGGGACGGGACATGATCACACTGACGCTTGTGATCTCTGGTCTTGGCGCAGTCGCCGGCAACTTGTTGGGCGGCTATATGGCCGACAGGTTGGGATGGTTTAAAACCCTAACTACACTGTGCGTTGCGCAAATGCTGGTTATGCCATTTTATTCATTCCTCCCAATGAGCTTACCAGCGTTTTTCACCCTTTCGGTTGTTTGGTCAGTCGTCGGGTGGTCGTTTATGGCAGGCCAACAAATGCGCCTAATCGGCCTCGCAGGACCCAAGGCACCTGTTGTTCTCGCCCTCACAGCCGCATCCATTTATGTGGGCGCGGCTATCGGATCGGCCATCGGATCATTGGTCATCACGCACTACGGGTTAAGCGGATTGGGGATCGCCGCCGCGCTCTTCGCCTCCCTTGCGTTGGCGAACGTCATCCTTTCACACCGTTACCCACCTGCCGCACACGAAGGTTAAGCCACAGAACAACACCCAAACGGCTTGACCCTTTTGCTTGAGGACGGCAAAAGGCCGATGAACCACATAACCCGCAACCGGGCGTTTCGTAGGCGCCAAACTGACGAGGAGTGCCCAAATGGCATCAGTCTCCCTTACCTTTCCCGACGGCAATGCACGTGAATATGACGCTGGAATTACAGCCGCTGCAGTCGCTGAAAGCATCTCAAAATCCCTCGCCAAAAAGGCTATCAGCGCCACAGTGAACGGCGAACATTGGGACCTGCAATGGCCAATCAATGAAGACGCGTCTATCGCCCTGCATACCATGCAGGACGAGGATCAGGCGAATGAATTGGTCCGCCACGATCTGGCACACATCATGGCACGTGCGGTCCAAGAAATTTGGCCTGACACCAAAGTCACCATCGGACCTGTGATTAAAAACGGTTGGTACTATGATTTTGATCGCAAGGAATCCTTTACCCCCGAAGATCTCGCCGTCATCGAAAAGAAGATGAAGGAAATCATCAACAAACGCGAACCCGTGCGCACCGAAGTGTGGGACCGTGATGTGGCGATCAAGTACTACGAGGATCGTGGTGAACCTTATAAGGTCGAGCTGATTGAGGGCATCCCCGGCGATGAACCTCTGCGCATGTATTGGCACGGCGAATGGCAAGACCTTTGTCGTGGTCCGCACCTGCAACACACGGGGCAAGTGCCAGGCGACAGCTTTAAACTGATGTCCATCGCGGGCGCATACTGGCGCGGCGACAGCGATCGTTCGATGCTGCAACGCATTTATGGCGTGGCGTTTACTGGCAAGGAAAAGCTCAAAGCTCACCTTCATATGTTGGAAGAAGCGGCCAAACGCGACCACCGCAAACTGGGCCGCGAGATGAACCTGTTCCACATGCAAGAAGAGGCACCGGGCCAAATCTTTTGGCATCCGAACGGCTGGCGCATCTACACTGAATTGCAGGACTACATGCGACGTAAACAACGCGCTGGTGGCTATGTCGAAGTGAACACACCCCAAGTTGTTGATCGCAAATTGTGGGAACAATCCGGCCACTGGGAAAAGTACCAAGAGAATATGTTTATCGTCGAAGTGGACGAAGAACACGCACGCGAAAAAGCAGTCAACGCCCTAAAGCCGATGAACTGCCCCTGCCACGTGCAAATCTTCAATCAAGGCATGAAATCCTACCGCGACCTCCCCTTGCGTATGGCCGAATTCGGATCGTGCAACCGTTACGAACCATCAGGCGCACTACACGGCATCATGCGCGTACGTGGTTTCACCCAAGATGACGGGCACATCTTTTGCCGCGAAGACCAGATTGAATCCGAGACCGCGATTTACATCGAATTCTTAACCTCGATCTACAAAGACCTTGGATTTGAAAAATTCCGCGTCAAATTCTCGGACCGCCCAGAGACCCGTTCTGGCAGCGATGAGGTCTGGGACAAAGCCGAAACAGCATTGCTCAAAGCCACCCGCGCCGCAGGGATCGAACCAGAAATGAGCCCCGGCGAAGGTGCGTTTTACGGCCCTAAATTGGAATTCGTCCTAACGGATGCCATTGGTCGCGACTGGCAATGTGGCACGCACCAAGTTGATTTCGTTATGCCCGAACGTCTGGACGCAACTTACGTCGGTGCGGATGGCAGCAAACACCGTCCCGTCATGTTGCACCGCGCAACCTTGGGATCGTTTGAGCGGTTCATCGGTATCTTGATCGAAGAACACGCCGGTAAATTGCCGTTCTGGCTGGCCCCACGTCAGGTCGTTGTCGCCTCAATCATTTCGGATGCCGACGATTATGTGCATGAAGTTGTGGCCGCATTGAAAGCCGTTGGTGTTCAAGCCGAAGCCGACATTCGCAATGAAAAAATCAACTACAAGGTCCGCGAACACTCGGTTGGCAAAGTACCAGTGATCTTGGCCGTCGGTGCGCGTGAAGTTGAGGAACGGACTGTAACTGTGCGACGTTTGGGTGAAAAACAAACGTCCGTCCAAGTATTGAGCGATGTAACAGCCGCGCTTTCGGTTGAAGCAACACCGCCTGATTTGCGCTGATCCGAATCGAATAATGACAAAAAGCCCCGCTGGATTTCCCGTGGGGCTTTTTTTGTAACTGGTGTCAGTAGAATTGACGTTGATATCCGTCAAATGTTCCCCCATTGCTCCCCAATAAAGGCACAATCAAATTGGGAGAGTTATATTATGATTAAGGGTAGTTGCTGCTGCGGAGCGGTCAAATTCGAACTGTCTGCCGCGCCGTCAATGATAGGGACATGCCATTGTTCGAGGTGCCGCAAAGTTGGCGCGAGCACTATTGCATTTGTAAAGAAAGAGGACCTTAAATTTGTTCAGGGAAAGGAGCAAATTCAACTTTTTGAACCGACCTCCCCTTATATTTACGGTCGATGTTTTTGCAAAATATGTGGCAGTTCACTGGGCGAGATATTGTCGCAAGATGACAGCTTTCCAATTGCTGCAAATGCCCTCGATGGAGACCTTGGTCTGGAAAATCAGTCTCATGAATTTGTCGGCGAGAAACCCTCGTGGTACGAAATCTGTGACAACGCTCCGCAAAATGATGGTCATCCACAGTCTTCTTAGTCAGAGAGATTTGCTTGAGTAATAAGTCTTACTTGGTCCCATCGATTGCACCTGTAAGGCGGGGTTTTGCCCCGCCTTTCCTAAACCCCCAAAGCCCCTTGAACATCCTTAGTCCAACCCAAATACATATCAGCACCATCCACGATCAACGGACGCTTCATCAACGCGGGATGCTGCGCGATCAGATCCAAAGGCGCGCCTTCACGCTCTGTCTCGCTTAATCCGCGCCATGTGGTGGACCGCGTATTCAGCAATGATGCACCGAACTGCACAAATGCCGCCGCCATCACATCGGCGGGCACGCCGTCAGCGCGCACATCAACCAGCTGCGCCTGTGGCAAGGATTTCAGCGCCTTACGGCACGTATCACAATTTTTAAGACCATAAATTTGCATTATTTTCTCCCTTATTCCCGAATACTTAGAATGATCCGAACCGAAGTTCACGCAGTTTTTCTTGATTTTCAAAGCAATTGAACAATCTTAAACGACAGGGAATGATCTGCGGATCTCTGATCCAGTTACCCCGCCCAAAGCCCGAATACTGGGTAAATATTGACTAAAAGGAAGCGCGCTATGCCTAACGGTACCGTAAAGTGGTTCAACACCACAAAAGGATTTGGCTTTATTACACCCGATGATGGCGGCAACGATGTGTTTGTTCACATTTCCGCGGTCGAGCAGTCAGGACTGGCGGGATTGACCGACAACCAAAAGATCAGTTTTGAATTGTCCGAGGGACGCGATGGACGCCAAATGGCTGGCGACATCACCCTACTTTAATACAAAAAAACTGGCGCTAAAGGTTCCACCAAAAGCGCCAGTTCTTTGAATTTCGATTACGATACCTTAGCGAACGGCGGGTCGATCAATCGTATGTGCAACCTTTTGTGCCGACTTCACAGCTGGACGTCTTTGCTTTGTGCTTATGGTGGTGATGCTTGGCCTTAGCGCGGGGTGCTGGCGTCATCTTTACCTGCTGGTAAGACATGCTCTGGTTGGGCTGACCACAGCAAACAACACCTGAAATTGTGATAGGCTGGTAGCCGGCGGGGCAAAAGTTCTCACCGTGGTAGGGATAGATCTTTGCATCCATCGCCATGGCGGGAACTGCGCCCATCATCATAAGGCCGAAACCCGCTGTCAAAACCGTCTTGATACGCATATCTTCCCTCATTTTCGAACTATACCACTAAATACATGATTAGTATTGCCCGAACCAAAGGGCGCAAGTCTAGCGTTTTCTTGCGAATACAACCTTATGTTAGCAATATCAGTGGCAATCCTTACCCTAAATTGGCCCCAAGCGCTGAAAATCCACGAAACCTAACACGTCCACCCTGTCGGCGCGCAATGATATCAAAGTTCGGAAAGCGCTTTAAAAATCTGCCAATCGCAACACGCCCTTCCATCCGCGCAAGGGTCAGGCCGGCGCACACATGCGGGCCACCCGCAAAGGCAAGATGACGGTTTGGCTTGCGTCCGATATCGAACACCTCTGGGTTCTCAAACACATCCCCGTCACGATTGGCCGCACCGATACACAGATGCAAGTTGGTACCTTTTGGAATGTGCACTCCACCAATTTCAACATCCCCTGCCGTCTCACGATTGCCGAATTGATTTGGGGAGGCCATGCGCAACACTTCCTCAACCGTGCTGTTGAGCAGCGATGGATCCCCCAGCAAACGCGCCCGTTGGTCGGCGTGATCGTTCAGCAAAGCCAAGCCGTTGCCGATCAGGTTCGTCGTCGTCTCGTGCCCCGCATTCAAAATGAAAATACAGTTCTGGATCAACTCAATCTCGCTCAGCTGTCCGTCAGCATCCCCCATGATCAAACGGGTCAGCACATCCGTTTCAGGATCACCGGGATTGGCGCGACGCCGCGCAATCAGGTCACTTAGGTAGGCCTTGAACTCACGCACCGCATCATGACCACGTTGTAGTTGAGCATCCGTTAACACAGGTTCCAAAGCGCCTAGAATGGCCAACGACCAATCACGCAAGGGGCCGCGTTCAATCATCGGAATGTCGAGCAAGTTGCCGATGATCTGGATCGGAATGACGCTGGCGAAGTCCTTGATCAAGTCTGGTTCAGGTGGCATCTGGTCAAGCAGCTGATCCACGGTTGCGATCAACCCCACTTCCATCTGCGCAGTCGCGCGGGGGGCAAGGGCCGTGCTCATAATACGCCGCACACGAGTGTGCAGGGGCGGATCGCTGAATACAAGGGAGGTCGTGTGATGTTCAAACAACGGCGTGCCTTGCCCAAATTTCGGGGCAAATGCAGTCTTTTTATCACTAATAAAGCGGGACGTGTCCTTATACACCCGCTCCAGATCGCTGTGTTTGGACAGGATGTAGGAGCCATCGGGCTGAGGATGCACGGGCGCATGGTTTAGGAGATCGTCGTAGTGACGAAACGGGTTTTCGTGGAAGTCTGGTGGGAGGGATGAGAGGGTGAGCAATAAATCGATTTCCCGTATACATTAGCGAACAGCTGATCTTCGATTAGTCAATGAACGAAGTAATTTTTCCGAATGACTTCCAACCTGGTTACTTTCTCTTACAATATAGTTATTTATTTTTCGCAGAAAAGTTACATCTATCTCATTAATTTCCTGCACTTCTTTTTGAGGGTCGCGAAGCAGGATTAGGCAATAGCTCGGCGCAATTGGCATCCAAATTTCAGCATTAGGATTGGATATTCCATTATGGCCTCCATTTCCGATCCGGTAGACCATCCTGCTTGATAAAATGAAGGAATGTTTCCCGTCAGTCTTAGCCCACCTTATCTTAAAGTCTTGCATCGCTTCTTCTACTTTTTCAGAGTGATCAATTTGTGCCCGCACCCTGACATCTCTGCCCACCTTTATAACTTCAGATTGTAATAGTATTTGCTTTTGTAGGGCCGGAATCTCATCAAATTTGTCGTCGCTCTCTTCAAGTGCCAATATTGTATTGTTGATAATTTCCATTCCTGTTTCATAATCGTCATAGTTCATGAAATCAGGACTTCGACGAGCAAAACTTATTACCGTATTTTTAAGAATGTCAGCGGATTCTTTACTGAAATTTGGTATTTTACCCCGCGACAAAACATCTAGTACTTGTTGCCTAAAATCACCCCACAAATCATCCAACGGTCCAAAGTAATCGCGTTCCACAATATCAGACAGGTTATCGCCATCATTAACCGTGTAATAATCTTTTGCTTTGAATGTTGATTCAATATTCCTATCTTCTGGATCGCCAAAGATACCTGCTTCATTCCTAGTAGAGTACCATATCTTTTCTCTGGAATGACAAAATGGTCTTTGCATTGCTCTGGAAACGTAATGGTGTTTTTTGGATCGTTTCTGGGCCATTAAACTCTGTCTCCAAAAAGTGACATCCTCAATCCCGCACCCACTCCCCCGCAATACACCTAGGCGCTTCCGTCCTAATCTCGGTCTGCGTGTTGATCCGCCACTCGTTCCCATCGAATGAGGGAAAGAACGTGTCGGCGCCCTCAACATCCAAATCAATCTCTGTCAGACACAGCCGGTCCGCCATCGGCAGCATCGCGGCGTATATCCCTGCCCCGCCAACGCCGTAGATACGGTGATAGCCAAGGGTGGTTGCAAGCGTGATCGCGGCGTCCACCGACCCCACGCAATGCTCCGCGTCGCACCCCTTTGACGACACCACGATGTTCAGGCGGTTCTTCAACGGTGCGCTTGGCAGCGCCTCCCACGTGTTGCGGCCCATGATGATCGCGCCGCCCATGGTTTCGCGCATGAAATACCGCAAATCCTCTGGCAGGTGCCACGGCATGCCGCCGTTCTTACCGATCACATTTCCACGGGCGCGTGCGACGATTAAAGTGATCATACTGCCACCTCACCTTTGATATGGGCATCAGGGTCGTAGCCGACCAGTTCGAAATCTTCGTATTTGAAGTCAAAGATCGAATTGACCTGTCGTTTAATCCGCATGGTTGGCAGCGGGTGTGGCGTGCGGGACAGTTGCAATTCCACCTGATCCATATGGTTGGAGTAGATATGCGCGTCGCCCAAGGTGTGGATGAAATCACCCGCCTCGTATCCCGTCACATGGGCTAACATTTGCAGCAGCAACGCATAGGATGCGATGTTGAAAGGCACGCCCAAGAACATGTCGGCAGAACGTTGGTACAGCTGCAAATTCATCTTTTGCCCGATGATCTTAACCTGCCACATCGTATGGCAAGGTGGCAGCGCCATATCCGCAATCTCGCCTGGGTTCCATGCGGACACGATCAGGCGGCGGCTGTTTGGAGTGGCTTTGATATTGGCGATCAATTCTTCTATCTGGTCGACAGAACCACGTTCGTTCATTGCCGGGAATGCGCGCCATTGCTTGCCGTAGACCGGACCCAGATCGCCGTTTTCATCCGCCCATTCGTCCCAAATCCGCACCCCGTTTTCCTTGAGGTAACGGATGTTGGTGTCCCCTGACAGGAACCACAACAGTTCGTGAACAATTGACTTCAGGTGGACCTTTTTGGTGGTCACCATCGGGAAACCATCCGCCAAAGGATAGCGCATTTGCATCCCGAAATGTGATGTTGTGCCGGTGCCAGTGCGGTCAGTTGTGACCTCACCCCGTTCCAAAATCTCGCGCAATGCGGCGTGGTATTGTTTCATGCGGGTCTCCGGCGTGTTGTCCTTTGGCAGGGCGACAAAGGTACAGAATCTAACATGGTTCACCTTATCTAGCGTTTTGTGGATTTTGAACCGCAATATCATGGTCGTTTTTTAGTCACGGTTGCACGTTAGAATAGCGCCACAAGGGCAAGTGATCGTTGACTTTTAAACCCGACAGGCAGATTCATGCTGGTAAGAGGCAGTAATTACGAAACCCAAAAGAGGTTCGGCAGTATGAAAAGTTATGTAAGCGTTTGCGCTTTAGCGTTGGTCGTTGGTGCGTGCAGCGGCTCCAGTCCATTTACCGTTGTTGATGCAGGCACAGGCACACCGGCAACCCCGACGACGCCAGCCGCAACAGGTATTCCAGCAGATGTACAAGGCTCGCTTGCTTCCTTTAGCTATAACGCTGCAGCACAGACCCTCACAATCTCAGGTATTTCGTTTGATGAGGAAGACATTACCGCCCCATATCGTCGTCGCACTGCGTTAGACATTACGGCACAAGACGGTAGCGTTGCGTACGAGGCGTACACGGCTCAAGATGATCCGCTTGATGAGCACACAACCGCCTACATAAAATCTATCAGCGATGTAACTGCTGCAGTTGCAGTCACTGGCGGGCAGTTCAGCTACTATGATGGCGGAACACTTTTCACACGTACTGGCACCTATGATCCCGTCGCTGTCAGTGAATCTGGTGACACAGGGCTTGTCTCATACGCGGGCAGCTACATTGGATTGTCAAACGTCAACGGCGTGAATACAGATTTGACGCCAACAGCGGGCACCCCGCCAACCGAAATTTTGCCAAGTCAGGCGTCCACAGTTAACGGCAGCATCTTTATTAACGTTGATTTCGCCCAAAACAGAATTAAGGGATTGATTTACCGTCGCACCCTCACTGTCCCAGACCCAATAACTGGCGCAGCTGTGATCGAAAACGTACCGAACCTAATTCTCGTCCCAACCGATGTAGCAGATGACGGGACCTTCACGAGCACAGTCCAAATCACCGGCCTAACAGACGTCGGAAATTATGCCGGAATTTTGGGTGGCCCAAACTCCGAGGCGATTGCCGGAGGGCTTTTCGTAGACAACCATTTTGAAGATCAGCGAGAAGGCGAAGAAGAATACGGCATTTTTGTTCTGGGCCAATGTGGCACAGCAGCCAACAATGATCCTGCAGTGTGTGCCTCAGGTGCTGCAGAATAAGGCCCACATCCGGACCCTTGTTTCTGCGGGATGTGCAGTGCTTTGTCTGGGTGTAGGGCAATCCTTTAGTGCCAGTGACCCCGACGCCAAAGCGACCCGTCAGATTTCACTAGACGAGGGGCGGACTTTGGCCGTCAACGCGTTGCGTGATGGAAAGCCAGCATTGGCAATCGAGATTGCACGCGCACTTTGGGATGCGGACAAACACGAATCCGCGACTTATGCAATTATCGCGACTGCTTATTCACAAATGAGCGAACACAAGGCTGCGCGAAAAGCGGCAGCACAGGCTTATCGATACACCAAGGTAAAACCCGATCGTTTGCAAATGGCCGAACTGGCCGCACGATCTGCTTTGCGCGAAGAACGCCCCACCCTTACCCAAATTTGGCTGCGCCGCGCGGCGATCAATACAAACGACGAAACAGCGACGCGCCAAATCGCACAGGACTACGGCAAGGTGCGCCAACTAAATCCGTGGAGCTTTCGATTTTTTGGCGGTATTCGCCCCTCGGACAACGTCAACAATGGATCAGAAAGTGGCCTGCAAATCATTGACGGTGTGCCTTATGTCGGTCGCTTAAGTGGATCAGACCAAGCACTGTCAGGCATTGTTGGAACACTTGACGCCGCTGTCAGCTACCGTTTGCGTGCGTCAAACACCAGCAGCACAAGTATTGGCGTACGAGCCTATGTCAAACGGATCGCACTCAGCAATGAAGCCAAAATCATCGCCACCCCTGCCCCCAACCCACTAGAACCGAACCCAACAACACCCAGAAACGCGGAATTCGGCAGCACCTTTGCAGAGATATCTCTCAAACACCTCCATAAAGTCGCAGGATCGAAGAAGAACGCCGTGGCAGATTATGGCTTGGCTTTAGGTGGATCATGGTACGGGCAAAACACCAGCTATTACTTTGGACGGGCCACGGCCGGACGGCGATGGGCTGTTTCTGACAATACCCAACTTAGCCTACGCGGAGCTTTTGAAGTGCGCGATGTGCCGTCATCGACCCGCGCTGATAGTACAGTAATCAGCCTGACGGGGGGGCTAACCCGCCGATTGAGCAGCGGCGATACGTTGCGATTTACATTGAACCTTTCAGACACAGACAGCGACAGCAGCCAAAGACGTTACAAAAGCGTGAATGTGCGGGCGGATTATCAGTTCAAAGACACATTTGGTCCACAAGGGTTGAATGCCAAAATTTCAGCGGGCCTTGCTGTGGCGCATTCAGATTATGAAGCCTATGGATTTTTCCCAATCGCAGCACCAGGTGGGCGGCAAGAGACTTCGATCTATGCTGATGTCACTGCAGTTTTCCAAAACATCGACTACGCGGGTTTTGCACCTGCCGTGACAGTACGGGCAGGACGGAAGTCATCGAATGTGAGCCGGTTCAACACCAAAGAGCTTTCTGTTTCTTTGGGCATTCAATCAAAGTTCTGAGAGGCGGCTGGTATCCTTGCCACCGCGTGCTAATCTCTTTGCAAACAAAGCAAAGGAATGCACCATGCCACTAAAATACCTACACACCATGATCCGTGTGGCTGATCTGGAAAAAACGATGGCGTTTTTTGAGCTTTTGGGGATGAAAGAAACACGACGCTGGGACAATGAAGGCGGACGTTTTTCGCTTGTGTTCATGGCGGCCCCTGGTGATGAAAGCTGCCCCGTTGAATTGACCCACAATTGGGACGGAGACGACGGATTGCCGTCAGACAGCCGCCACTTTGGTCACCTCGCATACGCCGTCGATAACATTTATGAAACCTGCCAAACGCTGTTGGACAACGGTGTGACGATCAATCGCCCCCCACGTGATGGACACATGGCGTTTGTACGCACGCCAGATAATGTTTCGATTGAACTCCTACAAGCTGGTGATCGTTTGGACGCAGCGGAGCCTTGGGCCGGTATGGAAAATACGGGCAGCTGGTGATCACACCAAGCCATATTCTGAAAGGGGCCGCGGCTACGGCTATGGCCCTTTTTTGCATGACAACTTTTGCAGCAGCCACATGCCGGTTGGCTTTGGTGCTGGCGATAGATGTTTCTAATTCGGTCGATGCAACAGAAGATATTTTGCAACGTAAAGGGTTGGCCAATGCGCTGATCGCGCCCGAAGTTCAGCAAGCCATGTTCGCGTCTGATTTTGACGTTGCCCTTGCGGCTTTTGAATGGTCGGGGCGACACCACCAACAGCTTTTGTTTGACTGGACGCTGATCGACGGTCCTGCCCGTCTACTTGCGGTCTCAAATAAAGTCCGAAATAGCATCCGCGGGCAAACTGATTTTCCTACAGCCCTTGGACATGCTCTAGATTTCGCCGTGGATTTACACGAACGCGCACCGTCATGCCTTGCCCGCACCATAGATGTGGCAGGTGACGGAAAGAACAACGACGGCTACGAGCCAAGCCAAGCCTACGTCCAGCGCAATTTCGATGGGATCACGGTGAACGGTTTGGTCATCCGCGTGATCGATTTGGGTGTAGATACCGGCGTCCTTCCTTATTACAAAAGCCAAGTGATCCGTGGCCCCGGCGCATTTACCGAGGTCGCGGACCGTTTTGAGGATTACGAACGTGCAATGCGTCGCAAGTTGGAGCGCGAGCTGGCACCTGCAATGATCGGCGCACTTAGTCCAACATCCGGAGGGAAAGGTTGATGTCGCGACTTGCCCTATCATTAATCCTAAGCCTTTGCGCCCTACCCGCTCATGCAATTGAATGTCGACTTGCCCTATTGTTGGCAATGGACGTGTCCAGTTCGGTCGATAAAACTGAAGATCAATTGCAACGTGGCGGCTTGGTTGCAGCCCTTATTGCGCCCGAAGTCAGCGCTGCTTTTTTCGCCAGTGAAATCCCAGTTGCATTGGCCATCTATGAATGGTCGGGCCGCTACAACCAGGAAATCTTGTTGGATTGGACCCTTATCGAAAGTCCCTCTGACTTATTGGCTGTTGCCGAAACTGTCGCTGCAAGTACCCGAAGCCACAATGATTTCCCCACGGCTATGGGCTATGCCCTAGGCTACGGCGCAGGCATGTTAGAACGTGCGCCAAACTGTTTGCACAAAACCCTTGATATGGCTGGTGATGGACAAAACAACGAAGGTTTTCCGCCCTCCTCCGCCTATAAGGCCTTCCCGTTTGATGGGGTGACCGTGAATGGGTTGGTCGTAAACGCGGCCGACTTTGAGGCCGAAACCCAGTTGATCCCGTTCTATCTTAACGAAGTCATTCGCGGTCCCGGTGCCTTTATCGAAGTTGCGCAAGGGTTCGAGGATTATGAACGTGCCATGCGCCGCAAATTGGAGCGCGAATTGTCACTGCGTTTCATCGGGACGCTGAGCCCCGCAAAGCCTGAACAGAAAGACGCAGGGTGAACCCCCTTCCTTCTTTAATCCTTGCTGCATCGCTTTGCACCGCATTCCTACCAATCGATGCAAATGCCGAGTGTAGACAAGCCTTAGCCCTTGGCCTTGATGTCTCTGGATCAGTTGATGCGCGTGAATATCGTCTTCAAATGGATGGCTTAGCGCAGGCGATTTCAGATCCCAATGTCCAAGACGCGTTGCTCGCACAACCCAATGCACCAATAAAACTTCTGATCTTTGAATGGAGCGGACCAAACGATCAACACATCGTTGTGCCGTGGACCGATATCCAAAGCGAAGAAGACATTCTACAACTCACAGCCTCCCTGCAAAACACTAAACGCCGCAACGCCAGCCCTGGAACTGCGTTGGGACAAGCCATGCTTGCTGGGGCGGCTTATCTGGCTCAAACTCAATGTTGGTCAAAAACACTAGATATATCTGGCGACGGTGAGTCCAATCTGGGACCACGCCCAAGGGATGTGAAACCACTTCTGAAGGATCACGGCGTCACCATCAACGCATTGGTGATTGGGGCGGACGACCCCGTCATCGGCGACACACGACAGGTCGAAATTTCGCGCCTGTCATCCTATTTCCGCGCCGAAGTTATTCTAGGTACTGATGCCTTTGTTGAAACATCACTTGGCTTCAATGGATACGCTGCCGCGATGACCCGCAAACTCATGCGCGAAATCAAAATGCAACAACTGTCCATGCGATAGCGCGCCAAACGCCAAGTTGGGCTACCCTTTAATAGATGTACCGAATTTGATCCGTCCAATAGCGTTCAACCCGCTTGAGCGAGGACGTAATGTTCTCCAGCCCCTCATGACCAAGCACACCACGGCTTTGCAGCCCCTCGGCATGACGCTCAAACAATTCTGTCACAACATTGCGAACCACTCGGCCCTGGTCGGTCAATTTGACCCGTACAGACCGACGGTCAATTTCACAGCGCTGATGGTGCATGTACCCCATTTCGACCAGCTTCTTAAGATTATAACTGACGTTGCTGCCTTGATAATAACCACGGCTTTTCAACTCACCGGCTGTGACCTCGTTGTCCCCGATATTGAATAACAACATGGCCTGCACCGCGTTGATTTCCAAAACGCCGACACGCTCAAATTCATCTTTGATCACGTCCAGCAACAACCGATGCAACCGTTCTACCAACGACAACGCTTCTAGGTAGCCGCCCATAAACCCCTTATCTTTGGGGATGCTCAGGGAGCGGGCCATAGGGTCTTGAATACTCATTCTGTTCTCCGACTCAATCTGCTCTTTCAATGCAAATTGCGTCAGATTCACGAATAATACGTTAAAACCAACCGATTAAACGGCAATTCCCTGCATTTGCACAGAAATATTTGCGATCATTTGTTTAAACTTTTCAGGGGCAGGCACTTGGCCTGTCACCCATTGATACAAATCCTGATCGTTTTCATCCAACAACAGATCGTACAACGCGATCGTCGCATCATCCATATGTACAAGGTTTTCAGCGGCATAAGCAGACAGAATTATATCCATTTCTTTTATGCCGCGACGCATAGATCGCATCACCAAACGCTTGATCCGGTGTTCTGGCAGCTCGTTCATTCACCGCTCCCCTTCATAACTTGGCGCAAGCGTTTTTCCAAACGCGCCATCTGTTCCACACGCGCGACCATATCAGCCCGTACCTCGCGCAACTCATTCAAGATTGCACGCATATCAGGTGTGACCTCACCCGTGTCAGGGGGGGAATCCATGCCCTCGCCTTGGCCGTTGATCAACCACATCATCGAAACGTTCAGAATTCCGGCCATAATCGACAACCGATTGGCACGTGGTTCAGACAAATCATCTTCCCAATTTCGAATTGTGCTGGTGCGCACACCCAAACGACGGGCCAATTCTTTTTGGGTAAGACCTGATTGCTCACGTGATGCAGCAACACGATCCCCAAACGTCGCAGATTCTTGGCTGTACCAATCAGATGCCTCATCCTGAAGGCCCTGTGCCTGGTCCTGAAGATTTGTCATTTGATATTCCTTAATCGGGGGCCATTCCCGTCAATGCGCCTTGATCGGTGAGAAATGCGCGCCTATTAGAGAGAGTATGTAAACCTATAAAACCGAGATCACAATGAAACTGCTGTCCGATACCCTTGACCGCGTCAAACCGTCCCCAACAATTGCTGTGACCAACAAAGCCGCCGAAATGAAGGCCGCGGGCCATGATGTCATTGGCCTTGGCGCAGGGGAGCCCGATTTTGACACACCCCAACATATCAAAGACGCGGCTGTTGTCGCCATCGCGATGGGCAAGACGAAATACACAGCCGTTGATGGGATCGCGGAACTTAAGCAGGCGATTTGTGCCAAATTCAAACGTGACAATAACCTTGATTACACCCCCGCGCAGGTATCCGTCAGTTCTGGTGGCAAGCAGGTCCTATATAACGCACTAATGGCGACCCTGAATGAAGGGGACGAAGTTGTTATACCTGCGCCCTATTGGGTCAGCTACCCCGACATGGTGTTGCTTGCAGGCGGTACACCAGTGGTGGCCGAGGCATCAATCCAAACAGGGTATAAACTGACTGCTGACCAACTTGAGGCGGCAATCACACCAAAAACCAAATGGCTGATCTTCAATTCGCCCTCCAACCCAACGGGTGCGGGATACACATGGGACGAGTTGAAAATGCTAACTGACGTGCTGATGCGCCACCCTCATGTTTGGGTGATGACAGACGACATGTACGAGCACTTGTTTTACGATGATTTCAAATTCTGTACCCCCGCCGAAGTTGAGCCGCGCCTGTATGACCGCACTCTAACTGTAAACGGTGTGTCAAAAGCATATGCGATGACGGGTTGGCGGATCGGGTACGCCGCAGGCCCAGTCGAATTGATCGCCGCAATGCGCAAAGTACAATCCCAAAGCACATCCAACCCCTGTTCCATCAGCCAATATGCAGCGGTTGAAGCCTTGAACGGGACACATGATTTTATTGCCGAAAACAACGCAATCTTCATGCGGCGCCGCGACATGGTTGTGAAAATGCTAAACGAAGCCGAAGGGATCGCCTGCCCTGTTCCAGACGGCGCATTTTATGTTTATCCTTCCATTGCGGGACTGATTGGCAAGACAACGCCAAAAGGCACAAAGATCATAGACGACGAGGTTTTCTCTTCAGCTTTGCTAGAGGAAACAGGGGTTGCAGTAGTATTTGGCGCTGCATTCGGGCTATCGCCCAACTTCCGCGTCAGCTACGCTACATCGGATGAAGCCCTCAAAGAGGCTTGTACGCGCATCATCAAATTCTGTGCGGCGTTAAAATAAAAAGGAACCGCGCATGTCAGGTGAATTGCCCGAGTATTATTTCCGTGTCCGTGAAAATGGCGCTGCGGTTTTTCGTGTTGATACGGAAAACCGACAGCGGCGTATCGAGATGGATCAAATCGCGATCATCAACATGCGCAACGGGGAAATCAAACCACACGGCGAACGGACCTTGTCCAAGGCTGACCTTGCGCGCATTCACACATGGATGGAAGAACGCTCGGCCGTCCTTGCCCACCGCGACATCGACGACATCCACCGCGTTGTGGACTACCTGAACCTCACAACGCAGTGGGTGCAATCCAAAGCATCACCTGACCAATTGGAAGACGTCACTGACGCGTTGCTGTTGGCCATGCACGATCTACGCAGCACGTTGGTGCGCAAAAAAGCTGATCGGTTGATGAAGGGTTAAATACGAGGCTCTGCCTCGAGCTCCGGAATACTTGGGGCCAAAAGAAGCTTAAAAATATTGTTTCTTTTGACTTCAAATACTCTTGGGGATTGCCGCACGCGGGCAAAGCCCCATAGCTTACTTTTGATCCCCGACCTGCCAGATGATCACGCGCCAGAAACGCCAGCTGAGCAATGCGGCGGCGCAGGCCAACCCAATGACCAAGCCCAACCAAACACCCAAGCCTTCGTAACCCAAAACATATCCAAACAGATATGAACTTGGCAATCCAATGCCCCAATAGCTGATGGCAGCAATAACCATTGGAACGGTTGTATCTTGGACGCCGCGCAGCAATCCAAGCGCGATAACCTGTGCCCCATCCACCAATTGAAACAGCGCCGCCATTGCGAGCAAACCAACACCGATTGCCAATATTTGATCACGTGCAGGTTCACTGGATTGGACAAACGCCAACACCAGCGGTTCTGGCCAGATCAAAAAGCCAACAACCGTAAGCAACGCTGCGATGAAAGACATAACAAAGACAACATACGCGCCACGCGCCAGATGATCACGATCACCGCGCCCATAAGCATTGCCCGCGCGGATCGTCGCCACGTTGCTAATGCCGAGGTGCAGCATAAAGGTGATGCTTGCACATTGCAGTGCGATCCCGTGTGCAGCCAGCGGCACCTTGCCAAACCAGCCCATCATAACAGCCGTCGCGGCAAACAATCCCGTCTCCATCAATCCCGTCAATCCAATGGGAACTCCCATGCGGAACACACGATTTAACATCTCCCAATCGGCTTTCCAAAAACGCACAAACAACTGGTGGTGTGGCAAAACGATCAACGCATAGGTTACAATCCCCACCATCCCAATCGTTTGGGTCAAGACCGACGCGATTGCGGCCCCCTCGATCCCCAGTTCAGGTGCCCCCCAATTGCCAAAGACCAGCGCGTAATTGATTAATCCGTTACATACAGTCGCCAAAACCGCAATCCAGAACACCACTTGCGTGCGTTCTAACGCGGCCAGATAGCTTTTGATCACCATCGCGATCAACCACGGGAACATGCCAAATGCAGCAATACGGAGATATTGCTGGGCATCGGCTGCAACACTGGCTTCTTGGCCCAACACTAAGAACAAAGCCTCCGACCAGATTAAGATAGGCAGGATCAGCACAGAATAGGCCAAGGACAGCCACAGGCCCATACGCGTGACGCGGCGAATGCTGACCTCGTCCCCTTCTGCGTCAAAGGTCGCCACAAGCGGCATCACGGCAAAGGCGAACCCCGCCCCCATCAGGAACAAGACAAAGAAGTAGCTAGAGGCCAAGGTGACAGCCGCCAAGGCATCGACACCGTACCACCCCAGCATCACCGTATCAGTGACACCAATGGCGATTTGGGCCAGATGACCGCCAACCAGCGGAAGACCCAAGGTGGAAACGGCCCTCACGTGGGCTGGATATGACATGAATTTCGTTTGCATAGGGACAGACCTATCAAGGCATGGGAACAAGGCAATCGGGAAATGTGTATTGATACGATTTTTATGGTCCAGACCAAAAGATATGGTGGCGGCGCGGGGTCATTTTATGCGGCGACCCTGCGCCCCATCCTACACCCAAAGCCAACACCTGCGGAACAACAACACGCAAGATTGCCGCTGTAATTGAGTGGGTATTCATGTTTACTCGGGCAAAACCCATGACCGTCAAATCATCGAAAGAGAACACCCTTATGTCTACGGCCCTACAAAACGATGGCGACACCAAAATGATGGCCGTCGTGACAACCGGCAATGGGGGCTACGAAAAGCTGGAATATCGCGCGGTGCCACGCCCAATTCCGGGCCCAGGAGAAGTCCTGCTTCGGGTTTTAGCAGCAGGCGTCAACAATACCGAAATCAACACACGGCTTGGGTGGTATTCCTCTAGCGTAACGGCGGACACCAGCGCGACATCCCAACAGCAAGACACCGACACGGAACAGAAATCGGATGGCGGCTGGAACGGGGC
>JBLHPE010000009.1:0-67887 GCA_047624005.1 Ascidiaceihabitans sp.
CAAACGCCGACAACACACGCCTGTTGCGCAGTGCTTTTAGCCGTTTCGCAACTGGCGTCACCGTCATCAGCACCAAGACGGACGACGGCGTTATCGGCATGACAGCCAATAGCTTTTCCTCGCTATCGCTGGAACCCGCGCTGGTTATGTGGTCCCCTGGGATCAGCTCCAGTCGGTTCAAATATTTCGCAAACGCGCCACATTTCGCAATTCATGTCTTGTCTGATCAGCAAAAGGACATCTGCGAAGCATTTGCAAAAAACGGATTTGCCTTTGACGACATTGATCATACGCTGAACGCACATGGCGTGCCTTTGATCGACAATTGTTTGGCTCGTTTTGAATGTAGCCACGTCGCCACGCATCCGGCAGGCGACCACGTCATCGTCGTAGGTCAAGTAAACGACGTCGCGTTTCATGACGGCAACCCTCTTGCTTTTTATGCAGGAAAATACGGAACTATTGAAGCAACATAGAGTGCTCAAAAAATAAGGCCCCAAATGGCCAACGAGACGACCAGACCAATTAAGGTCTGCCTTTAGGGAGGATGGCCACATGGGCCCATTACTGGCGGTGCTTACACCGATCAGCTACGTCAACGAACACATGTTGCGTCTTGGGCGCAGCATCGGTGCGGTTGCGATGGCGCTGATGGTTGTCGCGATCCTAATCCAAGTGTTCTTTCGTTATATTTTGAACAACGCCCTACCTTGGCCGGACGAGGCGGCACGATTTTTCATGTTGTGGATGACCGGCCTGATGGCCCCCACAGCCTTTCGTCGCGGCGGTTTTGTGGCTATTGATATGCTATTGGTCGCCCTGCCCCGTGTTTTGGGATCTGTCATCAACATCTGCCTTCTCCTGCTTTCACTGCTCGTTTTGGTTGTCGCCTCAAATATCGGTTATAATGAAGTCACCGGCTTTGGCGGACGTTTCACCACCGCCGCCCTTTATATCCCTACAGCATTCGATTTCTCCGAATATATGCGTGTGCCACGCAGCTGGATGATGGCATCCCTGCTTGTTGGCGTCTGGATGCTGGTCAGCGTGAATGTCGAATTGATCCTGCGGGCTATTATTGCCTTATTTGGAGGGAAAGACCGTATGACCCCGATCCCCGAAGCGGTTTCTATTGGAGGGTCTGAATAATGCTAGTTTGGTTCCTTCCTGTCTTCCTTGTCTTCTTAATGATTGGCCTGCCCGTCTTCTTTGGCCTGCTCGCCGCCCCCGGCATCCTGCTGTGGATGAACGGCCAAGAGCGCGACATCACCTTGCTGTACCGCAACGTCTACAACGGCATGGACAGCTTTCCGCTGATGGCGATCCCGTTCTTCATGCTGGCGGGTGAGTTGATGAACAAAGGCGGCATCACCATGCGCCTTGTTGAATTCGCCCAAGCCTTAATGGGTCACTTTCGCGGCGGCCTTGCCCACGTCAACGTCCTGTCCTCCATGTTGTTCGCGGGCCTGTCTGGGTCCGCGGTTGCTGACACATCCGCCCTTGGTTCCATGTTGATCCCAGCGATGGAAAAACAGGGCTACACCCGCCGTTTTGCCGCTGCGATCACCGCTGCATCTTCTGTTATCGGCCCAATCATCCCGCCCTCCGGCATTATGATTATCTATGCCTATGTCATGGGTGAAAGCGTCGCGGCCTTGTTCCTTGCGGGTATCATTCCCGGTGCAATGGTCGGCATCGGTCTAATGCTGATGGTGAAATTCCTAGCTGACAAATACGACTTCCCCGTCGCCAGCCGCAAATACACGTGGCCAGAGCGGGGGCGCGCATCGCTCAAAGCCTTCTTCCCGCTGCTGACACCCGTCATCATCCTTGGCGGCATCCTGTTTGGCGTTTTTACCCCAACTGAAGCAGCGGCCGTTGCCGTTGCTTACGCTATGATCATCGGCTTCTTCATCCTGCGCACGCTAACGGTAGGCGAAATGCCTGACATCCTGATCCGCGCAGGCATCACATCGTCGGTCGTCATGCTGCTGGTCGGCGCCGCAATGGCGTTCAAAACCGTTGTCAGCCTCAGCCACGCACCCGAACAAATGGCAACGATCATCCTTGGGCTGTCTGACAACCCGCTGATCCTGCTGTTCTTGATCAACCTGCTGCTCTTCGTGGTCGGCATGTTCCTAGACGCTGGTCCTGCAATTATCATCCTCGGCCCCATCCTTGGCCCAATCTTTATCGACCTCGGCGTGGACCCAATCCACTTTGCGATCATCATGAGCGTCAACCTCACCGTCGGCCTTGCCACGCCCCCCATGGGCCTTGTGCTGTTCGTCGCATCCGCCGTCTCAGGCGAACGGGTCGAAGCCATCGCAAAAGCAATCCTACCATTCCTATTCGTTGAGATTATCGTGATATTCATGATCACGTACATCCCAGCCCTATCCATGACGATCCCGCGACTAACGGGATTTGCTAACTAACCAATCAGAGTATTCCAGGGAGGAAACATTATGCTCAAAACAACCCTCAAGGCGCTAAGCCTGTCCGCCATGCTGGCAACAACAGCGTTTGCGGCATCTGCTGCAGATTTCAAAATCCGCGCCACAGCGAATTCGAACGAAAACGACGAAGACTATGACGGTCTTGTTGTCTTCAAAAACTACGTCGAAGCAGCCTCAAACGGCGCGATCGAAGTTGAACTGTTCATCGGCACACAGCTTTGCTCGAACGGCGCTGAATGCCTGCAAGGCGTGGCTGACGGATCAATCGACGTCTACATTTCGACCTCAGGCGGCGCGTCCGGCATTTTCCCGTATGTTCAAGTCCTTGACCTGCCATACCTGATGGCCGACGACCGGATTGCCGAGCACGTTCTATCCGGCGATTTCACCCGCACACTTCGTGACATGGCGCTGGCGGACTCCGACAACTCAATCCGTCTGATGACTGTTGGCAACACGGGTGGCTGGCGCAACTTTGCCAACACGAAACGCCGTGTGGCTGAACCTGCCGACATGGAAGGTCTGAAAATCCGCACAGTTGTGGCCGACCTTCCACAGGAATTGGTCAAAGCACTGGGCGCGTCCCCGACGCCGATCCCATGGCCTGAATTGTTCACATCGTTCCAAACCGGTGTTGTTGAGGGCTCCAAAAACGGGATCACCGACATCATGGGCATGAAATTCCCGGATGCTGGCCTTCAGTACGTAACACTCGACGGCCACGCCTACATGGGCGCGCTGTGGTGGATGTCCAACACCAACTTCCTTGCGATGCCAGAAGACATGCGCGCAGTTGTGGTCGACGGTTTCTACGCCCTTCAGCAAGCGACGTTTGCATCACCAAAGCGTAAGTCCATCGACGCCTACGCTGAATTCGTCAAAGGTGGCGGCGACCTGTACGTCCCAACACCTGCACAGAAAGCCGCGTTCAAAGACGCCGCCGCCCCTGTGTACGATTGGTTCAAAGGCAACGTGACCAACGGCGAAGCGATCTTCACCGCACTCACAGATGCAGTTGCAGCAGCAGAAGCTGACGTCGGTGCAGCACGGGCCGCTGACCTGAACTAAGGTCTGGGTCTAGAGAATTAAGGAAGGCTGCTCGGAAGGGTGGCCTTTTTTTTGTTTTGAAAGCCCATTTTCATAAAGACTAAAAGCAGACGTCTTGCCTGTCCGTCATAAGGTGGGGTTTGCCCTGCCAATTAGAACTACTGGTAACTCGCGCTAAACACCCAACGCCTTTCGACTGGCTTTGAAGCAAATGAAGTTAAACCAATGCATGAAGCCAAAGTTCAATCTAGAGCGGTTTCCTGCATAAGTAGGTCTTGCAAATTTACATCCCACTTCACACAATTAACACAATCTTAACTAATTCTTACCGAAATCTACCCACGGCTTAGCCTCAATTCTCGCTAAAGGTGAACCTACAACCTTTGGGAGAATAAAGTCATGCCGACTAAGAAACGCATATCACGCAACACACCGACACTTGACCTATCCGCCGTTAAATATATTCGAGTCATCCTTGCAACTTACATCATGGCTGTTGGGCTTAGCCTTCTGAACGGCTTCGACGTAAATGCGTATTTCGCAAGTTTCCTGTCCCACCCATTGTCCCTTTATGTCGGCAAAGTTTTCATCACCTTCTGCGCACTCATGTTGTTCTTTGGCTACTTCCTAAGGTTGGTGTCCCTTTGCCTCGCCATTGTGATCCTCGCATCGAGCGTTCAGTACAATCTTGTAATGCCGATCGAAGGCTCCATCGACGCCTTTTGGAACGATGTCGTTCTAATTTGTGGCATATTGGCCTGCTACTTCCCCTTGTCAGCACACCAATTGCGCAAACAAGCCCTAATCAAAATTGGTCCGATGACCGGTGGTGCCAAACTTGGTGGTTCACGAAAGGTCGTGCCACGTCGCGTGTCGCACCTCAACAAAACCCTGACTGACATTCTAAGCATAAACGAAGTTGGTCAAAAGCTATCTGAAAGAACAAGCGGTTCGGAGCCCCAAGATCGATTGGCTGATCGCTATGACAGCCTCCGCCCGAAGCAAGAAAAATCGAACGACGAAGTCATAAATATCTTCGCATAACGTGTAACGAACACCCCTTTTATCAGGATAAACATATGACCCAGACAAACAAGTTCGACACCAGTAAGCCCCACCAACGGTTGTTCTCTTCAGTTGTACTTGCAGCCCTCGACGACGCGATTGCGGATGAAAACAGTCACGGAAACGGCATAATCAACATAGCGCGATGGGCACAATCTCGGGATGGACAAATCGTTTTGACGTGCGCCGGAATCGAGCCAAACCAGCGGTGCGTTGAGGGTCTTAAATCCTTTGTTCAAAACGGGATCAAAACATCTGCGGCATTGTCCAGAGGTCCATTCGAAACGAAAGTAGCATGATGACATTGCGGGCCAAGGACGCAGTTGCGCACGCCGAGGCTGACGTAAACGCCGCACGGGCCGCTGACCTGAACTAAGGTCTGGGTCTAAAGAATTGAGGAAGGCCGCTTGGAAGAGCGGCCTTTTTTGTTTTTGGGAGCGTAAAATTTTAAGATTTACCCGATAAGTGGTCTGGCAACGCCAGTCCGCGTAAAAACAAGCCCAGCTTCTCGCGCAATCTTGAACGTAATCGACTAGGGCATTTTTCCAAAACCCGCTGTGTGCCAAGACGACAAACTTCGTACTTTCTATAGTGAGCACCCATGCGGTAATGCAGAAGTTTAACATGCGAAAGCTCTTCTTCCCCCTTCAAACGGTAGGGTGAAAAATTATAAATATTCTCCATGACTTCAATCTTGCCCCCCATTCTTGCTGCAGCAACTGGTAAAGCTATCTGATCTAACCAAGGGCGCTTGCCTTCAATTTCAGGGTTGGCGTCAATGCGTTTTGCCGTATCCAGCCACAAATCCGGCAGTCTGTTGCCTTCCGCATTCCCACGTTCAACAAATCCGACCACACCAGCGTTAAAATACGGAAGAACAATGCGCCCGCGACCTTTTACAAGCTTCACGCGGTCCTGAGGTACATCCAATCCAAACTGATCATATACCGGACGCCAGTCTTCCTCATTGCGTCCCCATGTTGGCACACCTTCCGGCACTGCAAACAACGGAGTATTAGAATTTACAGTGTCAAAAGTCAGATCACCAATGCAAACAACATCCGTATCCAAGAATACTGACAAATCGGTTGAACGGCGCTCACATGACGCAAGAATTTTGTTACCGTGTGGGTATGCAGGATTCCAATCGACTTGATCAGAATCAAAACCGCGAATGTCCACATTTAACAATTCCATCATGCGTATGGTGACCCGCTGGATGTCGTCAATTACCTTATTTGGGACATAGGCGATCACATCAGGGCCTTGCCCCAATGAATTACGTAAAGACTCTGCCAATAAAATAGCTGGAGCTTCGAACCTTCTGCCATCCATCACGAAAAAATAGCTAACCGAAGCACTACTAAACATAGCATCGGCGGCAGATTTAAATACAGGCTTTGGCGCGGTGATGGCTTCCAATTCAGGGTGCTTAGCCTTGGTCCGTTTATATGCCTCCATCGGCTTAAGAACCTCAAGTGCACCCTGTTTATCGCCCTCAAAACATGTGTCGATAAACGTTTCCTGAATACCTTCTCTTTTCAATCTGGCAGGCACATTATGGTGAACATCAGGCAACACAAAATGTGTGATATTCTTGGCCAATGGCGTACGGTCCCGTTGGGGTTTTTCGCGGGGCAGAGCCCCGTGAACGACAAAATACTCTGGCTCTTTTGTAAGCAATTCACTCACGTGTTTATATCTGAAGTTCGTAATCCTATCCCGGAAAATTAACCACCTTTTATCATCACCCGCGATTTCGTGATATACTGACACTTGGGGTGCCAAAGCAACCGCGGCAGATGCGCCAAAGTCAGCAGCACACGCCAACGCGTAAAACCCACCCATAGAATGGCCCAATGTTACGATAGATGAAGGCTGCACTTTCTCTTTAAACTTAAGGAAGTGGAAAAATATTTTTTCCCGTAACCCTGGACCATTTAACCACGTGCGCTGCGGATCTGAAACAAATAGGACATGGTTCACCCCATGACCTGTCGCCGCCATCGGAAACGAAATGTCTTGCGGCTCGTTAGGGTCTTCGGCCCCGGTTGGACTAAAACAAACCACCAATCGGTCACCCGTTCCAATATGTTCCCAAAGATGCAAATCATCATCTTTGAGCGTTGGGTGAATGTCCAACTGATTGTCTAACATGTTTTTCACTGCCTTCTAGGTTTTCGAAATATTACAATATTCATCTTCCAAAAGCCATACGGATGGAAATACCTTAACCAAAAATTACGCCAAACTTTCAAACGTTAACGCCAAGGCTTTCTAAACAAGACCATAACGCCTCCACGCGCCCCGAATTGTACAAATCACACCCCCAATTTGTACAACTCACCCAAATCAACCAAATTCAGGCCACGCTCCACATATCAAATTGTACATATCCGCCCCCATATCTGTACAATTACACCCCTACGGACCACTGAACGCTGCGTTAACCACGCCGTTCGCTCCCCCTATAGCCAAGCCTAAAAAGACCTGTCACACTCACCGAAATGGATACATCCAGACCTTATAATCGTTGACTAAAACATGCGCTTTTTCGATCTCATCCGCCGTCATTTTCTTGACCACTTCCTCAAGCGAAATCGCCGCGTCCGGATCGCCACCAATTGCCGACAAAGTGTACCACATATAGGCCCGCACAAGGTCGATTCCGGCCACTCCGCGCCCCACTTCATAGTACCAGCCAATCCCCGATTGCGCCCCCGGATGCCCCTTCATCGACGAACGCAAATACCACTCAAACGCACGCACATTGTCCCGTTCAACACCCAAGCCAAGCGCGTACATCACGCCGATCAATTCCTCCGCGTCCGCATTGCCGCTCGCCGCCGCTGGGATGAACTGTTCGAACGCTTTTGTGTACTCACCCGCCTCCATAAAATCGCGCCCTTCTTCGACACCTGCAAAGGCGGGCGAAATACTCAAAAACGCAGCAATTACATAGCGGTACATCTGGCGATCCTATTCAGTTTGGCAGGGGTTGCGCAGGCCGAAATGCCCGCCCCTTTAACGCCCGACGATTTCATAAGCTTCGATCCAAAACAAGCCGCCATCGGTCAGTTATTGTTCTACGATCCCATCCTGTCAGGCAACAAAAATATCGCCTGCGCCACCTGTCACCACCCCAATTTCGGCACCGGCGACGGCCTTTCCTTGGGGGTCGGAGAAGGCGGCGTTGGCCTAGGCCCAGACCGCACCACAGGCACCGGTTCCAGCCGCATCCGCAAACGCATCCCCCGCAACGCCCCTGCCCTGTGGAACTTGGGCGCAAAAAGCATCCACACGTTGTTTCACGATGGCCGTCTTAGCATCAGTGACCGCTATCAAAACGGCTTTGACAGCCCCGCCGAAGAATGGCTGCCATCAGGCTTCAATTCCCTGCTCGCCGCCCAAGCCATATTCCCCCTCGTCGCCCAATTCGAAATGGCCGGAAACCCCAGTGAAAACCAAATCGCCGGAGCCGTCCATGATCGCATAGATGCAGCCTGGCCAATCATCGCAAAACGGGTCCGAACCATCCCAGCATACGGCGCGGGATTTATTGATGCGTTTCAAATGGTTGAGACATCGGATGACGTTACAATCGTCGAAATCGCAAACGCCCTAGCCGCGTTTATGGGCACCGAATGGCAGAGTTTTGACGCCCCATATGACGCCTATATTGCAGGTGAAACCACGGCGTTAAACTTAACTGAAAAAGCCGGGATGGACCTATTCTACGGCAAGGGAAATTGCGCCTCTTGCCACTCTGGAAACTTGTTCAGCGATCAACAATTCCATGCCCTCGCCCTGCCCGCTTTCGGCCCCGGCCGAACCCGCCGCTTTGACCCAATTCCGCGCGACGTAGGACGCATGGGAAAATCCGACCTCCAAGCCGACGCTTACCGCTTTCGCACACCAATGTTGCGCAATGTCTCGCTGACTGCGCCCTATGGTCACAACGGTGCCTACCCAACACTTGAGGGCATCATCCGCCATCATGTTGAAGCCGCCCCTGAATGGTCCCGTGACATGCTAAAGTTACCGAAGGCCCCATGGATAGAACACGTGGATTTTGCCATCCAAGACAACCCCCGCGAAACCATCCGTTTGATGCGACACAGAGACACCAATCCTGTCGATCTGAGCACGTCTGAAATCGACCAATTGGTCGATTTTCTGGGCAGCTTGACTGGCACCACAATTGACGCCACACCTTTTGGAATCCCATCTGCAGTTCCAAGTGGGTTGCCCCTTGATACCCCTGGCATGAAATAACGATGTCACAGGCACCTCGCCCCACGTTAAAGACCATCGCCCAGCTGACCGGCTTGGCTGTTCCAACGGTATCGCGCGCGTTGAGCGGCGCGCAAGATATTGGGCTTGCCACGCGCACCCGGGTTCGCAAAGTCGCAGATGAAATAGGCTATGTCCCCAACCGTGCGGGCGTGCGTTTACGTACAGGGCGCACGCATGTCATTTCGCTGGTACTGTCAACAGAAGCAGAGGTTATGAACTTGACTGGGCGGCTGATAAACGCGGCTGCGGGTGCACTGCGCCAAACATCCTACCATCTTACAATCACACCGTTTTTTGCTGACGAAGACATAATGCGACCGATCCGGCATGTCGTTGAAACGAACGCAGCAGATGCGGTAATAATCAATCAACTACAGCCGAGCGATCCCCGTGTTGAGTATCTAATTGAGCGTGGATTTCCCTTCGTAACACACGGGCGCAGCGATTGGGCTGATGAGCATGCCTACTATGATTTTGACAACCGCGCCTTTGGTGCCTTGGCCGTTCGAGGATTGGCAGCGCGAGGCCGCAAAAGTTTACGGCTGTTGGCCCCTCCAGTTGGGCAAACCTATGCGCATGAAATGATTTGGGGGGCGAGGCTAGAGGCTGAAAGAACGGGGGTTGATCTGCAAGTGATTGAGGGGCTGAACAGTGATGATCCAAGTGACCGGATCGAAGCAGAGATTATCGCGTCTTTGGCCAATCCAATGGATGCCGATGGTGTGATTTTCGCCTCTGCCAGTTCGTGTATGGCAGCCGTCAATGGGCTGGAAACTGCGGGTCGCATAATTGGCCAAGATATCGATCTCTTCTCCAAAGAAGCTATCCCGTTCTTGAAGCGATTTCGCCCTTCAATCCTGACCCAATATGAAGACGCGTGGAGTGCCGGAGATTTCCTTGCAAAAGCCGCCATTGATCGCATCGAAAACCCAAACGGCTCCCCCATGCAATTCTTGGAAACACCTAATCAAAGCTAGTCAATTGCGGTCCCTAGATCATCGCCGGCACATAGTCCTGCATACCAATTCCCGCTGTCTTTGACCGTGCGGATTTGGGTGTCATAGTCCACGTGCACAATACCAAATCGCATCTGGTACCCTTCGGCCCACTCAAAATTATCCATTAAGGACCACGCGAAGTACCCCATCATCGGAATACCAGCATCAAGCGCATCCGCGACCTTGCCAATATGATCCTCCAGATATGCGCGACGCGGTTCATCGTGTACGCTGCCGTCATCGTCTAATCCCATATTAAAACAGGCCCCGTTTTCGGTGATGTAACAGGGCGGTAGATCATAGCGGTCATAGGCTTGCGTCAGCAGATTTGTCAGACCTTCTGACTTGATCTCCCATCCGATATCAGTGCGCACATTCGATGTGGTTGAAGGGACGGTGATACAGGCCGGAAACTCAGCCGTTGGGTTTAGATCGTGCTTTACGGTTTCGGGGCAATAGTAGTTATATCCCCACCAATCCAATGGCTGATGTGCGATTTCTAAATCACCCGTTTGCATCCGCAGTTTATCGCCATAAGCCTCCATAAACTGATCGCCATATTTGCCCGCAAACATTGGGCCAAAGTAGATCTCGTTGTGAAATTGAAAGTATCGTTCAGCAGCCGCGACATCCTTCGGATCAACAGACGCCGCATAGGTTGAGAGTGAATTCAAAACCACGCCCATTTGGATATCCGAACGCTCCGCCCGCGCTGCCAGAACCGATTTCCCATGGGCCAGATTGATCACATGGGTCGCGGCCAACGCGGCATCAAGGCTTTGTTCACCAGGGGCATGAATGCCAGTGTTGTGGCCCAAATAGGACGAACACCACGGTTCATTAAAGGTTGCGAGCGCATCAATACGATCCCCCAATCGACGGACGACAATGGACGTGTATTCGGCAAAAGCATCAGCGGTATCGCGGTCAGTCCAGCCGCCGTATCCCATGAGCGCCAGCGGTAGATCCCAATGGTACAACGTCGGAAACACTTTGATGTCGCGTTCGACCAAACCCTCGATCAATCGGTCATAGAAATCCAACCCTTCGGCGTTAACTTGCCCACGGCCCAACGGCATAACACGTGGCCACGCGATCGAGAACCGGTAGGCGTCCACATTCAGGGATGCGATCAAATCAAGATCCGCTTCCCACCTGTTGTAATGATCACAGGCGACATTGCCATTGTGCTCTTGAAACACGCGCCCCGGCATATGAGAGAACGCATCCCAAATTGATGGACCACGCCCACCCTGCTTGGTTGCGCCCTCAATCTGGAAGGACGCCGTGGCTACGCCAAAAGTGAAATCCTTGGGAAAACGGTTTGCGAGGGTTTTTATGTCCATTTCATCTGTCCTTAAGCGAGTCTTTTGATCTTTTCAGGACAGTCACTATCCCAGTTTACTCGAGAGCTTTTCCATCTGGTTTAAACATTTCTAAATCGATTTAGATTTTAGAGCAAGTAGCACTTCTCTAACCAAAACAGCTCAACCCGCATCTACCCTTTTATCTCAAAAATTACTGTTCTGGCCAAAGGCGTACCGCAGGCAAAATCCGATAACAGCGAAACTCAAAATCAACCAAAGCCCACCCCAAAAGACCGTTGGTCCCCCAACATATTCTGCAAGCATATAAGCATCGGACCTAAGTCCCGAACGCGCGATTGTGTCGCTAAAGATGTCATAAGGCACATAAATAACGCTGCTAAGCCCGATGATGCGCAGGACGAAATCGTTGATACGGTGGGTCAGAAATCTTGCCGTAGCCATCATTGCAACACCAGTAGTCGTGCAAAAAACCAAGGGGAAAATATCACGGATATAAAAGGCAGTCACCAGCAACGTCACAAGACCGAACAGCCCTAAAACCAAACGATCTGCGTCGGTCCGCAACGCAATCAAAAGCAACCCAACGCCCAGCAGCAGTGATCCCATATATCCGGCGGACAAAATGACAAAGCGGCTGCCCCCGCGTGTGACCGCAAACCCGCCTTCTTGGGCAGACAGCGAAATGGCCTCAATCGACCCACCAGTTAGGACAGCGGCAAGCCCATGTGACAGTTCGTGCAAAAAAACGATCAATATTTTCAACGGGAACACAGCAGGTGTGCCCCACAGGGCAAACACGATCACCGTGATCAAAATAAGCTGCCAATGGCCTTTAAGATGCTTCATGCCCAGACCACAAACGAGAAGGGTATCATTGTCAATCCGAAGCCTGCGCTACTTGGCAATACCCGCGCATGGAAGAGACCTACCTTGTTTGACCCTTGTATGGGTTTCCCTAAATGATAGAAAATGGCTAACGCTTAGATAGAACAACTTGGTACATCCATCGCAAGGATCTTACATTTTGAAAAAGCTACTAATCACCGTTGCTGCCCTTAGCGTTATTCTTTTGGGGGCCGTATTGTTTATCACCAAAGACACAGGTCCAACGCACCCCGTGCTTCGCGCTATAGATTTACCACCTTTGATCCCAACGCGTGCTTTTTATGCGGACCCCCGCTCCGCGTTGGGCTATGTGGCATCCAGTGATGGAAAGTTTGTATCGTTCGAAAAAGCAAGTTTGACTGGACGAAGTATCGTCATCAAAAACCTAGCTACAAACGATGAAATCGCCGAATTCCCAATCGGATTAGGCAATATCCGTTGGCACCCAACAAAGCCATTGTTGCGTTTTATCTTTGAGGGAAATGATTGGGAGGCTGATCCACTCGCCCCCGCCCGCGAAAACTGGAAACGCACCAGTCCGGTTCGCTTGTCTGGTGGTTGGTTTAAAAATCAATTTGCAGAAGATGACGAACAGGGCATCCTAACTTGGGGCAAAGCCAACGCGCGTGACGTAGGGAACATGTGGGTGGTTTCCCAAGACGGGCTTTCCGCGGAAAAGGTCGCTCAGGGCAACGCCGATACGCAGTATTGGGTGTTTGATCACCACACGCCAGTATTGCGCATGGACAGCCTTGATCCCGCAACAACGCGTGTATTTCGCAAGGTGGGTGAAGATTGGGTGAAACTGGTTGATATCGATTTAGGTGACGATTTCTACCCGATGTTTATCAAGCCAGATGGCAGCTTGGTTGCACGCTCTGCACGGGGCCGCGACAAGACTGCATTGGTCAATTTCGATATCACAACGGGTCAAGAAACAGTGTTGGTTGCGAACCCAAACGCAAATATTGCTGGAACAACCTTTCTAACGTTGTCCGGAGAACCCGACATTTTGCGAATGGGGACCGACAGTCTGGAACGCGTGGCATTAACGCCAAGGGGCCAGGTTTTCTTGGACATCCTCGACCAATTTCCGCAGCCCGTTTCACTGGGGTTTACATCGCAAACTGCGTCGGGGCGCTATGTCACGCAGGCATTGTCTAGTCAAAGCAAGTCCTACGTTCACTTATTGATCGACCTGCAGGAAAAATCTTATGTCACATTGGGCGAATACCATTTCCGTCGTTTCAAAGACCATCTGGTCCAAGAGCAAGCCGTCACATTTCAAGCCCGTGATGGCTTGAAAATCCCCGCGATCCTGACGATGCCCGAAGGTGTCACCAACCCAATTCCGTTTGTGGTTTATATTCACGGAGGGCCTGCCGGGCAAACCGACCTTGGGTACGACCATGGCACCCTGTTCCTTGTTAATCGCGGCTACGGCGTATTGTCTGTGAACTTTCGCGGCTCCACAGGGTTTGGAAAAGCGTTCCAAGCCAAAGGGTTCAGAGAATTTGGCCGCGCGATGCAAGACGATATTGCGGATGCAGCCCAATGGCTGGGCGATGAAGGCATGGCGGACAAAAATGCACTGGGTGTAATGGGCACCAGCTATGGCGGGTATTCGGCAGCTTTGGCCATGACCCGTGATCCAGAACTGTTCAACGCAGCTATTGTCGAATTCCCGATGTTAGATGTGGAATACCAATCAAAGTATCATCCCGGCTTCTGGGAAAGCGGTCTGGATGGGTGGTGGCGCTATTTTGGCAAGCCCGATATCCCTGCTGACCTTGAATTGATGCGAACTTTTTCGCCGTCAAATCTAGTTGAAGACCTACATGGACCCATTTTGTTAATAGGCGGAATGCGAGACGAGATTACGTCCGTGCAACAAGCAAAGGACTTTGAAGCCGCCGCTGTTTTGGCTGGCAAGGATATTGAGGCGCATTATTTTCCCGATGCAGGCCACGGCGTTCACACGTGGAGAGATAGGTTGCGGCGCGCGCGATTGCTCGAAGATTTCTTGGCAAAGCAGCTGGGTGGGCGCACAGGCGGCTTTGAACTTGTGGAACAAGCACCGGCCTTTATCGACTGATTGCAGCGCGGAAAAAGCATTTGATCCAAGACCGACTTTAGCGTTCTAGTTTATTGGTTTGCCACTCAGTCGATCCAATATATGGATGGGCTATGACCTTTGATCAGATAAAAACATTTTTGTGGGTGGCACGGCTTGGCGGTTTTCGCAAAGCTGCCGAACGGTTGAACCTTTCTCAACCCGCTGTCTCGACCCGAATTTCAAACCTAGAACACGAGCTTCGTGTGCCATTGTTTGAACGCGGCCCTGGTGTGCTGGTGCTGACCAAACATGGCACATTGTTGCTGTCATACGCTGAACAAATGCTGTTCGTAGAAGAAGAGATAAAACAACGTGTCGCCAATCCGTCCGAGGCTGAAGGTCTGTTCCGCGTTGGTGCATCAGAAACAATTGCCCAAGCGTGGCTGCCAGAGTTCCTTAAGGCGTTCAGCGAACAATATCCGCGTGTGAACGTGGATCTGACTGTGGATATATCTCTGAACCTCAGAACCTCACTTTTAGAACGTAAATTGGATTTAGCCTTTTTGATGGGCCCGGTGTCTGAGTATTCTGTTGAAAACGTGGCGCTACCACCTTTCGATTTGCATTGGTATCGCTCTGCCTCAAACCCACAAACTGACTTAAGTGCTATTCCTGTCATTTCGTATTCCAGTAAAACGCGGCCTTATCGCGAGCTCATGTCTGAACTTTCCCGCCGAATTGGTCCCAATGTCAGGGTCTTTGCCTCTGCATCCTTATCGGCCAGTTTAAAGATGATAGCCGCAGGAATCGCTGTCGGCCCTTACCCCAGAACATTGGCAAATGATTTTTTGGCATCAGGTCAGATCGTCGAATTTGATCCGGGATTAGACCCTCAACCTTTGGAATTTACAGCGTCGTATTTGTCAGAACCACGCAGCTTTCTTGTTGAAAACAGTGCAGAAATTGCCCGTGCAGTTGCGTTAGAATGGGATAAGTCACACCCTCGGTGACTTTCAAATTATCTATCACAAGTGATATAAAATGATAATTTGCATGAATATGTAAGCCTATGTGATGCTTGGAAAACATCATGGAAGTTGCACGTATGGCCCAAAATTCCGTTTCTCATTCAGACCTAAAAGCGACCTCGGCTGAACAGGTACGCGCGGCGATAAGAAGTGGAGCTTATGATGGGCATACGGCTGGCTTGGCTGCAGGTAAGCTGCAATGCAACTTGGCAATCCTTCCCGAACGATATGCGCTGGATTTCCTGCGGTTCTGCCAACGTAACCCCAAGCCCTGCCCTGTCGTGGGCATCGGTGACAGCGGCGTTCCGTATCTTCCTACACTTGGGAATGACATCGACATTCGCAGTGATGTTTCCAAATATCGGGTGTTTCGCGACGGCACATTCAGTGATGAAGTCACCGACATAGCGGATATCTGGTCAGACGATTTAGTCACTGTTGCCCTTGGCTGTTCTTTCACCTTTGAGAACGCATTGTTGCGCAATGGCATCCCCGTACGCCACATCGAGTCTGGTCTAAACGTTCCAATGTTTCGCACCAACATCGACCTGACGCCTGCTGGTCAATTCTCCGGTCAAATGGTGGTCACTATGCGTCCCATTCCAGCAGCCCAAGTCGAACAGGCGCGCGAGATTAGCAGCCGTTTCCCCCAAGCCCACGGCACACCGATCGCTGTGGGCGACCCTGCCCAAATTGGAATCAGCGACCTAGGCCAGCCTGATTGGGGCGACGCGGTAGAGATCAAAACAGGCGAAGTTCCCGTCTACTGGGCTTGCGGCGTCACCCCACAAAATGTCCTTTTAGACGCCAAATTGCCGATCTGCATCACCCATTCACCGGGCCACATGCTGATCTCAGACGTCGCCGAAGACGCCGAAACAACAATCCTTACAAAAAAATAAATCTAACCAACATGGAGTACTAAAAATGAGAAAATCACTTGCAGCACTTATCGCAACAACAGCGTTCGCAGCCCCAGCGTTTGCTGAAAACCTAGCTGTTGTGGGAAGCTGGTCCAGCCTACCCCTTCACAAACAATATGAGGCACCATTTTGGGGCACAACGTTGCCAGAAGCATCCGGTGGCGACTTGACCGTTGAGTTGACGACACACAACCAAATGAGCCTGGGCCTTGGCGATATCTACCCCCTTCTTGGCCAAGGTGTGTACGACGTTGCAATGACAGTGGCAGACTATGCCGTGTCCGATGCCCCAGAACTTGAAGGCCTTGATGTGCCATTGTTGGCGCTTACAGCCGATGAGGCCCGTGCGATGGTTGATGCGGCCCGTCCAATGGTGTCAGACATCTACCGTGATCGTTTCAACTCCCACGTATTGGCGATCGCGCCATACCCACCACAGGTCGTTTTCTGCAACCACGAGATTACCAATCTTAGCGATCTAGAAGGTCTAAAAATCCGCGCATCTGGCCGTATGACAGCCAAATTGCTTGAAGCACTTGGTGCTGAAGGCGTGAATGTTTCCTTCTCAGAAGTGCCCGGTGCCTTGCAAAAAGGCGTTGTTGATTGCGCCGTTACAGGTGCCGGTTCTGGTTACAGCGCTGGCTGGTGGGAAGTGTCCACACACCTGATGCCAATCCCACTTGGTGGTTGGGATCCAGTTGTGACCGCGATCAACATGGACAAGTGGAACAGCCTTGATGCCAAAACCCAAGAGTTGATTTCCACACAGGTTTCTTCCGGCTTTGAAGAACCGGCATGGGCCAGCGCACAAGACGCATTGGTCAACGACATCGCATGCCTGACGGGCAACGGCGACTGCCCGTCAGGCGACGCACGTTCCATGACATTGGTTGAAGTCAGCGATGAAGACTTTGCCCGTGCCCGTGATATCCTGACAGGTGAAGTTCTACCTGAATGGGCGGAACGCGCTGGTGCCGAATGGGCCGCACGTTGGAATGATAGCGTTGGCAAAGCCGTCGGCGTAACAATCAACTAAGACTGAAAAATCAAGGGACGTACCGATTATGGAACTCACGATGATGCACAGACTGCGGGTAATAAACAAAGGCGTCGCCCTTATTGTCGGCTTTGGCTTGTTACTTTGCGCAGCTTTTGTGCTGACAGATATCATCATGCGCCAGATCGGTTCGTCCCTTGGCGGCACTGAAGAGATCGCGGGCTACGCTATGGCGCTCGCGACCTCATGGGGTATGTCCTATACCCTTCTTGAACTAGGACACGTCCGGATCGACCTGTTGCGCAGTCGCGTCCACAGCTTTGGACGTGCCTTGTTTGATGTCTTTTCTATGATTGTAATGTCCGGTGTGATCATCACAATCGCAATCAAAGCGTGGCCTGTTGTTGAACGCTCTATCAAGAACGGATCAACGGCCAATACCCCCCTTGAGACACCGCTGCTCTGGGTCCATCTGCCATGGTTCGCAGGCTGGGTTTGGTTTGCACTGATGTCCACATTGACTACGCTTGCAGCCCTCAGCTTGGTCCTGAAACGTCGCCACGAAGAAACTGAACAATTCGCTGGTGCCTTCGCCGAGCAGGAGACACTGCAATGATCGTTTATGTGTCCGCTGGCCTACTTGGCCTCTTAGCCCTGTCCATTCCCGTAGGCATCGTTCTGTTCCTGCTTGGCTTTGGGATTGATGCGTTTTTTTCGAGCTTTCCACTGACGCGCGGTTTGGGCAATATGGTTTGGTCTTCTTCTAATTCTGCGACGCTGATCGCCATCCCGTTCTTCGTGTTGCTCGGCGAAATCCTTGTCCGCAGTGGCGTGGCCAACCGCACTTACGCGGCGCTAGATCGCTGGGTGTCATGGATGCCAGGTGGTTTAGTCCACGCAAACATCGCAACCGCCACAATGTTTTCGGCCACATCAGGATCATCCGTCGCAACTGCTGCCACCGTCGCAACTGTGGCCATGCCCCAAGCCGAAAAGCTGGGGTACGATCCAAAACTATTCTCAGGTGCTATCGCCGCAGGTGGTACGCTTGGGATCATGATCCCGCCCTCTATCAACCTGATCGTTTATGGCTTTCTTACCCAATCCTCGATCCCGCAGCTGTTCCTTGCTGGCTTAATTCCAGGACTGGCATTGGCCGTTGCCTTTATGGTCGTGACCATGATCATCTGCCTGATCCGTCCTGATTTGGGTGGTGTACGCCGGACCTTCCCATTCCCGCAAATGTTACGCGCGTTGGTCGATCTTATCCCGATCCTATTGCTGTTCGGATTGATCGTCGGCACCATCTATCTGGGCTGGGCCACCCCAACAGAAGCCGCCGCCGTCGGCGTCGCAGGCGCACTGTTGATCGCCTTAGCCTTTGGTGGCGTCTCATGGTCAATGCTGACCCAAAGCCTGACGGGCACCGTAAAAATCACGTCAATGATCATGCTGATCGTTATAGGGGCATCATTCTTAAATTTCACACTCGCCTCCGCAGGTTTGGGCCGCGAGCTGACCGCATTCATGGAAGGGCTTGGCCTAACACCATTCAAGACCATTATGGTCGTGGTTGTCCTATACATCGTGCTGGGGTTCTTCATTGAAACGCTGTCGCTTATGGTCGTCACCATCCCGATCATTGTGCCGCTGGTCATTGCCCAAGGGTATGATGTGATCTGGTTCGGGATCTTAATGATTGTGCTGATCGAAATGGCGTTGATCACCCCACCCGTAGGTTTAAATTTGTACGTTGTTCAAGGGGCGCGAAAGTCAGGTAGCCTGAACGAAGTTATGCTAGGCGCAATCCCTTATTGCCTGACAATGTTGGCAATGGCTTTCTTGTTGATCGCATTTCCGAGCATTGCATTGTTCCTGCCAAACGCGTTGCAATAGGGCCAAGGTCCCGACACGGTACAAACTAAATCTACACGACTATGCGGCACCTGATTATGTGCTGCATAGTCATAATTTCTGTGACTTTCCGCCAAGATATTAGCATGGCGTTTCGTGGTCCGTCGTAACTTCCAGCATGTAATAGCTACAGTAAAAGCCGATTACCTTTTTGGCCTAGCGGCGATTAAGCGGCGCAGGCGAACGTCCATTATCCAGAGTTTTCTCGTATGAAAATTAGTAAATATTGAGGCGATTGAACGCTTATGTGACACACCGCAATGGAAAAACACCGTGGCATCGGTTAAAAGATGCACACAAGTCTGTAATCATTGCAGCATCCAACACGCGCTGACTTGGAACTGCCGATCATTCCCACGATGGCCTCTTTCTATTCAACTGTTTCCCACGGACAATTTCTTTAGATACATCTTTATGTGAATGAAAAGTCAATGTTCTGCTATGAGAGGCTTATCTGACGAAAAACCTTGTTTCTAAGACGCCGAAATACAATCAGTCTTCAACACCAAAAAAGGAAATGAAATGAAGTTCAAATTCTTTACCTTAACAATAATTTTTTCTCTTTTTGCTTCGATTGCCACGGCCGAAATGATTGTCATCAATGGTAGATATTCTGTCGCAAAAGACTCAGTTCGCGGATACTTTTATCGCCAATCTAATAAACAAACAGTTTTTGACGTCAGGTGGAGCGACTGGTCAACCCAGTACAAGTGTCAAGATATCTATGACGACACCAAAGTCATGGCCGCGTCCCTAAATTTGGCGATACAAATAGGAGAGGCCCGCTCGTTAGACTTCAAAGAATATCTGGCCAGTCAGGGTTTTGAAGGCTGCTCAAAATTTTAGATCGGAGCAAGATATTTCAAAGATATCCTTTCCTCCAATAGTCGTGTCTTGAGGCATCAAGGAGTTGGAACTGGGAAGTTTTCCTCCAAATTCCCCTTTTGTTTTCAATGACAAATTTTCATTATTTCGATGTGCACGGCTTTGAATCTCGGTGGGTACTGTTTGCTGAGAGCGTATTTTGCAATGTCGTGCATACCCGACTGCAAAATTTCGACCCACGCCGGTGAATCCCATTGGAACTGGCAAAGTGTTCTCGTCTTCGTTGGCTATGCTTCACATCCGATAAATTTCGATTTGGCCAGTGCGACCGCGTAAGTCTATTTTGCCATCGGGTGTAAGCTTGGCAAGATCTTCAGCGTCAAGCGAATAGCCTTCAGCAATAGCCGCCTCAACCAAAGCGCGGCTGACCAACCCCCTGCATCCAACCTGTCTTGTTGCACTTTCCAAGCGGCTGGCAATATTCACTGTGTCACCCAGAACAGCAAACTCAAGTCGATCCTTGCTGCCGATATTGCCGATCACCACTGGCCCATAGTGTACGCCAACGGCAAGACGCAAATTTCGGCCTTCGCCGGCCTTGCGATTTTTTTGCCAACGATCGAAAGCTTCGGTCATTTCAACAATAGCCCCAAGCGCATTGGAGGCATCCGTGTCGCTGGGTTCTGGCGTTCCAAATGTGGCCATCAATCCATCACCGATAAACTTATCCAGTGTCCCGTTGTGACGAAAAACCACCTCCGCCAGAAGGCCATGTATCTCCCGCAGTAGGTCGATGGTTTCGCGCGGCGTATGCTTTTCCGACCAAGCTGTGAAAGCCACAAGATCAGCAAATAAAACTGCTGCGTTATGTTCGCTAGGGTTTGAGAAAGGATCCGTTCGATCTGCAAGCAACTGGGCCGTTTTCTGAGGGAAATAACGGCCCAGATTTGCACGTTCTTGGGCAAGCCGTGCTTGACGCAAAGCCACTGCGCGGGACCGCGCCACTGCCAGCGCCAGCAGCCCCGCTACGATCAGTAAAACGACAACTTCTTGTGCCCTGACGCCAATATCGATGAAAGTTGGTTGAGACTGAGCCGTCATTGCGGCAGCCATACCGGTTTCCGTGCCTAGCTGCCAAACCGTATCAGGCATATTCAGCAACCAACCTATGCCAAAAATCCAGCTGAACGCAGCCGAAATGCCGCCCCATAAAACCAATCGTGGCTGATAAACATAGGCCAGACCCGCAAGCAGAATGAAAAAATAGACAAACGTTCCAAAGCGCAGGATAAATTGGGGTGGGTAGTCCAATGGTACCAACGGGTTGGGGTAGATAACCGTGAAGGCCAAAAGCATGAAATCTGCGGATACAAAGGCATATTGATGCCACGGCTTACCCCAGTTCGATTTGGCAACCAATCAGGCGATCCACCCCAGCACAGCGAATAGAAACAACAAGGCATAGGTCAGAAGTGGGCCGGGCCATGGGGTTAAATAGGTGACCAGCGGTGCGATCAAGATAAGCGCAATGGTCCTGCCGATAACGGCTGACCTGTGCGCGGCCAGTTCTTCCGAGCGGAGCGAATGCGCGGCCTCCAAATGAGGGGTATCCGTGTTGGGGGAAATCAAATGGTGACCTCTGCATTGGGCTTTTCGTGATGCTAGCACGTGATCAATCGGAGTACAGGCCGTGTTTTAATACAATACTGGTTAAGGTTGGCGTTAGTTCAATTTTTTGGCGAAGACATGACAAACCAACAAGCACCCAAATGGATGCGGCATCCCTGTTTAGAAAGAACAAAAATCAAGGCGTTCTTTGAGCAGTTCAGCTGGTGTATACTTTTGAGAAAAGCGACCATTGGTGCACCTGTATTGAAGGTAATTTCCCAACTCGACACACCAACTTTCAGCAATGCAGATAACGTCTGCTTCGAGCAACAGATCCAATTACTTGATAAAGTTAACTGCGGCTCAACGCCTATGATGCAGCATCTTGAACGACCTTTGATGTTCAGAGAATCCCGCCTCAACGGGCGCGTCAATCTGGTCGCGCTCCGCCTTCTTCATTAAGCGCTCTGCCAAGATGAACGATGCGATGGCGACAAACACGCCGCCTGCCATTTGTCCGATAAGAACGCCTGACGCTCCCCAATAGTGCGACCCCAGATAGACAAAGGGAATGATACCAAGGGTGTTCCGTCCCCAATTCACCCATGTCGAATAGAACGGATGGCCCAAATTATTATAAGCCGCATTGCCCACGAAAATGACACCATTGAAAATCCACGCCAGTGACAACGGGCCACAGAATAAAAAGATCAGGTCCCGCGCCACGCCTTGTGCATTGAACATGTCGGCAATCGGAGCCCTGAGAAAGTACAATATGACCACAACAGGAATGACATAGATGACGATCAGTATCATGCTGCTGTTGAACGCTTCGCGCACGCGGTCATGCTGCTTGGCTCCGAAATTTTGCCCGATGATTGGTCCGATGGCCCCTGACATCGCAAAAATCAGTGCAAAGGCTATTGGGGTAACACGACCAATGATCGCCATCCCAGCAACCGCTGCTTCTCCAAATTCTGCAGCGGCACGGGTCACATAGGCCCCGCCTATGGGGGCGGCGATGTTGGCCAGCATGGCAGGGACCGCAATCGCTGCAATAGGTCGAAGATCACGGACGATCGCCGCCATGGAGAAGCCAACAAACCCGCCGTAGCGCGTGATGATGAAGTAGATTGCTGTCACCGCAACAGACAGGCGCGCAATGACCGATGCCCAAGCGGCCCCTTCCAATCCCATATCCAAAGCGAAGATGAAGATTGGATCAAGGATCGCGTTCACGACACCGGCGATCAAGGTGACCATCATCGATAATTTTGCCGCCCCGTGGCTGCGCAAAGCTGCGGATACCACAATCCCGATGAGCAATATTGGCATCGTGGGAATGAGGATTTTCAGATAAGAGACCGCCAATTCTTGCGTGTTGCCCACCGCGCCGATCCAGCCCGTCAGCGTATATAGGTTTGCATAGATGACGCTTGCGAAGACAACAGCAAACGCGACCCCCACAACAAGGACATGCGTCAACAATTCACTCGCGCGTTCGGGCTTATTTTCGCCCAGTGACCGCGCAACCATCGCGCCGCCCGCAATTGCCATGCCAATGCTGATCGAGGTGGTTAAAAACAATATCGTCCCCGCAAAACCAACCGCTGCCGCCAACTCATCAATGCCAAGCATTGAGATGAACAACATGTCGACCAGATCAACAATAAACAAAGCCAAAAAACCAACTGCAGAGGTCAGCGACATCGAAATGATATGCTGAGTGAGGTTGCCTGTCAGAAACTTGGCTTGCCCAGTGTTCTCGGTCATGGTTTTGGCTCTGCCATAATAGCGACCATTTGCGAGGTTATGTCGGCCTCCCAATCTGAGCGGACATCACGGAACTTGGCCATATATTCTTCGTTTTCATGTAGTGGAATTGCAGGGTCGTAATGCTCGGCAGCGATCATCATGCTTTTGCGGTCCATTTCGCTGAACACATCAACCATGCGCTCGGCCTGATCGGGTGTGTGGCCCAACGCCTCAATCGCGGAGCGCCCCATCCGTAAGGAACTGTCATAGGTGTCCCGGACAATATCGCGGCAACCAGCGTGCCATAGGTCATAAACGTGGCCGCGATCTACGGCGCGCGCGACAACATGCACATCGGGATAGTTGTGGCTCACGTATTTGGCCAATTCCGTGATTTGATCTTTGCCATCAATCGCGATCACAAAGAGTTTCGCATCCGCGATACCCGCCGCGCTTAGCAAATCAGGGCGCGTGGCATCACCGTAATAGGCCTGCACATCAAAGGCTTTTAGCATCTCGAGTTGTTTAGAACTGAAGTCCATCACGGTGGGTTTCATGCCGCTGCCACGCAAAATCCGACTGACGATACCGCCGACACGCCCGTGACCCGCGATGATGATCTCGTGTTTCTCGTCTATTTTATCCATCTCGCGATCATCAAAGCCCAAATAACGCGGTGCGATGACACGGTCATAAAGAATGAACAGTGCAGGCGTCAGCAACATCGACAGCGCCACAATTAACAAAAGCCGATCCGCAAGGTCGCCCGGTATGACCCCATTGGCGACTGTGAAGGACAGCAGCACAAATCCAAACTCACCCGCCTGTGCAAGGCCAAGCGCAAACAGCCAGCGATCTGCACCGCCAATTTTGAAAACAACTGCCAAAACATAAAGCACACCAACCTTCAGCGCCATAAGACCTAGTGTCAGGCCCACAACCAGCCCAAGATTGTCGAGAAGGAGGCCGAAGTTGATGCCAGCCCCTACAGTCATAAAGAATAGACCCAAAAGCAGCCCTTTGAACGGATCAATATCGCTTTCAAGTTCATGGCGGTATTCGCTGTTGGCGAGCACCACACCAGCTAGGAACGTCCCCAATGCAGGAGAAAGGCCAACAAGCGTCATCAGCAATGCGATGCCAATGACCATCATTAGGGCCGTTGCCACGAACAGTTCCCGCAACTGAGCCGCGGCGATAAAACGGAAAATTGGTCCAGTCAAATACGACCCCGCACCAATCACCGCACCAATCGCGCCAACCGTGACAAGTGCCGCACCCCAACTGGGCAAACCATCAACAAGACTGATCGATGCACCGCCGTGATCGCCCTCAATAGCGCCGTGTGACAAGGCTTCGGTCAGTTCAGGCAAGGCCAGTAACGGGATCAACGCCAACATTGGGATAACCGCAATGTCTTGGAACAACAGGACCGAAAAGCTGGATTGACCCCCGTCGCTTTTCATCAAACCTTTTTCGCCCAAGGTTTGCAAAACGATCGCTGTAGAAGACAGTGCCATCACAAGGCCAATCGCCAAGGCAACTGACCAACCAATGCCAAAAGCCATCGCAACTGCCATCACGGCAACCGTCGTTAGGCCGACTTGCCCACCGCCAAGCCCAAGTAGCTTGGCGCGCATCGACCAAAGCAGTTTGGGTTCCAACTCAAGCCCGACCAAAAACAGCATCATCACAACGCCAAACTCAGCGAAATGCTGGATCGAAATCACGTCCACATGCAGCAGTGCCAAGATTGGGCTAATGACAATGCCCGCTATCAGATATCCCAGAACAGAGCCTAGCCCCAAGCGGGAGGCAATCGGCACAGCGATGACGCCTGCGACAAGAAAGATGAAAGCCAAAAGTAGGAAGTCGGTCATGTGAGATCTTTCTCAAGAAGAATATTCTTAAAGAGACGCTATCTCAAGTGAGAACGCAACGCTGACATGTTTAGAGAGGGGTCGCTTTTTACTAACAGGGTCGGCAGAGTTTGAGGTTCGATCTTCTCCTTAGATACGGTGAAAGGATGGGATAGTGTTCGTTCCCAAACGTCTCAAACAAAGGCGCATGAAAGCCTTAATAGCACATTTCCGCTGAAAGCTAGATTCATCTAATCTTCCCGATGCTGCGCAACCGACTCAATGTGACGGGTGTTATTCCTAAGAATGACGCGATCAACGAATGTACGAAAATTTCCTCGTAGTCTGGGTATTTGTCGCGAAACCAGGCAAGCCGATCAGAACCACCAAGTGCTGCGAGGGCCCATTCTCGATCAACCTTTCGGCCCAATTCTTCTTGCAGAACGCCATTGGCCCAATCACGAGCTGGTTCAGACGTAATCATCAAGTCCGTGAGGGCGTTGCTGTCCATCTGCATCACCAAAGTATCGGTTACGGCTTCTACTGAAACGAGGGACATACCGCCGCGCGTGCGGGCAATATTCGGAGTTATGACACATGGCCCAACATACAGCCCGACGCAGACAGCGGTGCCTTCAGGGTCGTAGATGCTACTGGCCGCGTCGCCTTCTAATATTATGTGTTCTTTGGTTTCGTGCTCTCCTTGCGAAACGATGAGCGCACCCTTTTTTACCAATTTGGGCATCCAGTTAGATGCAAAATGCTGTGCGCGGATTTTGTCCGATAGGCCCGTCGACTGCATTAGAAATGTAAGCAAATCCATCTTCAAAAATCCTTATCAAAAGATAATGCGCACGATCTAGTTTGTCGGCAAACATTACATTTACCAAGGAGTTTATGAAATGATGACAAAAGATTTGCCTAAGCATTACGCCATAGCCGCGATTGGTTTTGGTTCCGCAGGCGCGGCGATATACATGCTGATGATCAACGTAACGCTTGCGCATATTGAAGCGATATCTGCACTGCCACCCTTTGACATGCGGCCTTTCGGATACGGTCCGCAGGGCGCCTCGCAACTGCTTGATGCGCTTGGCGAAGTCGGGCGGGACTACTACCTTACGCGTCAGATCCCATTGGATACACTCTATCCTGCATTGCTCGCAGCGACGTTAGTTTCAATTATTTCATGGGTCGGCCTACGACTTCCCAACAGCAAACTTACGCGCGCGGGAATTACGTTTTCGGTCGGTGCTGCTCTTTTCGATTACGCCGAAAACCTTGGTGTTGTTGTTATGATTTTGAGCTGGCCAGCTTTACCGAACGCTCTTGTATATGCGACCAGTGCCGCCTCTATTTCAAAAGCATGCATGACAGTTGCAGCACTGTCGACTTTGCTATTCCTTGGTGGCATTTGGATACGTCAGCCTAAAACTTAGGCACTGCTATCTCGCAACGCATTTCGCCATCGATCTGGCGCATGCCGCGCTCAACATTTATGGTAGACCTTATTCGGGGCAGTTGCCCGCAGCCTTATTGGAAACAATTGATGAAAAATAATGCAGCCGCACCAGTTTTGGACGAAACTGAAACCACCCCAAAACAGTTGGCTTTCGCGTCAGACAAAGGTGCATCACGATCCACTTGGATTGCAGCGGTCCTAGTGATCGTCATAGTTGGATGGATGGGAAGCGGATTCATCTGGCCATCAGAAGACACCTCCCCAAAAGCTGTGCGGGAAGATCCCAAACCAGTGGCGGTTGCCGTGACAACGTCGGTGGCAGAGACGGTCACACAATTTTATCAGGCCGAGGGGCAAGCACTTCCTGATCGCGACACCATGATGCGGGCTGAAATCTCTGGTGAAATTGCTGAGGTCTTTGTCCAGAAAGGCCAAGATGTTGCTGCTGGTGACATCATTGCGCGTTTTGATCCAACCAATAACGAAGCAGACGCCAACAGCGCCCGCGAAGAACTGGCACGTGCCCGACGCGAGTTCGACAATGCCGAGGCACTACTGAATCGCGGTGTCAGCACCGCTGACCGTGTATCTGCGGCAAGGGCAACCTTGGCAGACGCCCAAGCGCAGGTCACAACCGCGCAACAGGCCGCAGAAGCGCTAGCCATCACGGCACCTTTTGCTGGTCGGATCGAAACACTTGATCTTGATCAGGGCGAGTTTGTGTCTGCAGGTACAGAAGTTGGACGTCTGGTTGATATCACGCCCCTCACTGTTGCTATTCAGGTGCCCCAGCAATCGCTGACCCGTATAGCAGTTGGCCAATCGGCAACCGTACGCTTTATCACTGGCGAAGAACTGCCTGGCAAAGTTACTTTTGTAGGCACCTCTGCTGCCTCCGAGACACGCACTTTCCTTGCTGAGATTGAAGTAGCCAATGAGGACGGTGCGATCCCCGCAGGTATCTCAGCCGAAGTTATTATTCCAACAGGTGAAGCCACGGCGCATTTCCTATCGCCCTCTATTGTCTCGTTGGACACCCAAGGCATCCTTGGCATCAAAACTGTGAGCACCGACAATGTGGTAGAATTTTTTCCCATCCAGGTTGTCAAAGCACAGATTGATGGCATTTGGGTGACGGGCCTTCCCGAAACAGTTGATGTGATTACAGTTGGTCAAGGTTACGTAAATGAAGACGAAACCGTAGCCCCAAGCGCTGGGGAACAAAGCCAATGAACAGCATCATAGACGCTGCATTTTCGCGCTCACGTGTGGTGGTTATGGCGCTTGTCATGGTGCTGACGGTCGGGGCATATGCCTATATTTCCATCCCCAAAGAAGCGAACCCAGAGGTTCCGCTGCCCTTATTTTACGTCTCGACGGGCTTAGACGGAATTAGCCCCACAGATGCGGAGCGCCTATTGCTAGAACCGATGGAGACCGAGTTCGGTTCGATCACGGGTCTCGACAGTATGAAGTCGGATGCCAGCGAAGGCTTTGCCAGCATCCAACTTGAATTTGCCCCCGGCGGAGACAATCAAGAGGCGCTGGATAAAGTGCGTGAAGCCGCTGATCGGGCCCAAGGTGATCTGCCCGATGATGCTCGTGACATAACCATAACCGAAATCAACACCGCGCTGTTTCCAATCATCACTGCGATCCTATCTGGCCCCGTCCCCGAACGGACGCTCAACAATCTAGCAGAAACGTTGCAAGAAGAGCTTGAAGGACTTGGCGGCGTATTGGAGGCTGATATCGGCGGCCAAAGATTCGAGTTCCTCGAAGTCCTCATCGATCCGACAGTGTTTCAGACCTATAACCTATCCTTTGATGAACTTATTGGGCAGATCCAGCGCAACAACAGATTGATTGCGGCTGGGGCGATTGAAACAGGGTCTGGCCGGATTGTGTTGAAGGTTCCGGGGCTTATCGAAGACCTAAGTGATGTTATGTCCATGCCCGTAAAGGTGCGTGGAAACGCTGTGGTGACCTTCGGCGATGTCGCAACCATACGGCGCACGTTCGAGGATCCAGATTCGTTTGCACGCATCAACGGCCAGCCGGCATTGGCTTTGGAAATCACCAAACGCTCTGGTGCGAACATCATCGAAACCGTCGCAGCGGTAAAAGAACGCGTCGAAACGCTTCAGGCAGATTGGCCTGACAACATCGAAATAACCTATCTGCAAGACCAGTCCAAAAGCGTCAAGGACTTGCTAAGCGATCTTGAGGCCAACGTCATCGCCGCCGTGATCCTTGTTATGATTGTTATCATTCTTGCCCTTGGCACGCGCTCGGCGATCCTTGTGGGCCTTTCAATTCCCGGTGCGTTTTTGGCGGGCGTTATCGCGCTTTGGACACTGGGTTACACGATGAATATCGTGGTTCTCTTTTCACTGATCCTTGTCGTGGGGATGTTGGTAGATGGTGCCATTGTCACCACTGAACTTGCCGACCGAAAGCTACAAGAAGGGGCCGATCCGAAAGACGCTTATGCCTTTGCCGCAAAACGAATGTCATGGCCGATCATCGCGTCAACGGCGACAACACTTAGCGTGTTTTTCCCACTGCTATTCTGGACTGGCATGGTGGGTGAGTTTATGAAATTCTTGCCAATCACAGTCATATTGACGCTTTCGGCGTCCTTGTTCATGGCGCTGGTTTTCATTCCAGTTGTTGGCGGCCTGATCGGCAAACGCCAACCTCAAACAGCGAAAGCCAAGGCCGCGCTTTATGCGGCTGAAATTGGCGATCCGCGAGATATAACCGGATTCACAGGGGCATACGTGCGCTTGCTGGAATGGGCCGTACTGCGGCCTACGGCGACGGTGCTTTTGGCCTTAGCGATGTTGCTAGGTGGCTTTGGGATGTATGGACAGTTTGGCAAGGGCGTCACCTTTTTCCCATCCGTCGAACCTGATTTCATGCAGGTGCAGGTCCGTGCACGCGACAATTTCTCGATCTTTGAACGTGACGCGCTTGTGCGTGCTGTCGAAGACCGTCTGCTAGGTTATGATGAGATCGCCAGTATTTATGCACGTTCGATGATGAGTGCGGGACAAGGTGACGAAGAAACAATCGGCACGTTGCAACTGGAACTGACCCCTTGGGATACACGTCGCACGGCAGCCAAAATTGGCGTCGACATCCGCGAAAGCGTGGCAGACATCGCGGGCATTGATGTTCAGGTGCAAACCGAAAGCGATGGCCCGACAGCTGGCAAACCAGTGAACTTGCAGATCACAGCCCGCAATGGCGCGGCGCAGACCTTAGCCGTGCAACAAATTAGGGACATAATGGACCGCGTTGGCGGCTTTACCGATGTTACAGACACAAGCCCCGTTCCGGGCGTCGAGGTTTCAATCCTCGTCAACCGGGCTGAAGCCGCGCGCTTTGGGGCAGACGTCAGCTTACTTGGCCAAGCCGTGCAATTGTTGACACAAGGCATCACCGTCGCAGACTACCGGCCTGACGACATTGACGGGTCTTTGGACATACGGGTTCGGTTCCCCCGCGAGGAACGATCGCTGTCAGAGCTTGCGGGACTTCGCGTGCCTACATCGTCGGGATTGGTTCCGATCTCGAACTTCGTGACTTTCGCACCATCACCACGCACAGGCGTAATCCGCCGCATTGATGAAAAACGCGTCACGACGATTGAAGCCAATGTTGCACCAGATGTTTTGGTCAACGATCAGGTCATCGCCCTTACGGCTGCTTTGAATGAAGCTGAATTGCCCGAAGGCGTCGCCTTCAGCTTTGGTGGCGAAGCCGAAGATCAGGCGGAAAGCATGACCTTTCTTGTTGGGGCTTTTGCAACCGCGATCTTTCTGATGTTCGTTATACTTGTGATTCAGTTCAACAACTTCTTCCAAGCCTTTGTCGTGATGAGCGCAATCATTTTCTCCATCGCAGGAGTGCTATTGGGCCTTATTATCACGGGACGGCCCTTTGGAATTGTGATGGGCGGTATCGGCGTTATCGCCCTTGCGGGCATCGTGGTGAACAACAACATCGTTTTGATCGACACCTACAATGACCTCAAAAGATCGGGTCAATCTCCCTTAGAGGCTGCAATCCGCACAGGCGCGCAACGTCTTCGGCCCGTTATCCTGACATCGGTCACAACGGCTTTAGGTTTGATGCCAATGGTGATTGGTGTGAACTTGAACTTCTTTACCCGCGAGATTGTTTATGGCGCACCATCAACGCAGTGGTGGACAGAACTCTCTTCCGCCATCGCAGGTGGTCTTGTGGTTGCAACTGTGCTGACATTGATCGTAACGCCAGCAATGCTAATGCTCGGGGAAAAAGAAAGACATTTGGGAAAGCCCGTCCCTTTGCCGAATGAATAAACAGGACGTTTTTTAGAAGTGGCTATTCGAGCCGAATAAAAAGCGTCGAATAGCCACCTAGAGCCATGCCAGACCACCGCCTTAGGCTTGGAAAACTAGCCATGTCCATGTCACAGCCGCTTGGTGATTTTGAACTTGGACAGATCGTGTGGACACTTCGTCCAGTTTTGAGAACCCCTGCAATTCGGCCCATTTAACGGTGTCTGAAACATTAGCGGGAAAGACTGGTCGTGTTGGCGCACCTGCACCGTGCCTTATCGACATGATGATTTTCCCATTTTCAGAGGTTAGTCGTCTGAGAGCAGAAACCGCGATTTGACGATCGGCATCCTCAAGGTGCTGCCATACGGCACAAAGCAGAATGACATCGAACGTTTTGCCAATAGCAATTGTTTGCCAGAGTTGAGGTAATGTATCATTAACCCAAAAAATGTTGGGCGATTTATGCTTGGATATTCCTGCGTGTAGCAACGCATCCACAGGTTCGACAGCGACAACGGTATGAGAGAGTGATGCAAGCCATGCTGCATCCCGTCCAGTTCCCGCACCAATATCCAACACGTAGGATGGCTGTTGCGGGAAGTGCTCAATAACTGGCGCAAACAAGTCCACCGAGGAAATCCCATCAAGCCCTTGAATGAAATCGCCATCGCTTGCTGCGTCTTCATAGCCCTTCAATATTTCGCTTATCATACCGATGCGCTCGCTTCTATTCGACATAAAACCTAAGACCAATGCGATGATTTGTCAGAGAAGACTTGCAGATGAGGTTTTCATAAGGTGGCCTTTATCCGTCACTGAATTACGTGACCTGCCTGGCAAAGTGAGTAGAGAACCAGGCCCTCAGGGGTGACCCTCATGTAACAACCCAACTTCAAGCCATTGTTTTAAGCTGTATCGCTCGAAAATATTGGTGCGGGCGGGGGGACTTGAACCCCCACGGGCACAAGGCCCAACAGATTTTAAGTCTGGTATGTCTACCATTCCATCACGCCCGCATCTGACGATAACTTGTTCATATGCAAAGCATGCGGGAGGCTCAAGCCTAGATATCTTCGCCCTTGGGTCCAAGCGGGGCACCTTTGGCAATTAGGGCACGTTCTGACAGCCACGGATTGTTTTCCAGCGCTTCCAACATCTGCACACGGGCGTCCGCGAAACGTTCCAATTGCATCAATGTCAGCGCACGACCGGACTGCGCAGCAACGTGGTTGGGGTTCAAAACCAATGCCGCATCAAGGTCCACCAAAGCCCCGGCGAAATTGCCCTGCAGGAATTGAACGTAGGCCCGTTGGTTGAAACCTTCAGCATATGTCGGACAGTACTGCGCCAACTTGTCGAAATCGTTGGACGCACCCGCAAAATCATAACTATCACGGCGTTCCATGCCGCGATCCAACACCTCTTGCGCTTGGGCATTGGGTGCGCGCAACCAAACCTTCCACATCTCGCTAGACACTGTCCTGCCTTCCGCCTCGGATGGGGCAGACCGTGCGGCCGCAATCAGATTGTTCAGTTCTGCCCCGTGATCCGCTGGATCGGGGCAATCATCAGCCCACGCGGGGCCAGCCATCAGTGCCAAAGCAAATAAAATACGCATGCATCAATACTTGGCGCATATCGCTCGCAGGTCAAGAAACATCTTTGTGCGGTGTTCAGTTGGTTTCTGCCAAAACAGTTTCTTTCACCGCTTCCATCGCAACATAGGTCGACGTCGACGCGATGTGCGGCAACGTCGAAATCGTCTCGCCCAAGAAGATACGGTACTGCGCCATGTTCGAGGTGCGGACCTTAAGAAGGTAGTCAAAATGGCTAGCAATCATATGGGCTTGTTCGATCTCAGGAACCTTTGCCACCGCCGCATTAAAGGCTCGCAATGCCGCTTCACGGGTATCGTTTAACTTCACCTCGACAAACGCCACATGGTCCAATCCCAACCGGATGGGGTCCAACATCGCCCGGTATCCAAGGATAACCCCAGAGCTTTCCAATCGCCGGAGACGCGCCTGTGTCGGCGACTTTGACAAACCAATCCGGCCTGCCAGTTCGGTCAGGCTGATCCGGCCGTCCTTTGCCAGAACCTCAAGAATCGAAGTGTCGAAACGATCCAACTCAGAATGATTAAAAATCACGTTTTCTATCCAATATTTACGCCAAAGTTCTGGCGTTGATGTGAAGTTAAGCACAAACGACTTATGATCATCGAATACAGTGACCTAAATGGAAAGGGACGCTTATGTCAAATACACTGATTCACCGGATTGACGAAAACACCTATGGCGACCACGCACCAGTGGTTGATCATCTGATCGCTTTGGCCAACCTTTCCGAAAAAGACCGCAAGGACATCGTCGCAGAAGCCGCCAAACTTGTTGACCGAATTCGCCACGAGGCCGCCCCAGGCTTGATGGAAGTGTTCTTAGCCGAATACGGCCTTTCCACGGATGAGGGTGTCGCCCTGATGTGCTTGGCCGAAGCATTGTTGCGTGTTCCGGACGCCGACACCATTGATGCCTTAATCGAAGATAAAATCGCCCCCTCCGATTGGGGCAAGCACTTGGGCAAATCTGCGTCCTCTCTGGTGAACGCGTCCACGTGGGCGTTGATGCTAACGGGTCGCGTTCTAGACGACGACGCCCCCGGCCCCGCACGCCACCTACATTCCGCTTTAAAACGCGTTGGCGAACCCGTCATTCGCGCCGCCGTCTCACGTGCGATGAAAGAAATGGGCCGCCAGTTCGTTTTAGGGGAAGACATCAATTCCGCCATGAAACGCGCCGCAGGGATGGAGAAAAAGGGCTTCACCTATTCCTACGATATGCTGGGCGAAGCGGCACGGACCGAAGGCGACGCGAAACGCTACCACCTTAGCTATTCCCGTGCGATTTCAGCCATTGCCACAGCTTGCACACATGATGACGTCCGCAGCAATCCGGGCATCTCGGTCAAGCTGTCTGCCCTTCATCCGCGTTACGAGTTGGCCAAACGTAAAGACGTCTTGCGCAATTTAACGCCCCGTTTGCGATCGCTTGCCTTGCTGGCAAAATCCGCTGGCATGGGGCTGAACATAGACGCCGAAGAAGCAGACCGCCTTGGCCTTTCCCTAGAAGTAATCGAAGCTGTTGTATCAGAACCAGCTTTGGCTGGATGGGACGGCTTTGGGGTCGTTGTCCAAGCCTATGGCCCACGCGCCGAGACAGCAATCCAAGCGCTCTACGATATGGCCATCAAATACGACCGGAAATTCATGGTCCGTTTGGTCAAAGGTGCCTATTGGGACACGGAGATTAAGCTGGCCCAGACCCTTGGCATGGAACACTTCCCCGTCTTCACGCAAAAGGCACAGACCGACGTCAGCTATATCGCAAACGCGCGTAAATTGCTGGGCATGACGGACCGGATCTATCCCCAGTTCGCCACACACAACGCCCACACTGTCGCCGCGGTCTTGCACATGGCAACCGATCCACAATCGTATGAGTTCCAGCGTTTACATGGCATGGGCGAAGCGATGCACACGATGGTTATGCAAGACAACAACACCCGCTGCCGCATCTATGCGCCTGTCGGTGCACATCGCGATTTGCTGGCTTATTTGGTGCGTCGCTTGCTGGAAAACGGTGCGAACTCCAGCTTCGTCAATCAGATCGTCGACGAAGAGGTTGCACCTGAAATCGTCGCAGCGGACCCATTTGATGCAGTAAGTACTGAGGGTCATCCAATCCCAGTTGGTCGCGACTTGTATCAGCCAGAGCGGACAAATTCGATGGGGTTTGATCTGGCCCATGCACCAACATTGTCCAAAGTAGATACCGCACGCGCACCATTTCAAACGTCCCAGTGGGCTGCTGCCCCTCTTCTAAATGGCACAGCCACGCCAGCCGCCAGCATTGCAGTTATAAACCCAGCCGACGCAACAGACCACGTTGGCACTGCGCAATACGCGTCCCTCAAAGACGTTGAAACCGCTGTCGCAAACGCGAAAACATGGGACGCGCCTGTGTCCGAGCGGGCCCGTATTCTCAACACCGCCGCTGATCTTTACGAGGCGAATTTTGGCGAACTCTTTGCCCTCCTCACCCGCGAAGCTGGTAAATCGCTACTCGATTGTGTGGCTGAATTGCGCGAAGCCGTTGATTTTTTGCGCTTTTACGCAGCCCAAGCCACCGACGAGGCGCCAGCTGGCGTCGCCCTGTGCATCTCGCCGTGGAACTTTCCTCTGGCAATCTATTCTGGTCAAATCGGGGCGGCCCTTGCGTCTGGCAACGCTGTCCTTGCTAAACCTGCTGAACAAACCAGCCTGATGGCACATCGCACCGCCCAATTGTTGCACCAAGCTGGCGTGCCAAAACACGCCCTGCAACTTTTGCCAGGTGGTGGTGATATTGGTGGGGCGCTAACGGCTCAGCCAAACCTCAACGTCGTCGTATTTACTGGGTCAACAGGAACGGCACTGCGTATCCGCGCCAGCTTGGCTGCCAACGCACCAGCCACGTCGCTGATCGCCGAAACGGGCGGTCTAAACGCCATGATTGTCGACAGCACAGCCCTGCCCGAACAGGCGGTTGCTGCGATTGTCGAAAGTTCCTTTCAATCGGCAGGCCAACGCTGTTCCGCCCTGCGTTGCCTTTACATCCAAGAAGACATCGCGCCCGCATTCATCAAAATGCTCAAAGGGGCAATGGACGCGTTGGACGTTGGTCAACCGTGGGATATCGCAACAGATGTAGGCCCAGTCATCGACGAACAAGCCCGCGCAAAGATCGCTGCACATATCACGTCTCACAGCGCAGATATCCTGCACCAACTGCCCACGCCTGAGGCAGGAACGTTCATCGCACCGACCCTTATCAAGGTCGACGGTATCGCGGATATGAAAGAGGAAATCTTCGGCCCAGTCCTTCACCTCGCCACCTACAAATCTCATGAACTTGATGCCGTTATTGATGCGATCAACGCAACTGGGTACGGGCTGACCTTTGGCCTGCACACACGTATCGACGACCGTGTGCAGCACGTCTCGGATCGGATCATGGCGGGCAACGTCTATATCAATCGCAACCAAATTGGTGCGATTGTTGGCAGCCAACCCTTTGGCGGCACTGGCCTTTCCGGCACAGGTCCCAAAGCCGGTGGACCAGATTACTTGCTGCGGTTCCGTGCGCCAAAGCCTGCGGGTGCTGCGGGTGAATGGGCAACCACCCAATCCGAGTTGCCAAAGATCACAACAACCGCGCAGTTGATCAAAGAAATCACGCTTCCTGGCCCTACAGGTGAATCCAATCGCCTTAGCAGCATGTCCTGCGCACCAATCTTGTGCATGGGTCCGGGGGCAAATGCGGCCGCGGCACAAGCACAAGCTGTCACAGCCTTGGGCGGCCAAGCTGTTGCAGCCACTGGCACCATAGCGCCGTCATTGCTCACCGACGGGCCAGCCTATGGCGGCATCATATGGTGGGGTGACACAGCCACCGCGCAAGCCATCGACAAGGCACTCGCCAAACGCACCGACGCGATCATGCCGTTGATCACTTCACAGCCCGACGCAGGGCATGCGCATGAAGAACGTCACATCTGCATCGACACCACCGCATCGGGCGGTAACGCGGCCTTGCTGGGCGAGATCAGCTAACCCCTTGACCCTATCCCGCCAAAGCCTCAGCTTAGCGGGATGTTACCAATTCGCGATCACAATCCGTCAGGGCGCACGCCCTATGTCACCTACGCGCTTATGGCCGCGAACATCCTGATATTCCTCAGCTATGTCGGGGCATTTTCGGATGCACGGGCGATAAGCGAGGTCTATTGGAACTGGGCCATGATCCCCGAACGGTTCAGCCGGGGTGAAGCCCCATACACCATGATCTCGTCCATGTTCCTGCACGGCGGATGGATGCATCTTGCAGGCAATATGCTGTTCCTATGGATTTTTGGGGACAATATCGAGGACGAAATGGGTCATCTGCCCTACCTTGGCTTCTACCTCCTGACAGGGATCGCCGCAGGGCTGATCCACTACCTTTCAGCGCCCTATTCGAACGTACCAACCGTGGGGGCCTCAGGTGCCATCGCTGGGGTCATGGGCGGCTATCTGTTGCTGTTCCCCAAAGCCAAGGTCGACATCCTGCTGATCTTGATCGTGTTCTTCCGGATCTTTCCAATCCCTGCTTGGATTATGTTGGTGGTGTGGTTCGCAATGCAGTTCTTTGGCGGCATCGGATCAAATCCGGAAACAGGCGGCGTGGCGTACTGGGCACACGCAGGTGGCTTCGTCGCAGGGATCATCTGCGCGATACCTGTTTGGTTAAAACGAGGTGGAACAGATTTCTGGAAAAACAACGACTATCACCCACCTCACCCTGAAGCTGTCTATTCACGCAGCAGCATTCCAAGGGTCAAGAAACGATGAAAATCACCGCCACCTGCCACTGCGGCGCAATCGAACTGACAGGCGATGCGCCAAACGGATACGAAGACGCTGCACGTTGTAATTGTTCGTTCTGCAAACGGCGACAAGCTGGCAACATCGGGGTGACTTCAGCAACTCTGAAAATCACCAAAGGCGTCGACAACCTTGGGCTTTACAGCTTTGGAACCCACACAGCACAACACTATTTCTGCAGAACCTACGGAATTTACACGCATCACCGAACACGCTCCAATCCCCTGATGTGCGGCGTGAACCTAGGATGTATCGACGCGACACATCCCCTTGACCACGAACCAATCACATGGCGCGATGGTATACCCCCCCTCAGACCGATAACCGCCGCCCTCGTTCATTTTGCTAAGTAAACTCCGGGGGAGACGCGCCTGCGCGGCGGGGGCAGCGCCCCAAATAAAAAAGGCCCCGCATCACAGCGAGGCCAACTTTAGCATTTCAAGTAAGATCAAGACTTACGAATAATCTTAGTCAAATGACCAAACAACGGCTCATTTGCGCAAATGATCTCGCCGTCCTCGATAATATTGCCATTCGGGTTCAACGGCTCAACCAAGCCACCAGCTTCACGGACAATCAACGAACCAGCCGCGATATCCCATGAATTCAAGCGACGTTCCCAATACCCGTCATAGCGACCAGCAGCGACATAAGCTAAATCCAATGCAGCAGATCCCCAGCGACGTACGCCAGCAACCGCAGGCATCAAACGGGCCAATTCTTGCAATGTCACTGGCAAATCGGAACGGCCACCAAACGGCAAACCCGTTGCAAACACAGCCTCGATCATCTTGATCCGGCCAGACACGCGCATACGGCTGTCGTTCATCCAAGCGCCCGTGCCTTTTTCAGCAAAAAACATTTCATCCTTGGCAGGGTCAAACACAACGCCCGCAACGATTTGGCCTTTATGCTCTAAAGCGATCGAAACTGCCCAGTGCGGCAATCCGTGTAAAAAGTTAGTCGTGCCATCTAGCGGATCAACAATCCAACGACGTGTCGGATCGGCTCCTGCTTCTTCGCCACCTTCTTCGGCAATCCAGCCGTAAGTGGGGCGTGCACCCATTAATTCGTCTTTAATAATCTTCTCAGCGGCAATGTCTGCCTTGCTGACAAAATCACCAGCCCCCTTCATCGACACCTGAAGGTTCTCGACCTCGCGAAAGTCTTTGACCAGGGCACGGCCAGCTTTGCGGGCGGCTTTGATCATGATGTTTAGGTTTGCGCTGCCGATCATGGCGGGGACTCCTGCAAGGATTAAGCCCGCGCTATACGACCTACTGTGTGGCTTGCCAAGGGGTGACTCCCCCCTAGCCTGCGGAACACGCACGTAGCGTCACAACTTGCCAGCGCGTCCATTCAACGCCACGCTCATCACAAATAGGGAGAACGCACATGACTGAACAAATGCAACGCATCACATTGGCAGGCCGCCCAACCGGCGCACCTGCCCCAGAACACTTTGGTTTTGAGACCTTGGACGTCCCGACACCGGGTGAGGGAGAGATTTTGGTTCGCGTCCATTACATGTCCTTAGACCCTTACATGCGCGGACGCATGGACGACGGCAAAAGCTACGCCGCCCCCGTCCCAATCGGTGGCCCAATGGAAGGTGGATCAGTTGGCGAAGTCATCGCATCAAATTCATCAGCCTTCAAAGCTGGCGATTTTGCATTCGGTCCGTTTGGCTGGGCAACACATGCAACCGCAGACGCCCGCATGTGCCGCAAAGTTGATCCAGCCGAGGGTCCAATAACCGCGTCCCTTGGTGTGCTTGGCATGCCTGGCTTCACAGGCTGGTACGGCCTGATGGAATACGGTCGCCCAAAAGCTGGCGAAACATTGGTCGTTGCCGCAGCCACCGGTCCCGTTGGATCAATGGTTGGTCAGGTCGCCAAATCCTTGGGCCTAAAAACAGTCGGCATCGCTGGCGGCGCAGCCAAATGCAAAATGGCTGTCGATGTCTTCGGCTTTGACGCCTGCATCGATCACCGCGCTTATGATGACGCACGTTCCTTGCGCGCTGCGGTTAAAGAAGCCTGTGGCGGCGGAATCGACATCTACTTCGAAAACGTTGGCGGCAAAGTGCTTGAAGCCGTGATCCCGCTGATGAAACCACACGGTCGCATTCCGATCTGTGGCATGATCAGCTGGTATAACGCTGGCGGCCTTGGCGCTGGTGCTAAGGACGAGGGCATCACCGCCCCCGCACTGTGGCGCAACATTCTAGTCAACTTTATCTCAGTCAACGGTTTCATCATCTCGAACCACTGGGGGGACTTCCCCAAGTTCATGAAAGAAATCGCGCCAAAAGTTGCCTCCGGTGACATCAAAGTGGTTGAGGACATTGCTGAGGGTCTGGAGAACGCGCCAGCCGCCTTCATGGGCTTGCTGGAAGGTAAGAATGTCGGCAAGCAGATCGTTAAAGTGATCTAAAACCATTTTGGTCGGTGTATGTTTGATGCACCGACCAAATACCTACGCGATACCGACGTAATACCGACGTTGGTTTTTGCTCCTAATCTCACTTTACATTGCCGACGCTCTAAGTTGGTATAGCGCATTATGAGCGCATCCATCCCCCTTATCATTTTCGCCCTCGTTGGCCTGTTCTCCCCCGGTCCAAACGTCGTGATGTTAACCGCGTCTGGCGCACGTTTCGGGTTTCGCGCGACCCTGCCCCATTTGCTAGGCGTGCCCATAGGAACAGGGTTGATTGCTGCCGCCAGCGCACTGGGTCTAAGCGCCATATTACTGGCCGCACCTAACCTGAAATTGGCCTTCCAAATCCTGGCGGCATTGTGGATTTTGTGGCTGGCATACAAGACTGCCCAAGCAGGACGTGCAGGCAAAGCCGAAGACCGTGGCCGTCCCTTTCGTTTTCACGAAGCAATCCTATTTCAGGCAATAAATCCAAAGGTTTGGGCAATAACACTAGCCGCTTCTGCCGGCTTTGGCATCGGCCTTTCAGCACCCCTTGAAGCCCTACGACTGCTCATCGTATTCAGCGCAGTCAACTTAGGTGTTTGCCTGTTTTGGACCACGATCGGCCATTTGCTTTCTGGCTTCCTAAACTCAGAACGCGTCTGGCGCGGTTTTATGACGACGATGGCCATTGTCATGGCCGCAACCGTGGTCTTAATATTCCTCTAAACGTCCTGTAATTTACGCGCTTCAACCCGCGCCAATTCAATTAAACGCTTCATATAAGGCTTGTCCTTTTCATCCGCGCGGATGGCCGCATAAAGACGTCGCGTAATGCCCTCTTTCGTCAACGGACGGGTCACATAATCCGAGGAATACTTGACCTCCCGCACGACCCAATCCGGCAGCACCGACACCCCCCGATTTGAGGCAACAAGCAACAAAATGACGGCCGTCAATTCAGCCTGACGGACAGCTTTTGGTTCGACCTTTGCAGGGATCAAAAGTTGGCTAAACACATCCAAACGGGTACGTTCAACGGGATAAGTAATCAACGTCTCACCGCGAAAATCTTTGGCTTCGATATATTCCTTTTGCGCAAGTGGATGATCTTTAGATGCCACGAAAACCGGCGCATAATCAAAGAGTTCTATGAACTCGACCCCTGCGATTTCTTCTGGATCAGAAGACACAACAAGATCAACTTCTTCCTTCATCAACGCAGGCAATGCATCAAACGCAAGGCCCGGACGGATATCAACGTCGACGTCCATCCAGTCACGCCGGAATTGCTCAAGCACCGGAAACAACCACTCGAAACATGCGTGACATTCAATCGCAATATGCATGCGCCCCGACTTGCCGTCACGAAGCCCCGTGAACTCCGCCAACGTGGCTTCGATCTGCGGCAAAACCTGATCAGCCAGACGCAACAAACGCATACCCGCAGCAGACAATCGCAACGGCTTAGAACGACGTACAAACAGCTCAACTCCCGCCTGATCCTCAAGCCCCTTAACCTGATGGCTCAGCGCGCTTTGCGTGACGTGCAACTGATCCGCAGCCTTCGCCAACCCCCCAGTTTCATGGATGGCTTTGATCGTGCGAAGGTGGCGAAACTCGATATGCATATGAAACTCATGTTTATCTTGAAAGTTATGAAATTGTTTCATGTTTGGGTTTGTGCGACAAGGGTAAAATCAGATCATATAGGAGATCCAAATGCCCGTCCCTAACGTTTCATTCGAAGTGTTCCCGCCAAAATCCATAGACGCCTCTTTCCGGCTCTGGGACACGGCGCAGGTATTGGCACCCTTGGGTCCTCGTTTCTTTTCCGTGACTTACGGGGCTGGTGGTTCCGATCAGCACCTGACACATGACGCCGCACAAACGTTGCACCGGACGTCTGGTCATAAAGTTGCTGCGCATTTGACATGTGTGGGCGCATCAAAAGCCGATGTCCTTGGCACAGCCAATAAGTTTGCGAATGCTGGCATTACCGACATCGTCGCACTACGCGGTGACCCAAGCCAAGGGTCCAGCACATTTACGCCTCATCCCGAAGGCTTCAAAGACAGTTGCGACCTCATTTCCGCGCTTGCAGACACAAACAAGTTCAACATCCGGGTTGGTGCCTATCCTGACGTCCATCCAGATGCGACCTCAGCCAAGCAAAACATTGATTGGTTAAAAGCAAAAATTGACGCTGGTGCTTGCGAAGCCCTGACACAATTCTTCTTCGAGGCTGAATCCTTCCTTCGTTTCCGCGATGCCTGCGCAGATGCTAGTATCACAGCCCCCATTACCCCTGGAATCTTGCCGATATCCAACTGGAACAGCGCACGTAAGTTTGCTGAAAAATGTGGCACGCATATCCCGAATGAATTGGCGCAGACCTTTGATAAAGCCACGCGCGACGGGCGCACAGATCTGCTGTCAGTCGCACAGTGTACTGAACTGTGTGACGATCTGATGTGCGAAGGTGTCAAAGATCTGCACTTCTACACACTTAACCGCCCGGACCTGACCCGTGATGTGTGTCATGCACTTGGCGTCACGCAGGCCAGCAGCATTCGCAACGTCGCGTAACCCTTGCCGCCAATTGGCGGGGTTTCTACCGTTGGGCATCCTTTGCCCGACGGAGTTATTATGATCAAACACGCACTTTCCCCCGCCGACCTTCTGAGTACCAACGAGGTTCTTGCGATGTCAGGGCTAGAATTCATGCAAGGGATTCTAAACGGCGAAAACCCTGCACCCCCAATCGGGGCGACAATGGGCTATGCGCTGCACGATGTTGCAGACGGGCGTGTTGTGTTTCGTGGCACACCTGAATTCAATGTAACCAACCCGATGGGCACTGTGCATGGTGGTTGGTATGGCACCTTGTTGGACAGCGCCATGGCCTGCGCAATCATGACACGTGTCCCGCGCGGTTCAGTCTATACGACCTTGGAATATAAGATAAATATTATCCGTTCGGTGCCAATTGGCACGACCATTGATTGCATTGGCACTGTGGATCATGCAGGCCGTTCAACTGGTGTGGCAACTGGTGAAATTCGCGGTGTTGAGGATGGTAAGTTGTACGCAACGGGATCAACAACCTGCATCATTATGGCCATTGCCAAACCCTAACCCACCGATTGTCGTAGTCGACCTAACCATGATCGCGTTTGCGGCTCAGGATCCTGTGCTAGACTTGGGTGGATCCGCTCTGAGGGATCAAGACCAACGTTTCGTGGTTTACGCGTAATAAAAACACGACCGTAGCCGCTCCATGTTCCTGTGGCTGGCGCAGTTGGGTCTTGGGGGAAACGGCCTTGCCAACAGTTGGGCAACGGCAAATTATGGCTCTGCGCCTTTTCCAACATCCAGACCAGCGGGATATTGGAAAGCGGCCTAGACTGGTGATTGCCCCCCAATTCCCCGCCCACATCGCCGTGCGCACCGCGAAACCACATTTGCTCCATATGGCCTGTCCATTTGGGATCAGTCTCCCACATGATCGGCTTGTAGGCGACGCGTGTCTCGTGACGGGCCAATGCGTGATATCCGTTTTTGATCGAAGGTCCTATTGCGTGGCTGTGAAATGCATGTTTTGCTACACTAAGGCGCCATAAAACGGGGGCGTTGATACCCAAAGATTTGACAGTATCCCATACGCCAACCATCTCGATTTCAATGTTTTCATGACAATATGCCTCACGAAAAACTGAGGATGCTTCGCTTTTTGGGGAACGTTCGTAATGGCGATATGCATCGCGAATACGCCGCTCAGTGGCCTGATCATTACGCAATAAGCCGACCATATCAATAACGCCCGAAAGAGACCGCACCGCATAAGCCCCCCGTGAAAAGCCCATCAGGAATATTCGATCCCCAGGGTGATAACGTGACGCTAGATAACCATAAGCGCGACGAATTTGACGGTTTATACCGCGCCCCATCAATACATCACCTGCACGACGCCAATGCGACCATTGAAGCCCGTGTTCGTAATACACAGACACTTGGCTGCCCATCTCGGATAACAATTTATACGTCAAACCCGCGTTGGTCTCACGCCCAGCTTCAAGCGAGGACATCGTACCATCCAAAATGATCACATGAATCGTCGGTCCACGAACAGGTGGCGCGACTTCAGGTGCGCCCCGTCCAAAATGGTCCACAAGCCATGTGGCAATTCGCTTATTCAGCGGCGATAGGCGCATCCTGTAACAATTCCCAAACTCTGTGCGGTGTGAAAGGCATGTCGGCCTGACGCACGCCGTGATCCCAAAGCGCATCTTGAACCGCGTTTGCGACGGCCGCCAATGCACCAACAGTTCCTGCCTCCCCGCAGCCTTTCATGCCCATAATGTTTGCCGTGGACGGGACTGGCACTGAAGTGAAGCTTATATTAGGGACATCATCTGCCCGTGGCATCGCATAATCCATAAACGTTGCCGTGAGCAGTTGGCCGTCTTCATCATAAACAACACGTTCCGTCAGGGCCTGCCCGATGCCCTGAACCACACCACCGTGTACCTGCCCCTCGGCCAATACAGGATTGATAAGGTTGCCAAAATCATCAATGACAAAGTAACGCTCTGTCGTAACAACACCCGTTTCAGGATCGATCACAACCTCTGAAATATGGGCCCCGTTTGGAAAGCTGCGCGCCTCCAATTTCGCATGTTCTTCGTGCACCAAAAGATCGTTGCGCCCCGCAGCACGCGCCATTTCAGCAACTTCAAGCATGGTCGGCGTCAAATTTGATCCATCAGCGCGGAACCGTTCGTCATCGAATTCAATTGTACTCGCATCCACGCCCATTTCCTCAGACAGGAAGGCGGTAAACTTCTGGGTCATCGTGGCAACCGTTGCCAAGGTCGCATTATTTTGCACAGTGACAGATCGCGAACCACCAGTCCCGCCGCCCGTCTTGATCAAATCGCTGTCTCCTTGAATGACAAAGATTAGGTCGGCAGGAATGCCCGTTTGGTCACTTAGGAATTGTGCATAAACCGTTTCATGCCCCTGCCCACCCGATTGTGTCCCCACAAGGATATGAACTGTGCCATCCTCGTTAAACACAACTTTGGCAGTCTCATCTGGTGAGCCCAAGATACTTTCAATGTAGTAACACAGACCTTGGCCACGCAGCTTGCCATTGGCTGCATCAGCAGCGCGACGGGCCGCAAAGCCACTTGCATCCGCAATCTCAGCAGCGCGGCTCAACAACATATCAAAGTTGCCAACATCATAGGTCTCGCCCGTTGCGGCGGCATAGGGAAATTGATCTGGCTTGATGAAATTACGGCGACGCAGCTCCCAGGGGTCAACGCCCAACTCACGGGCAGCGCGGTCCATCACACGTTCCAAAACATAGATCGCTTCAGGACGGCCAGCGCCGCGATATGCGTCAACCTGCGTGGTGTTGGTAAAGTAGCCGTTCACGTGCAGATAAGTCGTTTGCACATCATAAACACCCATCAAAACGCGACTGAAAAGCGTCGTTTGGATCGGTTGGCCAAATTGAGAGTTATAGGCCCCAAGGTTGATATCCGAATGCACGCGATACGCTGTGATTTTGTAGTTCTCGTCAAACGCCAGTTCCGCCAACGATGTCAGATCACGGCCACCATTGTCAGACAACATCGCCTCTGTGCGTTCGGACATCCATTTGACTGGACGGCCCAAAATGCGGGCTGCATGCGCCACACTAAAGGGTTCGGGATACCCCATGCCTTTCATGCCAAAACCGCCACCCGTATCGGGGTTGGTTACATGCACGTCATCCGCGTCCAACCCAAAAGCTGTAATCATTTGGTTCTTGTTCACCCAAACGCCTTGCCCGTTTATCGCAACATGCAGACGTCCGTCGTCGTCCCATGAGGAATAGCAACCGCGCGGCTCCATCGAATTGACGATGATCCGGTTGTCACCAACGTTCAGGCTGACCACATGTGCGGCAGATGCGAAGGCTGCCGTTGTTGCGCCCTCATCCCCCATTTCCCAATCGAATGCCACGTTGTCAGGCGCGCTGTCATGCAGGGTTTCACCCCCTGCTGTCAGGTCCATTTTGGTCGGCAGTTCGTCATAATCCAGCACAACCAACTCGGCTGCATCCCGCGCCTGGTCCATCGTTTCTGCAATCACTGCGACGATAGGTTCACCTACAAACCGCAGGCGGCCCTTTGCCAAGACATTGCGGCTGGTGGCCGCGCCTTTTGTGCCATCGCGATTGGCCACAAGGGCAGCAAACATTTCAGTATTCATACCCGCGGCTTCTAGATCAGCGCAGGTCAAAACAGCCTGTACCCCCTCGGCCTCGCGGGCATCGGTCACATCAAGTTCGGTAATTGTCGCATGCGCAACAGGAGAGCGGAAAAAGAACGCGTTCAATGCGTTTTTTGGGGCAATATCTTCAACATAGCGTCCGTCACCCGTCAGGAACCGCACATCTTCGACCCGCTTCACGGACTGACTTTTTCCAAACTTTTCCATGCGCTTGCTCCTGTAAAGATAAAGTGTCGAATGAGACATTAGCTGGCTATGCTGCCGTGTCCAGCAGCCAGCCCTGAATTCGCTAACATGACGTAAAGTTTATTGGGAATTCATCTAGAATCTTTTCGAATTTCGATGCAATTCATCATTTGCAAAACCAGCAAGGCCCGAAATAGGATGAGGTAAGAAGATATACTAGAAACTCGCACAAGGGCGTCACCTATGGCCAAGACAGTCAGCTTTACCCAGATGAAAGACGGAACTGCCGAGGATTATGCGTTTCTAACCAAACACGAGGTCGAATACACAAAGGGGACCGCTGACAAGTTGCTGAAAGCGCTGGTTGATTTGGACGAAGGATTGTCCGGCTACAAGGTCACGCGACTTGGTCATTCATTGCAATCGGCAACACGTGCATGGCGTGACGGGGCAGATATTGACTGGGTCGTGTGCATGCTTTTGCATGACATCGGTGACATCTACGCACCTTATAAGCACGACGAATACGCAGCGGCATAACCACGACGAATACGCAGCGGCAATTTTACGTCCCTTTGTGCGGGAGCAATGTAGTTGGTGTGTCCAAACACATGGTGATTTTCAGATGGTCTATTACGGTCATCTTGTTGGCGGAAATCCAAACAAGAGGGATCAGTTTGCGGGCCATCTATATTTCGATGATTGTGCGATGTTTTGTGAGCGTTGGGATCAGTCCAGCTTTGATCCAGAATACGACAGTCTGCCAATTGAATTTTTCGCACCACTGGTACGACAGGTTTTTTCCCGCGACGCTTACGATCCGGCAGTCATTCGCAAAGCGGAACGCGAACCCTTGATCGGCACACCACGCGCCTAGCTTATGGCCGTTGCAGACAAGTAAGGTGCGCTTGACGCGCACCTTATGTTTTTAAAAGAACGCTTGAATGCCAGTCTGGGCACGGCCCAAGATCAAGGCGTGAACGTCGTGCGTGCCCTCATAGGTGTTAACCGTCTCAAGGTTCATCATGTGGCGCATCACTTGGAATTCGCCGCTGATACCGTTGCCACCGTGCATGTCCCGCGACATGCGCGCAATATCCAGCGCTTTGCCACAGTTGTTCCGCTTCATGATCGAAATCATTTCTGGTGCAGCTTTCGCATCGTCCATCAAACGCCCGACTTGCAAAGCGCCTTGCAGGCCCAGAGTAATTTCGGTCTGCATGTCCGCGAGCTTCTTCTGGAACAGTTGCGTGCCGGCCAAGGGTTTGTTGAACTGCTTGCGGTCCAATCCGTACTGACGCGCCGCGTGCCAACAAAATTCTGCTGCGCCCATAGCGCCCCATGCGATGCCATAACGTGCACGATTCAAACAGCCAAACGGACCCTTAAGACCTTGAACATTTGGCAACAATGCGTCCTCGCCAACTTCGACACCCTCCATCACGATTTCACCCGTCACGGACGCGCGTAAGGATAGCTTGTTGCCGATTTTTGGCGCAGACAGCCCCTTCATCCCTTTTTCCAAGACGAAGCCGCGGATTTTACCGCCATGTGCCTCGGACTTGGCCCAGATCACAAAGACATCAGCGATTGGCGCGTTAGAGATCCACATTTTGGACCCACTGATCACGTAACCACCGTCCGTTTTCTTAGCCACAGTCTTCATACCAGCCGGATCACTGCCTGCGTCTGGTTCAGTCAGACCAAAACACCCAATCCATTCGCCAGATGCCAATTTTGGCAGGTACTTGCGGCGCTGTTCTTCTGAACCATAAGCATAGATAGGATAGATCACGAGGCTGGATTGCACAGACATCATTGACCGATATCCACTGTCGATACGTTCTACTTCGCGCGCGACGAGGCCATAGCTGACATATGAGCCACCCAAACCGCCGTATTCTTCGGGCAACGTCACACCCAGCAGCCCCATCTCGCCCATTTCGGCAAAGATACTAGGATCTGTCACTTCATTGGCAAAAGCGTCGATCACACGCGGGGCCAGTTTCTCAGACGCATAAGCAGCGGCCGAGGCTTGGATCATCCGCTCGTCCTCATTCAACTGATCACTCAAGCGAAATGGATCGGCCCAATCAAAGCTGCCCAAATCAGGTGCATCTTTGGCCTTTAGGATATTTGGTTCTGCATTCATGAGATGAGCCTTTCGCGGAATTTCTGATATTTATGCACTTATTGCAAATTTAGTGCGGAAGTTCTAATGCTCATCCATCCTACAACCTATGAGGAAAACGCATAGATGATCGCGCCGCGCCGCTTCTTGCCATCAACGTCCTCATTGCTTGCTTTTGAAGCAGTTGCACGGCTTGGTACCGCCACAGCCGCCGCAGCAGAGTTGTCGCTGACGCAAAGCGCCATCAGTCGACAGCTTAAGACACTGGAACATCAATTGGGCGTCCCCTTGATGCAGCGCGAAGGGCGATTGTTGCGAATGACACCAGCGGGTCAAGCTTATGCTTTGAAAGCCCGCGATATTCTGGGACAACTTGCAGCGGCGTCGATTGCGGCAAGTTCAAATCCAAATGGCGGCACGCTGAACCTTGCCATTCTGCCCGCGTTCGGAATGCACTGGTTGGCCCCCCGATTGTCAGATTTTGCGCGGGCGCATCCTGAAGTCACCACGAACCTATCCACCCGTCTTGCCCCATTTGATTTCCGATCCAGCCGCTTTGATGCAGCCATCCATTTCGGGCGCGAAGATTGGCCAAATGCACAGCATATGCCGTTGATGCCTGAAACGGTTATTCCAGTCTGCGCACCAGGTACGTTTGCGGCCCCCACAGCTGATCCGTCAGCTATCCTGAATTACCCTTTACTGCACCTAGAGACGCGACCACGTGGTTGGGAACGATGGTTAAACGCCCACAATATAAAAGAAAAATTACCTACAGGAATGATGTTTGACCAATTTTCAACCATGGCTCAGGCAGCGGTACACGGGATGGGGATTGCATTGCTGCCTACATTTGTTGCCGAGCCCTACTTGAACAGTGGGCAGTTGATGAAGGCCTCAACGCACACCAGCGAAAGCATCGGAACCTACTATCTGGTTTGGCCCACAGAACAGGACAATATCGCCCCACTGAAGGCGTTTAGAACATGGTTAGAAACGCAAATCGATTGATTTTCTGCATGTGCAGCATCGCCCGTCATATTTTCGCCCCAATCACCGTTTAGTTAAAAACCAATATTTACGGGTGGGGCCCGATTTAACAGGAGCTCAGTAATGCTGCGCAAGACAACTTTGATGGCTGGTTTGGCCTCGCTATTTCTCTCGACACCCGTTCAGGCTGTCGAGCTACAAATTCTTGTTTTGCCGGATGCATATTTCCCGCAAACATCTTATGTGACTGCAGGCGATACGCTTGTTTTCCTTAATGAATCTGACGTTGCTATCACGGTTACATCCGTCGACGATCAATGGACAACAGGTGCTTTAGGCAACAACCAGTCTTCTACAATTACAGTAGTCGCAGGTATGACAACTGACTTTTTCCACGAGGGTTCAGAAGATGAAAATGGCGAACCAGCAGTGACTGGCATCATCAGCTTTATCGATGCGCCGTTAGACTAAGACACCGCTAAAACGGAAGCTGAAGTTGGGGGCCACTAGAAACCCGTGAATTCACTTCCCTACTAACCCTATGAAACTGTAGCGTTTCTTCTGGGGCTGCCCGCATAAGCGTGGCGGCCCCTTTGCCTTTTTCACCTAGCCAAAGTGCAATTTGATCAGGCTCTAGAAGCACAGGCATACGGTGGTGAATCGCAGAAATAGCGGCATTGGACCCTGTGGTCACAATTGCGCAGGTTTTGAGAGGTGTCTCGCCATTTTGCCATGACTGCCAAATTCCGGCAAAAGCGATAGGCGCGTCGTCACTGCGTGCAATGTACCAAGGGTTGCGTCCACCATCTTCATCCTTGGTCCACTCGTAAAATCCCGTTGCGACAATCACACAGCGCCTTGCACGGCAAGCCTCTTTAAACGCTGGTTTTTCTGCGATTGTCTCGGCTCTTGCATTGATCAAAAGTGGGCCGTCATTCGGCTTTTTGTACCACGATGGGATGAAACCCCAGCGCATTGATTCCAACCGCCTGTAGCCCTCCCCCAAGGTTACGGTATGGACAGAATTTGTTGGGCAAATGTTGTAATTTGGGACATCTGGCAGATCGTTATTGGGCGAGGCTGCAAACAACTGCGCCATCGCGTCTGTGGGCATAGTATTGGCGATACGGCCGCACATTTGTTCTTCCTTTTGATGCAACTTCTGCTGATCAAACAGTCTGGTTAAGGCAGCGTTCGATGCTGGTTTGACTGCAGTTTGTACATTTGAGATGTCCAATTGTACAATTTCATAAGCTTCAGACCACATGAATCGGCATCATTTCTACGAAATGTACAATTCACCCCCTAGATATGTACAAATCCCGTGCCATCCAGCCGTTCATCAATGGTTAACAATTCGACGCCGTTAACCATTGGCACTGGGCCATTAACGTTTTGTTAAAATGCACCCTGCATCAGGATCAAACCGTTGCAATCGGGATCATCAAACGTGACTATCTGATCTCATTGGGCCTTTTCAACGTCCGAATCCTCTACACCTTTGGCGGCCAACTCTGCACGAGGTGTATTTATGTCAGAGGTCGATATCACCAAGCCACGCAAAGATCCTGCAGGCATGCTGCCAAACCAGATGACAAGCGTGATCGAAGTTGCGGTGTTTGACAGCCGTCTTATTCACATTCACATTTTCACCCAACGGAATTTTCCATTGGGGTGCTCATCTTTCCTCTTGGCGGCACTCATATTTGCAACCATAAGCAACCAGTGTTTTCACGTCATTTTATCACCTTCTGGCATCACCTTAGATATGTCCCCCTGCTGTCGGCACTCACCTTTTCGAGGTGGCGTGGTTTCGATGGGCAGGCGCGTGCGTTGGGTAATTTTGTCGGGGGTGCCGCACGGTGGTTTCCAATCTCACGACGTCGCATTGACCACGACCTCGTGCGCGTGTTCCCCAATATGCGACGCGCCGAACGGATGAAGTTGTGCCACAAAATCGGTCACAATATGGGCCAGACCCTGTTCGAGATTTATCACTGCGCAGAATTCCAAACCCGTCAGGAAAATTTTTCAGTTTCCGGACCAGGGTTGAAGGCACTTGAGGCAGCTCACGCCGCTGGCAAAGGTGCGATTATTGTGTCCGGTCATTTCGGCCAATGGGAAGCCATCCGTGCAGTTTTGAAAGCCAGAGGAATGGAAACTGGCGCAGTTTATCGCCCGCAGACAAATCGCCACTACCAACGGCGGTTGCTGGCAGGCATCGAAGCTGGTGGCGTGCCGATCATTGCGACTGGAAAGATTGGGACCAAAGCGCTGGTCCGACATCTGCGCAACGGCGGTTTCATCGCTATTTTGCTGGATGAAAAGTCGGGCACAGGGGAACGTATGCCTTTTCTGGGCCACGATGCACTTACGTCTTTGGCGGCAGCGCGATTGGCTTTGAAATATGACATCCCAATGGTGCCCGCTTATGGAACCCGTGTTGGCGGGGGCAGCGATTTTGCCGTGGACTTTGAAGCGCCAATTCCACCAAGCGATGCGCATACAATGACGCAGGCTTTTAATGACAGTCTTTCGGCAAGAATTCTTGATAAGCCAGACCAATGGTATTGGATGTTGCGCCGTTGGAACGACATGTAGTGCTGTGAAGCTTTACAGTTGTTTGGCGTAAACTGGACATCTAAAAACGCAAAAAGGCGCGAATTGCTTCGCGCCTTTTTGTATATCAATCAGAGCTTGGCCTTACTTTAAAGTAATGCGACCATCTGTGTACGGAGTGAATGGGCCTTTGGCAGCTAAGAATTCAGCCGTAACGTCAGCCAAATCTGGTCCAAAATCATATGCATTCGCAGCTGATTTGAACATTTTGTAGCCGTCGCCGCCGTTGCGCACGTAGTTGTTGGACACAACGCCGTAGACTTTGGCCAGATCAATTGGCGCGCCGCCAACCATAACGTCGCTGATGCGTGCACCAACTTCTGCAGCAGGATCAATCGTGTAGGTCATGCCAGCAACTTGTGCGAAGCGGCCTGCGCCTTCTTCCAACTGGCTCACGCCATTTTCAAGCGCTGCGACAACTGTGGCACCGTCAACTTCGAATGTGGACAGCGTGTTTTGGAATGGCAGAACTGTTAGAACTTCGCCCATTGTGATCGGACCCGCATCGATGCTGGCACGGATGCCGCCACCATTTTGGATTGCGATTTCGACGCCTTGGTCTTTGACGCGGTCAAGCATTGCGTCAGCGATCAAAGACCCCATTGAGCATTCCATAGCACGACATACAGCGCGGTCGCCGCCAATGACGGTTGCAGCTTCAGCCACAACTTTGCTTCGGATTTCTTCGAGCGGCGCTGCAGCTTCTGCGATCCGCGCAACTGTTGCTGCATCTTCCGCAACAGATGCGTCCATCACCAATGGCTCACCTACGGCCTCAGTAATTTCGCCAGCATCGTTGAATGTCACATTCAACTCACCCAAGAATTTACCGTAAGCATAGGCTTGGACGATTGCCGTATCGCCAACCATTGTTGGATACGCGCCTTGTGCCCGCTCGTTTGTATTAGACAGCAGCGTGTTGGAGTGACCACCGACGATCACGTCAACGCCAGTTGTTTCAGCGGCAACCCGTTGATCAACAACGTAGCCAGAGTGGGATAGAACGATAATCTTGTTCACACCTTGCGCCATCAACGCGTCAACTTCGCCTTGGACTGCAGCCACTGGATCTGAGAACGTGATGTTGTCGCCCGGACTTGCCAGATCGTCGGTATCTTCTGGTGTCAGTCCGATCAGGCCCAACTTTTCGCCGCCCCGTTCGATGATTGTGGATTTGGCCAATTTTCCGGCCAGCAGGGGTTCGCCCGACACGTCCGCGTTGGACATCAAAACAGGGAAGTTCACGGCAGACATGAAGCCCGCCAATACTTCTGGACCATCGTCAAATTCGTGGTTGCCCACGGTCATTGCGTCGTAGCCAACTTTGTTCATCATCTCGGCGGCCAAAGCGCCTTTATAATATGTATAGAACAACGTGCCTTGGAATTGGTCACCGCCATCTACAAGAATGGAATTGTTTGAACGTGCTTTTGCATCTGCAATCGCAGTCACCAAACGGGCAGAACCGCCAAAGCATTTGCCCTCGGCGTTATCTTCCGCACCGCACCCGCTGTCGTACTTACTGATCGGTTCAAACCGCGCGTGGAAATCGTTGGTATGCAAGATTGTCAGGCTGTAATCAGCCGCCGCGGTGCCTGCTGTCAGTGCAAGTGCCGCTACTGTTTGTGTCAAACGCATCATCATGTGAACGTCCCCCTATGTGAATATCACAGCAGTGTGACTCTGCATCTGCCAAGAGTCAAAGCCACGTTTCAGTCTTTTGACGTCCCAGCGATAGCACGCGTATATGACGTTGGGGTAACGCTGGTCCTTGACGCCTGTTTTCTCAGCAGGCATCACACGCTTATGTTGATTTATAAAATTTTCCGCTCCGACGAATGGGCAGATCTGCGTGCCAATGGCGAAACGCAGGGTGCGCCCATCGATATAGCTGACGGCTATGTGCATTTCTCGACTGCAGAACAGGCGCAAGAGACGGCAGACAAACATTTCGCAGGTCAGGAGGATTTGTTCCTTCTTGGGGTCGAAGCCGATCCCTTGGGCGATGACCTGAAATGGGAAGTGTCACGCGGTGACGCGCTGTTCCCTCATCTTTTCCGCACCCTGAAGCTGTCGGACGTCGCATGGTCGCAGCCATTGCCCCTTGTCGATGGGAAACATCAATTTCCAGAAGGTGCAGTATGACCGATATTCACATCGACCCAACCCGCGAACAATTTGAAGCGTTCAAGGACCTGCCCCGCGATACGCCCATCCAGATGCTAAATTTGGTGCAACTGCGCGAAACAGCCAATTACCCAGCGGATCATACTTTGGCGAATACCGGGTTAACCGGCGCAGATGCTTATAAAAACTACGGGGCTGAAACCGGACCCATCTTGCACAAAGTGGGCGGCAGCATCCTATGGCGGGGGCGTTACGACACCACCCTTATCGGCCCATCTGACGAAGCATGGGACGCGGTGTTTATCGCGCAATATCCTAACTCCGGTGCATTCCTCGCTATGGTCACAGACCCAGATTATCAAAAAGCCGTGGTGCATCGCCAAGCAGCGGTTGTCACATCGCGCTTGATCCGGTGTGCCCCTACAGATGGCGGAGCCACCTTCGGATGAAGCAGATGATGGAACAATTGGGCCTTAAGGCACTGCTGCGGATTGACCCCGAAGTGGCGCATGGCTTGGCGATCAAGGCGTTGAAATTGGGATTGGCTTCAACACCTGGTCCTGTCACATCTGATCGGTTGAAGACCGAGGTTGCGGGTTTGGCGATGCCGAACCCCGTCGGCTTGGCCGCTGGTTTTGACAAAAACGCCGAAGTCATAGCGCCACTGTCGAATGCAGGCTTTGGTTTCATCGAAGTCGGGGCAGCGACCCCAATTGCGCAGCCCGGAAATCCGAAACCAAGACTGTTCCGGCTAAGCGAAGACCGCGCATCCATCAACCGTTTTGGGTTCAACAATCAAGGGGCCGAAGCGATCACTGCAAGGCTACGCGCCCGCCCCAAAGGCATCCCTGTCGGGCTGAACCTTGGGGCAAACAAAACCAGCTCGGACCGTGCCGATGATTTCGCCCAAGTGATGAAACTGGCGGGACCTCATGTCGATTTCGCGACGGTTAACGTATCATCACCCAACACCGAAAAATTGCGGGATTTGCAGGGTCCAATGGCTTTGGCCGCGTTGCTGGATGGTGTAATGCAGGTGCGTGGCCAGACGCCTGTGTTCTTGAAAATCGCACCCGATCTGACGGATCAAGATTTGGCAGACATTGCCAAAGTTGCCACAGATGCGCGGGTTGCCGCGATTATTACAACCAACACGACACTGGATCGCGCGGGACTTAAAAGCCAGCACCGTGATGAAATGGGTGGCCTGTCTGGTGCGCCCTTGTTTGAGAAATCGACGCGCATTTTGGCGAAGTTAAGCGAGCTAACGACAATCCCACTGATCGGCGTTGGCGGCATCAGCACAGCGGAACAGGCTTACGCAAAAATACGCGCGGGTGCGTCCGCAGTTCAGTTGTACACCGCACTGGTCTACGGTGGGCTTTCATTGGCTGCTAACATCGCACGCGATTTGGATATATTGTTGGAACAAGACGGCTTCAAACGCGTCAAAGATGCAGTGGGCACAGACAAAGCGCGCTGGCTTTAAGCGCCTTTATTCGCCGCTCGTTCCAGCGCGGGATACCGCAAAGACAGCGTGATCCCGCGTGCAAGGAATGATACTAACAACGCTGCCCATAATCCGTGATTGCCCCACAAGGGCAAGAACAGCCAGACGGCGATCCAATAGACGATAAAACTGACAATCATCATGTTGCGCATGTCACGCGATTGCGTTGCGCCAATGAATATCCCGTCCATCATCCACGCCACGCACCCGATCAACGATGCGGCGACCATCCACGGCAAGTAGGTCCGCGCGACTGCCTGTACCTCGGGTGATTTAGCCATCACATCGATCAACCAAGGGCCGATTAACGCAAAACCCAGTGATGTCGTGACACAAACCACGGCCCCCCAAAATCCAGTCATCATAGCAGAGCGGCGCAGACGTGACGGATCCCCCCGCCCCATTGCCCGCGCGATCAAAGTTTCAGCCGCAAACGCGAACCCGTCCATCGCATATGCGGTGATGTACATGAATTGCACCAACACTTCGTTCGCCGCCAAGGTCACATCGCCAAAGCGTGTGCCAAGAAAAACAAACGACGAGAAGATGATCATCAAAAGGGCCGAGCGGATCAAGATATCCGTGTTCAAAAGCGCCATGCGGATCAGCTTGGCGCGGTCAAACACTTGGCTCCACTTACGCCAATCTGGATGGGCAAAGGCATCGCGGCACAGATACAGCGCCAATCCAGCCCCTAAGACTTCAGCAATTACGGTGCCGTATGCGACTCCTTGGACGCCCATATCAAGCCAAAGCACAAACGCCATGCTAAGCAGAATGTTTACGCCGTTCATCACCAATTGGACCCAGAAGACGCCCGATGTGCGCTCCATCGCCACAAGCCAACCCGTTAACGCGTAAATTGCGATCGCGGCGGGGGCGGTCCAGATGCGGATCGACAGGTAACTTCGGGCAAGGTTTTCGACTTCGTCCGAGGCACTGGACATAGCGAGGGCCGCTGCAAATATAAGCGGCTGCAGGACGATCAGCGCAAACCCAGCAGCCACTGCAATCAACAATGCGCGGGTCAAGATGATCGAAACTTCCGCGTCGTCCCCTGCCCCAGCCGCCTGCCCGACCAATCCAACGGTCCCCATACGTAGGAAACCGAAAATCCAGAAGACGGTTGTTAAGATTATCGCGCCAAGGCCGACAGCACCAATGGGGGCTGCTGCGCCCATTTGCCCAACAACGCCCAGATCGACGGCCCCAAGGATTGGGACCGTGGCATTGGACAGGACCAATGGCACCGCAAGTTTCAAGACACGTTTGTGCGTTATCTCTTGGGGCGCGGTTGATTGGTTTACTGTGCTCACTTGGTATCGACGCGGGGTTGCGGCATCAAGAAATGCCCTGTGGCTTGGGCGAACAGTTTTGATTGGTTGTCTTGCCACGCTTCAACATGGACCGACGCATAGCGCCGCCCAGCCCGCGTGATCCGCGCCCGAGCATAAGCGTCCCGTGGCAGACCAGAGCGAAGGTAATCAACAGTAAAGTCGATAGTTTTTGGCAACCTTGGGAAGGTCGTAGCGTCTTCAAGGGCACCGCTTTCCAGATCATCCCAAAGGTTGGTCCAGCTAAGGGTGATCACGGATGTGATTTCAAGAAACGCTGACGTCACGCCGCCGTGGATCGCGGGCAGGATTGGGTTGCCGATCAGCTTTTCTGCGAACGGAAGCACACCTGTCAATTCATCCCCGCGACGATCAAATGTGACGCCAAGGTATTGAATGTAAGGGACCCGCCCGATCAACCCAGTAAGCGCTGCATCACGACGTTGTTTGATAACTTCAACTTGTTCTGGCGGTTTTCTCATGTCCGATGCCCCTCAACGGTGAAGGTGCCTGTGGCCATTGCGATTGGATTTTCTGCGTCCTCGTCCACCGCAGTCGCGCGCACAAAGGCAACCGAACGCGTGATGTGATAACAGGTGGCGGTGGTCGACAACGCCTGTCCCGGTGTCGCAGACCGCATATAATCGACGCGCAAATCAATCGTCGCTGTCCCGCCCGGATTGGACGGGTGGCTCATCACTGCAGCCCCGCAACAGCTGTCCATCAGCGCCGCAACCGCACCGCCGTGCAAAACGCCAGTGTCAGGATCGCCGATAAGACGTTCGTCGTATGGCATCGTGATGGTGGCCACGCCACCTTCGAGTTCGATCAACTTCATGCCCAGATCACGAGCATGGGGAATTGCCGCCATAAACTGGCGGGCCATTTGGACTTTGTTTGACATCATTGATGCCTTTCATTGCTTCGCCACCTTTTGAACAGCCTGTTGAGAAAAGGGCAAGAGCACCAGTTGCGCTTCCCCAATCGCGGGCATAACGTGCGGGAAGGGAGAACATGCATGACCGACGACCGACTATCGTTTAAGGAAATGTGCGCCGCGTTTGACGTGACGCCGCGGACCCTGCGTTATTATGAATACATCGAACTTTTGCAGCCTGACCGCGAAGGCCGTTCACGGTTTTACGGAGCGCGCGAGCGTGCGCGGATGAAATTGATCATGCGTGGCCGTAAATTTGGCTTCCAACTTGAAGACATTCGCCAATGGCTGCTGATTTACGAAAAAGAAGGCACGCGGGCCCAGATGGAAACCTGGATTGGCATGGCCGATGGGCAGCTTAAAGAGCTTGCAGAGCAACGTGAACAGCTAGACGAAGCGTTCCAAGAACTGCAGTCTTTACGTAAAGACGTGGCTGCCGAACTCGCCAAATCTTAAAACCAGCTTCGCTTGTAGGTTCTGCGCGAAGTTAGAGCGGCATTTATGGTGCCGTTGGCCCATTTTAGAAGCGTCAAGGCCACCCGACATGTTACCGAATCAAACGATACCTATCTGTGGTTGTAATACTTGAGGCTGATTTCGAGATTCGGACGAAATATTCATAGTTTTCCCCCCAATTCATTCATTTTGCCGTCTTTCCAGTAAGTTGACGTAAGGAAATACTGCGTAAAGCAATTGGGTGACGTGGCGTCCGACTTACGTCAAGCAGCAACGCCATTGTAACATAATCCAAAGTTACCCAACTGAACCTCGTAGCAACGAAAATGCGAGTAATGATAATGATAGAGAAAACAAAGACCATTCGCCAAATGTGTGACGCCCACGATGTGACACCCCGCACTTTGCGCTTTTATGAAGCCAAGGAACTGCTGTTCCCTGTCCGCGAAGGCCAGAAACGCCTGTTCACAAAACGTGACGGTGCGCGTTTGAAGTTGATTTTGCTCGGTAAGCGCTTTGGCTTCAGCCTTGAGGAAATTCGTCAACTGCTGGACCTCTATCACGTGGGTGATCAGCGCAAGACGCAGATGGCACGTACCTACGATGTTGCCAACGAGCGGCTCGCCGAAATGGTACGTCAACGCGACACACTAAGTGAAGCGATCGAAGACCTTAAACATCAAATGCGATGGGGCGAAAAAATGATTGCCTCCATCAACCAATCAGAGACTGAAGCCGATTAGGCTGCAATCAAACCTAATGACGACTTAACTGGAGAGACATATGCCACGCTACACAGCCCCAACCAAAGACATGCATTTCGTTCTACATGACCTTTTGAAAGTATCCGAAAACAACATCCCAGGGTACGATGAGTTGGAGCCTGATTTCACATCAGCTGTGCTGGAAGAAGCGGGCAAATTAACTTCCGAAGTCTTGGCCCCCTTGAACGCCGTTGGCGACAAAGAGGGCTGTCGTCTGGAAAATGGTGTGGTCTACACACCAACCGGTTTCAAAGACGCGTTTGAAAAAGTAAAAGAAGGCGGCTGGACCGGCATGGACATGCCAGAGCAGTATGGCGGCCAGAATATGCCAGCGGTTATCGGCTCTGCCATTGGCGAATTCTTTTCTGGCGCGAACCAAGCGTTCACAATGTATCAGGGTCTGACCCACGGTGCGGCGTCGGCTATTTTGGCCCACGGGACAGATGCGCAAAAAGACAAATGGCTGCCAAACATGGTGTCATGCGAATGGACCGGCACAATGAACCTGACGGAGCCACATTGCGGCACCGATCTGGGCCTAATGCGCACCAAAGCAGAACCTCAGGCAGACGGCAGCTATAAGATTACGGGCCAGAAGATTTTCATCTCTTCAGGCGAGCACGATATGGCAGGCAACATCATTCACTTGGTTCTGGCCAAGATTGTGGGTGGTCCTGACGGCATCAAAGGCGTGTCCTTGTTCATCGTACCAAAGGTAATGGTCAACGAAGACGGATCATTGGGCGAGCGCAATGGCGCAACCGTTGGCAGCATCGAAGAGAAGATGGGCATCCACGGTAATTCGACCTGCGTGATGAACTATGACGACGCAACCGGCTATTTGCTGGGCGAAGAGCACAAAGGCATGCGCGCCATGTTCACCATGATGAACGAAGCCCGTTTGGGTGTCGGCATGCAGGGCCTGTCCCAAGCCGAAGCTGCTTATCAAAACGCGGTAGATTATGCCAAGGATCGTCTGCAAGGCCGCGCCGTGACAGGTGCTGAGAACCCAAATGGCCCAGCCGATCCATTGATCGTACACCCAGACATTCGCCGTTCCTTGATGGAACAGAAGTCATTCATCGAAGGCGCACGTGCGTTTTGCCTTTGGAGTGCCACGATGATCGATGCGGCGCATCGTTCAGAAGATAAAGATGCCGACGGTCTTGTGTCTTTGCTTACGCCAGTGATCAAAGGTTTCTTGACCGATGTTGGATACGACATGACGGTCAAGGCACAGCAGGTCTATGGTGGTCACGGTTATATCGAAGAATGGGGCATGTCCCAATTCACCCGCGATGCCCGTATCGCTATGATCTATGAAGGTGCAAATGGCGTTCAAGCGCTGGACCTTGTTGGTCGCAAGTTGGCCCAAGATGGTGGCAAACACGTGATGGCGTTCTTCGCTTTGGTGAAGGACTTCATCAAGGATAACGCTGGTCAGGACGAAGCCTATGACAAGGATTTCCTTGATCCGTTGAAAGCTGCCTCCAAGGATTTGCAAACGGCTGGCATGTACTTCATGCAAAACGGCATGACGAACCCGAACAATGCATTGTCCGGTTCTAATGATTTCATGCACATGTTTGGTCATGTTTGCCTTGGCTTGATGTGGGCGCGTATGGGCAAAGTGTCTGCTAACGTTTTGGCGGCAGGGTCTGACGATCCAGCCTTTTACGAGACAAAGTTGGCGACCGGTCGTTTCTATATGGCCCGTCAATTGCCCGCCACTGCGCTGCATCTGGCCCGTATCCAGACCGGTGGTGATACCGTCATGGCGTTGGACGCCGCAAACTTCTAATCAAACAAGGTGCGCCACAGGCGCACCTTACACTCACAACTTAAGGGGCCAACATGCCCAAACGTTTCCGCCTTACCCGCCGATTTCCTGTCGCTATGACGGAAGACGGTTACCGCAAGCTTAAACGCTTTTCTACGGACGCAGGCTTGGATGAGGGCGAGGCATTGTCGTTTCTGTTTGAGAACTTCGCCAGTGTTGTAAACGAAGAAAATCTGACGGCGCGTTTGCGTCTGTTTAATTCTGAATTAGCCGCCAGAAAAAAATAGGCGCACCTTGGGAGGATGCTTTCATGAATGACATGTCCACGGCCAAAGGCTGGATGACCGACGAACATCAGATGATTGCCGATATGACGGCGCAATTCATCACAAACGAATGGGCCCCAAAATTTGCGGCATGGCGCAAGCAGGGTCAAATGGATCGCTCCACTTGGGCTGAAGCCGGTGAGTTGGGCCTATTGTGCCCTTCCATTCCTGAGGAATTTGGTGGCGCTGGTGGTGACTTTGGCCATGAGGCCGCAATTTTGATTGAAGGCAGCCGCGCCAATCTGGCCAGTTGGGGGCATGGCATCCATTCAGGCATCGTCGCCCACTACATCCTGAACTGCGGTACCGAAGAGCAAAAGACCCGTTGGTTGCCAAAAATGGCCACCGGCGAATTGGTTGGCGCATTGGCAATGACGGAACCGTCTACAGGGTCAGATGTCCAAGCGATCAAAACTCGGGCTATTCGGGATGGGAATTCCTATCGATTGAATGGCCAAAAGACATTTATTACCAATGGTCAGCACGCCAACTTGATTATTGTGGCTGCGAAGACAGATCCAACACTCGGTGCCAAAGGTGTGTCACTGGTTGTCTTGGAAACCGATGGCGCGACAGGCTTTGCACGCGGCCGCAACCTTGAGAAAATCGGAATGCATGCGGCTGACACCTCTGAGTTGTTCTTCGACAACGTCGAGATCGCGCCAGAAAACATATTGGGCGGAGTTGACGGGCAAGGGTTCTATCAGTTGATGGGCAATTTACCCCAAGAACGCTTGATCATTGCCTGTTCTGCTATTGGCGCGATGGAAGGCGCTGTTGAGCGAACCATCGCGTATTGCAAAGAGCGAGAGGCCTTTGGCGGCCCAATCATGCAGTTCCAGAATACACGGTTTAAACTGGCAGAATGTAAGACGAAAACCATGGTGAGCCGCGCGTTTTTTGATGAATGTATGGCCGAACATTTGCGCGGTGAATTGACCCCTGACAAAGCCGCAATGTGCAAGTATTGGACAACAGACACGCAGGCGTGGGTGCTCGACGAGTGTTTACAGTTGCACGGGGGCTACGGCTTCATGCAGGAGTATGCGATTGGCGAGATGTGGACCGATGCGCGGGTCCAACGTATCTACGGTGGGACAAATGAAATTATGAAGGAGTTGATAGCAAAAGCGTTTTGAACCGTGATTGATGTGGGTGTTTAAGGTGGAAGTTGAATGAGTTTATTTTGCAAAATGAACGCGGAAACTCCGCCCCGCCACTCAGCGCTAATTTGGGATTAACCCGACAGCGCCAAACAGCGAGGGTTCACTTTGCACGCAGCTCAGCTCTCCAGCCTACCGCGCACTAAAAGTATTGCGTGTTAACCTTAACGCTTAATGAACACCCCATGTTCATTTTGCAGAATAAACTTCACGGGGGTCTGGGGGTGTGAAACCCCCAGCCTGCCTTATCAAACAATACCTTGGGAGGGGCTTGTCAGATGACACTAAAACTACATTGCTTTGGCGAAAGCGGAAATTCTTATAAAGCCGCACTTGCGCTGGAACTTTCTGGTCTTGAGTGGGAGCCCGTCTTTGTCGACTTTTTCGGCGGTGCGTCGCGTTCACCTGAATTCAAATCAGTAAATCCAATGGGCGAGGCCCCTGTCCTGATCGACACAGATAAAGATTACACCATCACCCAATCAGGTGCGATTCAGGATTATGTCAGCCATCTAAGTGGCAAGCTCGCGGGCAATTCACCCGAGGAACGCCGTGAAGTGTTGCGCTGGGTATTGTTTGACAATCACAAGCTTAGTTCGATGGCTGGTATGACTCGCTTCTTGATGAACTTTATGCCCGAAGACAAACGTCCCAAAGAAGTGATCGCGTTCAATCAAGGCCGCCTTCAAGGGGCATACGCCACACTCAACGCACATCTTGAAGGCCGTGACTGGATCGTTGGCGACAGCCTGACAAATGCCGATATCAGCTGTTGTGGTTATCTATATTACCCGGAGCCATTTGGCTTTGATCGTACAGCGTTCCCAAACATCGACGCATGGTTGACCCGCATTTCCGAAACGCCGGGGTGGAAGCACCCTTACGATCTTATGCCTGGCAGCCCAGCTGATCGCGCGTAACGGACGCAGCGGCAGGTCTTGAATATCATCACCCTGTTGCCCCACATGAATACAAAGAACACTGATATTTAGAATACTGACCGAAAGGATCATCACATGACCGAAGCATACATCTACGACGCCCTGCGCACACCGCGCGGCAAAGGTCGCAAAGACGGCAGCCTGAACGAAGTCACGGCGCTTCGCCTATCCGCCGTCACAATGAACGCCCTAAAAGAACGCAACAACCTAACAGGCCACGCCGTTGAGGATGTGATTTGGGGCAACGTGACCCAAATTATGGAACAAGGCGGCTGTTTGGCGCGTTCAGCGGTTCTCGCCTCGGATCTGGATGAATCCATCCCTGGTCTTGCGATCAACCGTTTCTGCGCCTCAGGCATGGAAGCTGTGAACCTCGCCGCCAACCAAGTTAAAGGTGGCGCAGGCATGGGCTACATCGCTGGCGGTGTTGAGATGATGGGCCGCGTGGCCATGGGATCAGACGGTGCTGCGATTGCTGCTGACCCGTCCATCGCGCTTGATAGCTATTTTGTCCCACAAGGCATCAGCGCCGACATCATTGCCACCGAATATGGCTACACCCGTGAAGACGCTGATTTACTCGCCGTTGAATCCCAGCGCCGTGCCAAAATGGCATGGGACGAAGGCCGCTTTGCCAACTCTGTCATCAATGTGCGTGACATCAATGGCCTATCGATCCTTGATCACGACGAATACATGCGCCCACAAACGGACATGCAGTCTTTGGGTTCCCTGAACCCTGCCTTCCAAGCGATGGGCGAGATGATGCCCGGCTTTGATAAGGTCGCGTTGATGAAGTACCCGCATCTGGAAAAAATTAACCACATCCACCACGCTGGTAACTCTTCCGGTATTGTTGATGGTTCTGCCGCCGTTTTGATCGGCAACAAAGAGTTTGGTGAAAAATATGGTCTAAAGCCACGCGCCCGTATTCGCGCCACCACAAAAATCGGCACTGATCCAACGATCATGCTGACCGGTCCGGTGCCTGCCACCCAAAAGATCCTTGACGACAACGGTATGAAAATTTCGGACATTGATTTGTTCGAGGTGAACGAGGCCTTCGCAGCCGTCGTCATGTTGTTCATGGACAAGTTCAACGTCGATCATTCACTGGTCAACGTAAACGGTGGATCCATCGCAATGGGTCACCCATTAGGCGCCACAGGTGCCATGATCATCGGCACGTTGTTGGACGAGCTTGAGCGTCAGGATAAAGAAGTTGGCCTTGCCACCCTTTGCATCGCATCCGGTATGGGTGCCGCAACTATAATCGAGCGCGTATAATGGCCGCGCAAACACACCCGTTCCATGCGGTCGCAGCGCGTGCTGCGTCCGAGGGCATGACCAATCTGAAGCTTAAGGTGGCAGACGACGGCGCCTATATGCGTCTGATTCAACAAACCCCGCCCTTGTTTTTCAAGTATAAACCCGACGCAAGCGACGAGCGGGACAGGACAGACCTGAATGACTTTAAGCGTATCCTGCTAAGTGAAGAAGATTGCAACAACGGACCAAACGCGACTTTGGCACTTGTCAAAATGTTGCTGGAAAAATTCGCTGATTACGGGTCATCGACCCCCGCCAAAAAACCCAACTTAGGGAGATATAAATGACCGATTTCACAATGAACAAAGACGCCGACGGCGTCGCGACAATCACATGGGACGTGGCCGGTAAGACCATGAACGTGATGTCGCTTGATGGCGTTCAACAGCTGAACGATCATATCGATGATGCTTTGGCTGATGACGCAGTCAAAGGAATCGTGATTACATCAGGCAAAGAAACATTCGCAGGCGGCATGGACTTGAACCTGCTTGCAAAGATGAAAGCCGATGCCGGTGATGATCCTGCTAAGGGCTTGTTTGAAGGCACGATGCGTATGCACGGATTGCTTCGCAAAATCGAACGTGCTGGCATGGACAAGAAAACCAACAAGGGCGGCAAGCCGATTGCCTCTGCCCTGCCCGGCACGGCGGCTGGTATTGGTCTGGAATTGCCATTGGCGACCCACCGTATTTTCTGCACGTCGAACCCAAAGGCCAAAGTCGGCCTGCCCGAGACACTTGTGGGTATCTTCCCAGGTGGCGGTGGTACGGTTCGTTTGCTGTTCAAAATGGGCTTGGTCAACGCGTCGTCCCAAATTCTTGAAGGCCGCATGAATGCCCCTGAGAAAGCCAAGTCACTGGGCATCATTGATGAGGTGTCTGACGATCCATTGGCCGCCGCCCGTGCTTGGGTGTTGTCCGCGAAAGATGCAGACATCCTGAAACCATGGGATGCCAAGGGCTTCAAAATGCCAGGTGGCGCACCGTATCACCCCGCTGGTTTCATGAACTATGTTGGTGCCAACGCGATGGTTGCTGGCAAAACAAAGAACGCGTTCCCAGCAGCAAAAGCTGTGTTGAGCGTCTTGTATGAAGCGGCCCTTGTTCCCTTCGATACTGCGCTGAAAATTGAGGCCCGTTGGTTCACAAACGTTCTGATGAATCCATCGTCTTCTGCGATGATCCGTTCGTTGTTCATCAACAAAGAAGCTTTGGAAAAAGGTGCCGTTCGCCCTCAAAACGTGCCAGACCAGCGCGTCAAGAAGCTTGGCGTATTGGGTGCAGGCATGATGGGTGCAGGCATTGCACTTGTCTCGGCCCAAGCCGGCATCGAGGTTGTTTTGATCGACCGCGACCAAGAAGCGGCTGACAAAGGCAAAGCCTATTCTGCAACTTATATGGACAAAGGCATCGCCCGCAAAAAGGCGACACCTGAGAAGAAAGAGGCCTTGTTGTCCCTGATCACAGCCACCCCTGATGTAGAAATGCTGAAGGGTTGTGATTTGATCATCGAGGCTGTGTTTGAAGATACTGCCGTTAAGGCCGAGATCACCAAACGGGTTGAAGCTGTGATCCCAGAGGATTGCATCTTTGCATCAAACACCTCGACCTTGCCGATTTCTGAACTGGCCAAAGCGTCCAGCCGCCCAGAGCAATTCATCGGCATCCACTTCTTCTCGCCCGTTGAGCGGATGTTGTTGGTAGAGATCATCAAAGGTGCCCAAACAGGGGATCGCGCGGTTGCCAAAGCTCTCGATTACGTTCGCCAAATCCGCAAGACCCCAATCGTTGTAAATGATGCGCGCTTCTTCTACGCCAATCGTTGCATCATTCCCTACGGCAACGAAGCCGTCCGTATGATCACCGAAGGTGTCGCGCCTTACTTGATCGACAACGCGGCACAACAGCTTGGCTTCCCAGTGGGGCCAATCCAGTTGGGCGACGAGACGTCCATCGACCTTGGTGTGCGGATCATGAAGGCGACCAAAGTCGCGATGGGCAACGCATATCCAGCCTCTGAGGCCGACGATCTGATCGTCTGGATGGAAGACTTGGGTCGTTTGGGTCGCAAGGCAAACGCTGGCTATTTCGACTATGACGAAAAAGGCAAGCGCACTGGCTATTGGAAAGGTATTCACGACAGATACCCATTGGCCGACAAACAACCCGCGACCCAAGAAGTTCAAGACCGCTTGATGTTCTCGCAAGTTTTGGAAGCCGTACGTGCGTTAGAAGAAGGCGTGTTGGAAGACATCCGCGAAGGCGATGTTGGCGCGATCCTAGGTTGGGGTTTTGCCCCTGCCACTGGTGGCCCCTTCAGCTATCTCGACATCCTTGGCACGCCATACGCTGCTGAACGTTGTGACCAACTGCAGGCCAAATTTGGCGATCGTTTTGAATGCCCAGCCTTGTTGCGTGAGATGGCTGCCAAGAACCAAACGTTCTACGGACGCTTTGGTAAAGAAGACTCCGCGGCGGCTTAACTCTAAGCTGACAAAAGAAACAAAAAGCCCCTTTTACGAGGGGCTTTTTTTAAGGCGTAATTAGATTTTTACGCTTGTGAAAACGTCGCACCATTGTGATCCAAATGAACGTGTTGGCCTGCCATAATCTCGGCCTCGAACGCTTCGGCCAACAAATAGGGCACTTCAATCTCGCTCCATTGTGGTGTCCAGATCGCCGGCGTAACCGTTCCCATACCACTGCGAATGAATTTCTTCAAAATAGCTTTCAACGCCTTCTTGCGGGCGATGATCTCTTTCTCCTCACCCTTACCAGTTACGGAATAACTTGTTGTGCAGATGCCCGACAGATGCGCGCACACAGCGTTTAGTGCTGCCGACGGATTTTTGGCCCGCGTTGTCATATCCAAAAGGCCGTCTTGAAGCTGCAAGGGGTTCAATCTAATCATCGCGATCTGGTCCATACCAATCGCACCCAGATAGGTGGCCGCATAACTTGCCAAACCAGTGTCCGCATGATGCGCGGCATAAGCGGATTGGGCCGCATCTGCCAAGGCATCGTATGATCCATACCAACGGGGCAATAAGAACATTCCGTGCAAAGAAAACGCACCCATATCGGTGGGGTCAAGTGCAATCCATTTCGCATGTGCGGTTTTGAGGTCGGCCAACTCCGTACCCCCGCCAGCAGCTATGCAACGGTAATAGATTTCTGCAACAAGAGGGGAATCTACGCCCGTCGCATCAATATCTTTGATCAGTGCGTGGGCGGCTTTGGTGTGATGTTCGAAACCTTGAAAGGCGGCGTCGCTCGTAAAATTA
>JBLHPE010000010.1:0-61760 GCA_047624005.1 Ascidiaceihabitans sp.
AGTTCAACGATTGAAAGCCTGCCATCAACCTCAAGCTCTTTAAGGATTTTAAGATCGATTCCGTCTAAATATCTGCTCACTAGGTAATATTCCTATAAGTAACCTGCTTTACCAGCTTTTTATCTATATTAAGTCCAAGAAAATGTCCAATATCTAGTGATTATCACTGATACTGATTTCAGGTCATGGTGAAGAGTAAACCTTTACACACAGCCTTAAATGGGGAAGCATTATCCCCAATAGATAGAAAACAAAAAACACGGAGGACAGAATGACGGTAAAAATAGTCATTGGACTGGACGGCACCGAAACCGGTGATCGCGCCCTGAACTTTGCGAAGGATTTAGCTTCGCAGACGGAGGCATGCGAGTTGTTGGTGGTCTACATTATCGAATGGTCACCATTCACATTCCAAACAGCAGAAGAGAATGCACAACGTCACAAGCGTCGCGAAGAAGAAATTGCACTTGCAACGTCACGCATCGTTGAACCTGCGTTGAAGACATTGAAGGACGCGGGCTTCACAGCCACCGGTCTTGTCCGTCACGGGGATGTTGCTGAAACATTAAACAAAATCACTGTCGAAAATGGTGGCTCGCAAATCATCGTTGGCCGTATGTCAGCAAATGGTATCAGCAAACGCCTGTTCGGCAGCTCAACTCAGAACCTAGTGATGCACGCCGACGTGCCTGTCACAGTTGTTGGATAAAGGGGATATCATGAATATCGCATCAAAACTTTGGCTGGCGACAGTCACAACCGCGATGGCAGCAAGCCCGCTCGCGGCCCAAGAAGCCGTTTCGCTAGATCAAAAAGTAAATGACGTTTTTGCCGCCTCTACAGGTTGGTTTGTGAACTTTATCTTTATGTCATTTCCGGGGACCAATTTCCCGTGGATCGTGATGTGGCTGGTTATTGCAGCTACGATTTTCACGTTCTACTTCGGATTTGTTCAATTCCGTCATTTTCGCCATGCAATTCAGCTGGTCAAAGGTGACTATTCTGACCCGAATGACGCGGGTGAGGTTAGCCACTTTCAGGCCCTTGCAACGGCCCTTTCGGGGACCGTTGGCCTTGGTAACATTGCAGGCGTTGCGGTTGCTGTTGGCATCGGTGGCGCGGGTGCCACGTTCTGGATGATCCTTGCAGGCCTTTTGGGAATGGCTGCAAAGTTCACTGAATGTACGTTGGGTGTGAAATATCGCAACGAATATCCAGATGGCACGGTGTCTGGTGGTCCGATGTATTACATCTCGAAAGGTTTTAAGGAATTGGGCCTACCGGGTGGCAAACAATTGGCTATCTTGTTCTCGGTCTTTTGTATCCTTGGTGCACTTGGCGGCGGTAACATGTTCCAAGCGAACCAAGCTCACGCACAAATCCAGACTGTTGTTGGGTTTGAATTCTCGGGTCTGATCACGGGTGTTATCTTTGCCGGTGTTGTTTTCGCAGTCATCGTGGGCGGGATCAAATCCATCGCCAACGTAACTGAGAAAATCGTTCCAATTATGGGCATCCTATATGTCGGTGCAGCATTGATCATTTTGATCGTGAACTACGACATGATCGGTTGGGCCTTTGGTCAGATCTTCCTTGGTGCCTTCACGGGTCTTGGAGTTGCTGGCGGTATCGTTGGTGCATTGATCCAAGGTTTCAAACGGGCGGCGTTTTCGAACGAAGCCGGTGTTGGGTCCGCGGCAATCGCGCACTCTGCAGTAAAAACCAAAGAACCAATTACTGAGGGTTTCGTATCCTTGCTTGAGCCACTGATTGACACGGTTGTGATCTGTACGATGACAGCTTTGGTGATCGTGATTTCACAGCAATTGATCATCGATCCAAACACTGGCAACTACTTGTTGAACGAGGCTGGCACTGCAATAGCAACAGTTGACGGCAACACAGGTGTGGCACTGACATCAGCGGCATTTGGCGCTGGCATCAGCTGGTTCCCATATGTTCTGGCGGTTGCGGTTGTATTGTTTGCATTCTCAACGATGATCTCTTGGTCTTACTATGGCTTGAAAAGCTGGACCTACATCTTCGGCGAAGGCAAAACATCTGAACTGGTGTTCAAGATCATCTTCTGCGTGTTCATCGTTATCGGTGCTGCAGCAAGCCTTGGTCCTGTCATCGACTTCTCAGATGCGGCGATCTTTGCAATGGCTGTTGTGAACATCTTCTGCCTGTACTTCCTGATGAAGTTGGTACGTGAAGAACTTGTGTCTTATGTTGCTCGCTTGAAGAGCGGCGAAATCAAGAAGTTTAATCGCTAATTAACAAACTCTGGCGCAATCAACTTGCGCCAGAGACCTTACATCGCTGTGACGGAAGTCTCTTGTAAGGATGATTGACCCCCCCCAATTCACGCACCCGAATACTTTGAGCGCATCGTCTATCTCGTAAAGAGAGTTGGCCGTTGCAGGATTTGAAACCCTACGGCGTTGCAGCTCAATTAGGATTCTCTTCGCAATCTCGGTATTCGTAATAGATGAGTTTAAGAAATCAGCGTGGCGAAGCCTCCACCTAGCCCCATATAAGAGGTAAGGCGAATTTATCAGGGGTTATGAATAACGATGGGGCCCTTCGCTCAAAACGCGAGCTTCTTGGCTGTTTCAGACCCAAGACTTATTCTTACAAGAATTCGATCCAATGCATTCTCGCCTGAGAAATCACTTACCCACCTTTGATTTCGAACGCTTCTTAGGGACCGGCAACACCAATTCATCAAAACGCATTTCAAGTCGGGCTTCAGCGTGGAGCACGACCAATGCGGCAGCTCTAGCGTCTTCACCAGCATCGTGGTGATGAAACTCAAGGTCCAATTCCCGTTTGAGACTTGCCAATCCATGACCACCATTGCCCTTAAGCTCTGGCCACGCTTTCCGCGCGATCATCACGCTATCGCTCCAACGCAATTCTGGTGGATTCACGTCATAGGATAGGCAGGCCGCTGTGATCGCACGCTTATCGAAACTGCTATGTTGGACAAGGTGGTGGTCTAAGAGCAAAGGCAAAATGACACTCAAAGCATCAGGGAACAGGGGCGCATTCACGACCTGCTCAGGCCCAATCCCATGCAGCTGGATGTTGAACCGGTCAAATCTTGTTTCAGGGTCAACCAACATGGAAAACGTTTCGATGCTGTTGTCTGATCGCACGCAAGCCAGCCCGATTTGGCATATGCTGGCGGCGTCGCCACACGCTGTCTCGACATCAAGCGCAATAAACCGAAAGTCACCTGTTGGAACGTTCTCTGCGTGTTTAAACAATTCACGGTTAGGCGCATCAGGGCGTTGCCGACCCACACTTCGATCATCTTCAGACTGAAGCGAAGGCAAAGTGCGACGATCGCTGCGGAAAAGCCAATCAAGAAGAGCCAATGCAGAATACTCCTAAAAAATACTAGCGAACAATGGCGCTACATTTCCAAAACATGCAATCAAACTCAGCGACATTCCGGAACACGATGGACATGCTGAAGCAATCTAACGACCGTTTTGTGAAACAAAGCTTAACTGATCCTCGCAACGCGCTGCTCGGCAGACATGCCATCTTCAATCAAAGACAAATAGGTGCTTCCAACTTTTGGACAACCGCCAAAACCGGAAAGTCACAAGGCCACCGTGTCCACAGTCGCAGCCTTCTGCGTCTGCTCCCACTCTGCCAACAACACCGCGCCCTGCCCTATAAAACCGCCAACGCCACCCTGTACCGAAAGCATCCGGTCCAACCGAAAATGTCGCAAGCCTTTGCGCAGTTCACACCACGCCACGATCATCGCGCTATCGCTGTAGTAGATCAGCGCCAACGGCCAAATCACCCGTGTGGTTTCCGCATCGGATGCATCGCGGTATTGCATGACCAGCTTTTGCTCACCGCGCATCGCGGCACGGATCAAGGTCATATCGACCAGCACTCCATCGCCCACTCCCCAAGACGAAGCAATCAATTGCCGCGTTGTCGGTGCCACCGCGTTCAACTTGCGCGAGGCACGGCCCGCTGCGCGCATCAACCCCGCGTCCCCCGTCCGTGCGATCATCGCCAAGCCTACGGCAATCGCCTCAGCTTCCTCCACATCCAGATTGATCGGGGGCAGATCGTACCCCTTGCGCATGACGTACCCAATTCCCGGTTCGCCAAGGATCGGTGTCTGCATCGATTGTAGCGTCGCAATATCACGGTAGATCGTACGCGGTGACACTTCCAAAGTTTCGGCCATATCACGGGCAAGCAACGGGGCCTTTGCTGCCCGTAACATCTGAATAATCTCGAAAAACCGCGTTGATTTACTCATGTTGCCTCATACTGATCAAACACCTACGCAATACCGACACGATACCGACGTTATACCGATGTGCATTTTCCATAACACCACTGACACACTGTTGTCAGCAGCGGTCCGTTAGATCACTACAAAATTGACCTGAGAGATTACCTTATGACCGATGCAAAAACGACCTCTCGCACTGCTGGTGTGATCCTAGTTGTGGTGTCCGCAATCGTATTCAGCTCGGCTGGTATATTCGCAAAAGGGGTCAGCGCCGATGCATGGACGATCATCTTTTGGCGCGGAATTGCAGCAGCAACTTTCACCCTAATCTACATGATTTTACGCGGTGGATTTTGGACTGAAGTCAAAGCATTTGGCAAACCTGCGCTGTTTGTTACAATCATGGGAGGCGCGGGAACTGCCGCATTTATCCCCGCATTTAAACTTAGCACTGTCGCCAATGTCGCCCTGATTTACGCGGCTGTCCCCTTCGTTGCGGCGGCTTTGTCGTGGATATTTATCAATGAAAAACCAACGCGCACGGTCTTGATCGCAAGCCTTGCTGCGATGGTTGGTGTCCTAATTATCGTTTCTAATTCCTTTGGAAGCAGTCAAATTCTGGGCGACTTATTGGCGTTTTTCATGACCTTAATGATGGCTGGCATCATGGTGATCTACCGTAAATATCCCGACACAACTGCAGCGCTGCCAGCTGCACTGTCGTCGATTATCTTGCTGCCCTGCGCCGTGTTGTTCAGCACTCCAAGTGATGTATTGTCTAATGAACTGCCTATCTTAGCCCTGTTTGGATTGGTCTTTGCAGTCGCCTCTGTGACCTTATCCGAAGGTGCCCGGCGCTTGCCCTCAGCCGAAACCGCGCTGCTCTCAATCCTCGAGATGCCCCTTGCCCCCATCCTTGCAGTGTTGATCCTTTCCGAGGCACCGACCCCACAAGCAATCGTTGGCGGCCTGATCATATTGTGCGCAGTGGTGTGGTCGCAAACACGCAAAGGTGCATGAACTCACGCAGCGTCTTACACAAACGCACAGTCGCAGCCCTTGCACCCAACGCTGCAAACCATAGGTTGACCGCAACCCGCAACAAAAAGGTTTTGCCATGAGTGATCTAACATACACACCCCCTGCCGTCTGGAAGTGGGAAGAAGGCAACGGCGGACAATTCGCCAACATCAACCGCCCCGTAGCTGGCGCAACCAGTGAAAAAGAATTGCCCATTGGCAAGCACCCTTTGCAGCTGCATTCTTTGGCAACACCAAACGGCGTCAAAGTTACTGTGATGCTGGAAGAACTGTTGGCGATGGGTTTCGAGGGCGCGGAATATGACGCCTACCTTGTGAACATCGGCGAAGGTGATCAATTCAGCTCTGGCTTTGTTGAGATCAACCCAAATTCCAAAATCCCCGCCATGATGGACCGTTCCGGTGACACGCCCGTACGCTTGTTTGAGAGCGCATCAATCATGTTGTATCTCGCCGATAAGTTCGGTGCATTGATCCCAACCGATCCAGCAGCACGCGCCGAAACTATGAACTGGTTGTTCTGGCAAATGGGCAGCGCGCCCTACTTGGGCGGCGGCTTTGGCCACTTCTATGCCTACGCACCAGAGAAGTTCGAATACCCGATCAATCGTTTCGCGATGGAAACAAAACGTCAGCTCGACGTATTGGACCGTCAACTGGCCGAAACACCATGGATCGCAGGTGATGAGTACACCATCGCCGACATCGCGATCTGGTCATGGTATGGTCAATTGGTTCTTGGTCGCCTGTACTCAGCGGCAGAATTCCTTGACGTTGATTCCTACAAACATCTGATGGCTTGGTCAAAAAAGATCAACGAACGTCCAGCGGTCCAACGTGGTCGTATGGTCAACCGCCCGTTTGGGGAGCCAGAAACCCAATTGCACGAACGCCACGATGCATCAGATTTTGACACCCAGTCCCAAGACAAAATCGGCGACAAGTCTTAAACATAAAATAGGGGGCTGCGGCCTCCTATTTACCCCGGCCGACTTGACGACAGATCAGGATCACGGGCAACAACCCCATCGCAACAATCACCAAACTTGGCACCGCTGCGCCCTCCAACCGCTCGTCGGATGCAAGGCGGTAAGCTTGCACTGCAAGGGTGTCAAAGTTGAACGGGCGCATGATCAGTGTCGCAGGCAGTTCTTTCATCACGTCGACAAAAACAATCAACAAAGCCGTCAACAAACTGGGCGTAAGGATCGGCAAATGCACGCGGCGCAATGTGCCAAACGGCGTCTGGCCCAATGACCGGCTGGCCGCGTCCATATTCGCATGAACCATCGCCTGCCCGCCCTCATACGCACCAAGGGCAGCAGCCATAAACCGCACCAGATAGGCGAGGATCAGCAACCAAATTGACCCTGTAATCAACAACCCTGTCGAGATATCAAACGTGCTGCGCATCCACGCATCCAGTGCATTGTCAAACGCCGCAAACGGGACCATTAGACCAACTGCGATCACACCACCAGGCACTGCATACCCCAATCGCGCAGCGTATGCCGTCCCGTTGGAAAGCTGTCCGGGCTGCAATCTTTGAAAGAAGCCCACAGTCACGGCTGCACTTACCGTCACAACAGCAGCGATCCCTGCAAGGGTTAATGAGTTTTGGATAAACCCAAGATAACGCGCGCTTAACAAGTCCTGTTCTGAGCCCAGCCCCATGCTGAACAGGACGACAATCGGCAAAAGGCAACCCAATACCACTGGGATCAAACACAATATAACGGCAATCCAAGCGCTCCAGCCTTTGAGGTGCAATTGGGTCTTGTCCTGTGAACGTTTTGCGGAATCATAATACTTTGCACGGCCTCTTTGAATCCGCTCTAGCATCACCAACAGCAGTGCAAAACTTAGCAAACACAGCGCCAATTGTGCGGCACCACCCCGATCAGCCATAGCAAACCAACTGGTGTAAATACCCGTCGCAAAAGTCTGAACGCCAAAATACGCCACGGTCCCGAAGTCAGCGATTGTCTCCATCACCGCCAGCAGAACCCCACCCGCAATTGCGGGTCGGGCTAATGGCAAACTGACCCGAAAGAACGCAGCCCATGCACTGCTCCCCAAGGCGCGGGCGGCCAAAAACGTCGTGCCACTTTGCTGCAAGAAAGAGGCCCGCGCTAACAAATAAACATACGGATATAACACCAAAATCAACATCACCGCAGCGCCACCCAAGGATCGTACTTCGGGGAACCAATAATCGCGCGGTCCCCATCCGGTCACGTCACGCAAAGTCGATTGAACTATGCCCGGATGATCCAGAATATAGGTGTAGGCATAAGCCAAAACATACGAGGGAAAGGCCAATGGCAGAACCAGCGCAATTTCGAAAAATCGCACACCGGGAAAGCGGGTCATCGTGACCAGCCAAGCCGCCCCAACGCCAAGACAAAATGTGCCCATTGAGACCAGCGCGACCAACAGCACTGTGTTGCCAGCGTATCGTGGCAATACGGTGCTCAACAGATGCGAGACGGTTCCAGTGCCGCCACTAAAGGCCGCGATCGCCACGGCCATCATGGGCAACAAACAGATCACTGCAATCAAGACAGCCGACGCCGACAAACCCAGCGGGGCCTTACGCGCGCGCTTTTTCAAAGCAGGTATATGAATGGTTCGATCGGTCATTGCGGTCTATTACGACTAATTCAGTCAGGAAAGCCAGTGCGACATATCAATCGTAGCTTCGCTGGTCCTCGATCACCAATCCATCACGGGGCAAAGTACCAAGATCACAAACAACAACCTTGCCCTTCATCTTCAGTGTTTCAACAACACTGGCCGCGTAGGCGTCTGCGTCACCACCGTCACATTCGACTTGAACCGTCAGCATATCCTGCTCTCCCTCGCGCGAGGCAATCACGCGGGCACGATCAACTTCTTCATGTTTCGCGACGAAGGCTGCGACCTGTTCAGGGCGAACAAACATACCCTTAATCTTTGTCGTTTGATCAGCGCGGCCCATCCAGCCTTGGATACGCGTGTTGGTGCGGCCACAAGGCGATTGGCCTGCCATTACGGCGCTCATGTCGCCCGTCGCAAATCGGATCAATGGGTAGTCAGGGTTAAGAGAGGTCACGACAACCTCGCCCACCTCACCCGGAAAAACGGGTGTTCCAGTGCCGGGGATCACGATTTCAACGATAACTTGTTCGTCTAAAATCATGCCCTCCATCGCGGCACTTTCATAAGCGATATTACCAAGATCGGCTGTGGCATAGGACTGCAAACACGCGATCCCACGATCCGCATATTCCTGACGTAGCGATGGGAACAACGCACCACCACCAACTGCGGCCTTAGTGAAACCAAGATTTACGCCCATTTCGTCCGCTTTATCCAAAATCACCTTCAGATAATCCGGTGTGCCAGCATAAGCCGTCGTACCTACATCGCGGGCAGCCGTGACTTGCAACTCAGTCTGTCCAGTACCGGCAGGCAAAACAGTCGCGCCAACCGCGCGGGCACCCGATTCAAAGATCATGCCGGCAGGCGTCAAATGATAGCCAAAGCAGTTCTGAACGATGTCGCCTTTGCCAATGCCCGCCGCATGCAAGAAACGCCCCATACGCCACCAGTCATGCGAGATCCCACCCGGTTCATATATCGGACCAGGCGATTGAAAAATATGGGCAACGTTAGAGACAGACATCCCACCAAATGGGGGTGTTTCAGCCTGCCATTTGGCCAATTCCGATTTCCGCAAAACGGGCAAAACCGACAATCCTGATAGATCAAGCAACGCACCGACATCTGGCAAACAGGTGCCTTCATGGCCTGCGATACGAGCCAATTGCGCGTTCAATGCGGCCAGCTGGTCTGCCTCGCGCTGATCCGCGCTGCGGGTCTCAAGATCGTCAAAGTATGTGGTCATGAAAATCGTATCCAACTGGTGTTTTAGAAGTGTGCGAAGATCAGCTCAGCCAACGCTTACGACGACGATAAGACCGGACATCGCGGAAGGACTTGCGGCCCTCATCGGACATACCCAAATAGAATTCCTTCACATCAGGGTTCTCACGCAGTTCAGCGGCAGGGCCGTCCATCACTACGCGACCTGATTCCAGAATATAACCGTAGTGGGCAAAGCGCAGGGCGACATTGGTGTTCTGTTCCGCCAACAGGAACGACACACCTTCGCTTTCGTTAATCGACTTAACGATGCCAAAAATCTGTTCGACCAACTGTGGGGCCAATCCCATCGACGGTTCGTCCAACAAAATCGTCTCGGGGCGGGCCATCAACGCGCGGCCAATCGCGCACATCTGTTGTTCGCCACCGGAGGTATATCCCGCTTGGGACTTACGGCGCTCGCGCAGACGCGGGAAATAGTTATAGACCATTTCCAAATCAGCAGCGATGGCACCTTTGCCGTCTTTGCGGGTATAGGAGCCTGTTAGCAGGTTTTCTTCAATTGTGAGGTGTTCAAAACAGTGACGACCTTCCATCACCTGAACAACACCACGTTTCACCATTTCGGCAGGATCAGTGTCATGCACATCCACACCACGGTACTTGACGGAGCCTTTGGTAACCTCACCACGCTCTGACGCCAAAAGGTTCGATATGGCTTTCAACGTGGTCGTTTTGCCAGCGCCGTTGCCACCCAACAATGCCGTAATACCGCCTTTGGGCACTGACAGGCTGACGCCCTTCAGCACAAGGATCACATGGTTGTAGATCACTTCGATATTGTTGACCTCTAGTAGGGTCTCAGTGTCTTGTCCGGTGTCCAACATAAGGTTCACTTCATTGTTGCAAAAATTCTGTGGGTATTGGCGGCACCCGAAAGCGCCGCCAAAGAAATCAGCTTAGTTACAGCTGGATTCGATCTTGTTTTCTGCTGCATAGGCTGCAGAATCTTCGTCGATCAACGGCTGAATCACATCCATGTCGGATGGTGCAAATTCATTGATCAAGGACCAAGTTTTGGCTGACGCATCCCACTGGGTCATGCCAACAAGACCTGGACCACCGTGGTTTGCACAAGATACGTTGAACTCAGGACCAAAGCCTGGAAGACCAAGGGCCGCCATCTTCGCTTCTGTAATTTCCAACGCTTCCATTCCGTCACGCATCATCGCAGGAGTGATCTGTGCCACGCCGTGGATTTCTTGTGCTGTCTTAGCCGCTTCTGCTGCCAACATCGCCGCATACAAACCGCGGTTATACAAAACCGTACCGATTTGATCACCAGCGCCGGCTGCGTTGCCTGCATCTACAACGTACTTCTGAATGTCTGCAAAGACTGGGAAGTCATCGCCAACACCGTGGAACGTCAACGCTTTGTAGCCGTTTGCCGCATCGCCCGCTGGCAGCACGTCGTTTTCAGAACCAGACCACCAGATACCGATGAAGTTTTCCATCGGGTAACGGATGTTTGCAGCTTCTTGAACCGCAACTTGGTTCATAACGCCCCAGCCATACATGATGACATTGTCAGGCTTCTCACGACGGATTTGCAACCACTGTGATTTCTGCTCTTGGCCCGGGTGATCAACTGGCAGTAATGTCAGTTCAAAACCGTGCTTTTTGGACAGCTCTTCCAACGTGCGGATAGGCTCTTTGCCGTAAGCAGAGTTGTGATAGACAAGCGCGATTTTCTTACCAGAAATGTCGCCTTGCTCCATCAAATAGTTGATCGCGCCAGACGCACCGTTCCAGTAGTTTGCTGGGTAGTTAAAGACGTTGCTGAACACATCGCCGTTTGCCGCAGACGTACGGCCATAACCCATGGAGTGGATTGGAATGCCGTCAGCCGTGGCTTTTGGGATCAACTGATATGTGATGCCCGTGGACAATGGTTGATACACCAAAGCGCCTTGGCCTTTTGTAGACTCGTAGCACTCAACACCTTTTTCAGTGTTATAGCCGGTTTCGCATTCTGGCACGCTTGTCATAACGCCGCCGATGCCGCCATCACGGGCGTTCAGCAAGTTCATGTAATCCGCATAACCATCTGCGAACGGAATACCGCCAGCAGCATAAGGACCAGTACGATAGCTAAGTGATGGGAACACTAGGTCCGCCATTACAGGGCTAGCTGCCATTACGGCGGCCACTGCCATTGTTGTTAGTTTCATCTTCATCGAGGTTTCCTCCCTTGGATTTTTCGATATTTGCCGGATGTTCCGGCGATCGTATGGCGGGGTTCACCCCACCTTTTCTTCGCAACCGACCCCTAGTGCGGGAACGGCCACAATCTCAATTTCTCTTTGGCGACGCGCCACAGTTGCGCAATGCCATGCGGTTCTGCGATCAAAAAGATGATGATCAACGCGCCAACAATAATCAATTGCAAGTGGGCCACAATGTCCGTCGGCCACCCCAACCAATCAACGCCGACCAGTTTCAACACCACAGGTAAGATCACAAGAAACGCTGCGCCCGCGAACGATCCAAAGATCGACCCCAGACCGCCAATGATGATCATAAACAGAACAGTGAACGACTTGGTGATGCCAAAGACCTCGCCAACTTCGACAGCACCCAGATAGATTGCAAAGAACAACGCACCTGAAATACCGATAAAGAACGAGCTGACCGCAAACGCACTTAGCTTCGCCATCAAAGGGTTCACGCCAATGATCTCGGCGGCAATGTCCATGTCACGAATGGCCATCCACTTACGGCCAAACGAACCACGCGTCAGATTACGGGCGATCACAGCACTGAAGATGACAAACGCTAGACAGAACAGGTAGGTCGCCCACGCTTCCGTATTAGGGCCAGTGACCTCAATCCCAAAAACCGTCCGCTCTGGAGCCGAGATTTGGCCTGAAGCCGAATTATTGTAAAACCATGGCACGCGGTTGAACAACCATACCAAAAAGAATTGCGCCGCTAAGGTAGCAACCGCTAAATAGAAACCTTTGATCCGTAACGATGGCAGACCAAACAACACGCCAACACCAGCAGTAATAAGGCCCGAAATCAAAACATGGATCAACATGCTTACATCAGGAAAGGACGTCATCAACTTGTAACAGGCATACGCCCCCACCGCCATAAATCCACCCGTGCCCAGTGACACCTGACCGCAATAACCAACCAAAATGTTCAATCCAATCGCGGCAATCGCATAGATCAAGAACGGCAAGAAGATTGCGTTCAACCAATAGTCATTGATCATGAACGGAATGACAAAAATGGCGATCGCCAAGACCAGATAGTAACGGTACCGATCAAATTTGATCGGAAACGTTTGACTGTCCTGCGGATATGTCTCGCTGAAATCACCAGCTTCACGGTAAAACATTAGTGCGCTCCTTGGATCAGGTCGTGTGATCCATATTCATGAGTGAACCGGCAATTAACCACCAATTCAGATTTCAGCATTTCGCCACATTCTGCCCCATTTCCCCGTGCACATTCAGTGTGGGAAATCGGAGTGGGATCAATGTCTGCCATATTCATCAAACTGCGGTTGCTAGAGGCCAAGCGGGACAGCGGGGCGTTGTCAAAGTCCGAATTCACGGACCAAAAAGCCGCGCTTTTTGATGACATACCAGATGCGTTCGAAACCGAACCATTCGAGGCAACACCCGCCAAGCCCACTGCGACCCTTTGGGACACACTTTTGCTTTGGGTCGTTGGTGCTGCGCTGTGCAGTACATTCACGTGGGCCGTCACGGGCAACATTGGCATGGCGTCCACATTAGGGATCACAATACTTGCCGCGTTCACGATTAAGCTGTTCATTGCGTTGGATTGATCAAACACGTTCAATGATCTTCTCCCCAAACAGGCCCTGCGGACGGAACACCAAAAAGATCAGTGCCAGCACATAGGCAAACCAGTTTTCCGTCGCACCACCCAACATCGGGCCAAACGAGAATTCAAACAGTTTTTCGCCAACGCCGATGATCAAGCCACCCACGATGGCACCGGGGATCGAGGTGAAACCACCCAACATCAAAACCGGCAACGCCTTCAGAGCGATCAAAGACAACGAGAACTGAACGCCAGATTTTGCGCCCCACATGATCCCAGCAACAAGCGCTACAAAACCCGCCAAAGACCAGACAAGTATCCAGATATAGTTCAGCGATACGCCCACCGACAACGCGGCCTGATGGTCATCAGCGACCGCACGCATCGCACGTCCCTGTTTGGTGTATTGGCTAAAGGCAACCAGCGCCAAAACCAGGATGACAGCAATAACCGTGGCCACCATATCCAGTTTGTCGATAAAGAAACCGTAGAACTCTACGTTGCCAAAGCCCAACCATTGGGTTTTCTCTTCAACCCAAAGGCTACCCCCTTGAGGCAGGCCAACGGCCAGCTTCTTAATCTCGGACCCCCACATCAAATCGCCAATTCCTTCAAGGAAATAGGCCAATCCAATGGTCGCCATAAACAGGATGATCGGTTCTTGCCCCACCAAATGGCGGAATACAAATCGCTGCACAAGAAAGGCAAACCCTATCATCACAAGTATCGTCATCAGGATCGCGGCCAAGGCTGGAACGTGCCAGCCAAAGTGATGGATATCAGTGCCAAAGGCAGCATTGATCAGGTGGGAAAATGGCACCTGACCTTCCATAATCCCAACAAGGGTCAGGGCGGCAAACAGCGCCATAACACCTTGGGCAAAGTTGAAAATGCCCGACGCTTTGTAGATCAAGACAAAGCCCAACGCGACCAAGGCGTAAAGCACCCCTGCCATCAAACCGTTAAGGACAACTTCGGCCCCGTAGAGCAGATCAGTAGGCATTTCGTGCCCCTCTCATATTAACTTTCAAGGTCAGTCTCCACAATCTGGTAAACGACATACGCGCCACCCTGTTCGAACTCGACAGACACATTTAACTTTGGCTCAATCCATAGATTGGTGAGCGCGATAAAAGACCCATCTTCGGTCCGGCCTTCTAATTCGTAAGATTTTTCTGCTAGCTTTTTGGCAATCCAAACTTGCGCATCATCCGATTGCGCCCGACCGTATACAGCGCACAGTCTTTCGCCGCTCATCAATGGGGCCGGATCAGACGTCAAAACCGCACCATCTTCTAACGCAAAATGACTGCCGTGAAGTGATACGTTAACATGGGGCTTCAACACCTCAACTGGGGTCAAATCGTCGAAAACAGCCTGTGCCAAATTCTCGTACGGGTCTAGGCACCGCGCTTCAAACTCTTCCCAAGCGCCCGCGTGAACGGAGCCCGCCAGTAAACAAGCCAAAAACGGACCGAGCGCCGCGCACCGACGTAATACCGACGTATTACCGACGCGATACCGATCCTGTATTTGGACCGTCTTATTCATCGTGGGCCACACCCAGATACGCATCAATCACCGCTTGGTTGTTGCGCACTTCATCAGGTGTGCCATCACCAATTTTCTTGCCATAATCCATAACAACAACGCGATCCGACAGATCCATGACCACGCCCATGTCGTGTTCGATCAGCGCAATTGTCGTGCCAAATTCATCGTTCATGGACAGGATAAAGCGGCTCATGTCCTCTTTTTCCTCAACGTTCATTCCCGCCATCGGTTCGTCCAACAACAGCAGTGAAGGCTCCGCCGCCAAGGCGCGCGCCAGCTCGACGCGCTTCTTCAATCCATAAGGCAAGCGGGCAACTGGGGTCTTGCGAATAGCCTGAATTTCCAAGAAATCGATAATTCTTTCAGCGACTTCACGGTTTTCGGTCTCTTCTTTCTCTGCACGGCCTTTCCACAAAGCTTGGGCAAACATGCCCGTCTTCATGTGGGTCAAACGGCCCGTCATCACGTTGTCCAAAACGCTCATACCTTCGAAAAGGGCGATGTTTTGGAACGTACGGGCAATGCCCTGCTGAGCCACCTGATAAGGACGCATTGGCGGGCGCAGCACACCCTTGTACAAAACCTGTCCATCTTGAGGAACATAGAAACCTGAAATGACATTTAGCATTGACGATTTACCGGCGCCGTTCGGGCCAATGATCGCACGAACTTCACCCTCGCGGATGTCGAACGAAATATCTTTAATCGCCTCAACACCCCCAAATCTAAGGGTAATATTCTTCATCTCCATGACAACAGGGCCGATCTGACGACCGTCCGCTGTTACATATCCATCGGATTGATCAAGCATCAAAATATCCCTTGTTCATCATTCTGCCGCCATCTGTGCCGTCACGGCCTGAACCGCAGCATCCCGAATATCCAATGTTGCTGAAATCGCGCCTTTGCGCCCATCCTCGTACGTCACTTCTGTGGTGGTCGAAATCGTGTCCGACCCATCGTACATGGCGTTAATAATATCTGAGAACTTTTCCTCGATAATACGACGGCGCACTTTTTGTGTACGGGTCAATTCGCCGTCATCTGCATCCAACTGTTTATGCAGCACAACAAAACGGTGAATCTGACAATCAGACAGCATCTCGTCCTGCGCGACAGAGGTATTAACCTCTTCCACGTGGGACTGAATGGTTGCCAAAACATCGGGGTGTCCTGCTAATTCTTGGTAGGATGCATAGGCGATGTTATTGCGTTCCGCCCAGTTCCCAACAGCCGTCAGATCAATATTCACAAATGCCGTGCAATACGGACGCCCGTTTCCAAAAACCACGGTCTCTAGAATGTTGGGGAAGAATTTCAGTTTATTTTCAACGTACTTAGGCGCAAACATTTGGCCATTGGCCGTCTGTCCAACATCTTTGGCACGGTCAATAATACGCAAATGGCCACTACTTTCTTCGATAAAGCCCGCGTCACCTGTAGCAACCCAACCGTCAGCATCTTTGGTGTCTGCGGTGCTTTCAGGGTTCTTGTAATACTCCACAAAAACACCAGGACTGCGGTAATAGACTTCGCCATTTTCTGCGATTTTCAACTCAACACCAGGACACGTAACGCCAACGGTATCGGATCGAACCTCGCCGTCCGGTTGCGCTGTGATAAACACAGTTGCTTCGGTCTGGCCGTATAGCTGTTTAAGGTTAATCCCAAGCGAGCGGTAGAAGTCGAAAATTTCCGGCCCAATCGCTTCTCCAGCCGTATAGCCAACGCGAACACGGCTAAACCCAAGTGTATTTTTCAGAGGTCCATAGATCGCCATTTCGCCGATATTGTACTTAATTCGATCAATCAAGCTGACAGGGTTTCCGTCCAAAATCGACGGTCCGACCTTGCGAGCGACGCCCATGAAATAATCGAACAAACGCTTCTTAAACGGGCTCGCATCTTCCATGCGGATCATCACATTGGTCAGCTGGTTTTCAAAAACCCGTGGTGGGGCAAAGTAATAGGTCGGGCCAATTTCACGCAGGTCCGTATGCATCGTTTCAGCGCTTTCAGGGCAATTGGTACAGAAACCACACCACAGCGCCTGACCTACGGAAAAGATAAAATCTCCGACCCAAGCCATTGGAAGATAAGCAAGAATGTCATCAGTTTGACGCAGATCATCAAACTGCGACGAAGACTTGGCCGTCTCAATGACATTGCGGTTGGACAGCACAACGCCTTTCGGCTTGCCCGTGGTTCCCGACGTATAAAGCATCACACACGTGCTATCGTAATCCAGCTTTGCAATCCGCGCCTTCATCTCAGGTTCGAGTTTCGCGCGATTGGCGCGACCCGCATCTTGGACTGCGCTATATTGCGTCAATTTCGAGTGGTCGTATTTACGCAACCCTCGTGGATCAAGGTAAATCATTGCCTCGAATTCCGTGAGCTGGTCTTGAATTTCCATGACCTTGTCGACTTGTTCCTGATCGCCAGCGATCACAAAACGCGCACCACAGTGGGTCATTGTATAGGCCATCTCGTCAGCCGACGCATCTTGGTACAGGGGAACCGGAACAGCACCCACCATCTGCGCAGCCATCATAGACCAATACAAATAAGGACGATTGCGACCAATTACGGCAATAAAATCACCCTCAGCCACACCCATGTCCAGAAAGCCCAAAGCCAAAGCTTCAATCTCGTCATTGGTTTGTGCCCATGTCCAGCTTTGCCAGATACCAAATTCTTTTTCACGATACGCAGGTGCAGACCCGAACTGAGCCACGTTGCGGTGCAAAAGCGCCGGTACAGACGTAAGTCCACCAGCCCCATCAAGCGTGTTCGACAATGTTATTTCCTCCCTAACTGATAGCAAATGCTACCAGCCACGATCGCTCAGGCGATTCTATGTCACCCAAAGATGCTTGCTTTACTGTCGCGGTCAACTTTTTCTTGAAGTTTTCACAAACCTAACGAATTGTAACAAGATCAGATGAGCGCTTGAAATTGGCCCAACGGCGGCTTCAAAGTACAAATACCCGATGGATCAAAAGGGATATCATTGTGACGCTCAACCGTGCTGCCACACATACTTTGACCGCTGCAGGCCTGAACCTAATTGGTCAGGCCCTCACGATCTATGATAGTGACCTGCGGCTTGCTGTCTGCAACGCACCGTTCCAAGATATGTTCAACCTTCCTGACCATCTGGTCGCGCCCGGTGCTCCGTTCGAAGATACTATTCGCCATTTGGCCGCACGGGGAGAATATGGCGAAGTCTCGGACCTTGAAGCCTTTGTCACAGAACGCACAGAAGTCGCCCGCGCATTTGAACCACACTACGTGGAGAGAAAACGCGCAAATGGCAGTACTATCTCTGTTGAGGGTTCCCCCCTGCCCCAAGGTGGCTGGATTACAGTTTACACCGACATCACTAGCACGAAGAAACAAGAAACTCTGCTACGCGCCCGCTCTGAAGAACTGACCGATCAAGTCCTCGGACACGCCGAAGAACTGGCCAGCACCAACCGCGCCCTTGCCGCAACTGTTTCCGCCCTTGGCGAAGCCAAACGGCACCTCACAGAAGTAGAAGCGCGCACCCGCCTTACGACCGAAATGATGCCAGCACACATAGCGCATATTGATGAAACAGGGCACTATACATATTCCAACCGACAACTCAGCATGATCCTTGCGGGTCGTCCTAACAATATCGTTGGCATGCATATTTCTGAGGCTCTGGGATCTAAAGCTTACGAGAAAATCAAAGCTGCGCTTCAAGGTGCCTTTGCTGGTGAAAACCCAGTTATGGAGTTCACGGACGCAAACAGCGCCCACCGCATTCGCGTGGCCTTTACCCCCGATACGCGTGGCGGTGTCTACATATTGTCCATGGACGTAACCCAAGAAACCCAAGCCCGCGTCGCTTTGCAACAAACCCGCAAACGTGAACTTGCCGCGCAAATGACATCTGGCTTGGCGCACGATTTTTCCAATTTGTTGACCATAATTTTAGGCATGCAATCCAAATTAGCAAATCTTACTGAGCTTCCAACCACCGCCAAACCACTTGTTGATGGAACATTAAATGCAGCAAAACGCGGCGGTGAATTGTTAGGCAGTATCGCCGAGATAACGGCCCAGCGTGTGCAACGCCCCCGTGCAACTGACTTACATATTTTGCTGCGCGACATCGAAACCCTTGCAGCGCCATCTTTGCCTGAAAACGTAAAGTTCACAGTCGTTGATCACACACCCGATGCATCTGTTTTACTGGATCAAGGTGCGATCCAAGACGCTCTATTAAACCTTATCTTGAATGCACGCGACGCTTGCGGGTCCAACGGGGAGATCACGCTTATAGCAAAATCCGTCCACAACACGTGGATCGAATTTACAGTGAACGACACTGGTACTGGGTTTTCGCCGGACGCATTGGAACATGGATGCGATCCGTTTTTCACTACAAAGGGCAGCGAAGGATCAGGCCTTGGCCTTCCGATGGTGTACGACATCACAAAACTAGCTGGCGGTGATTTAAGGTTGCAAAATACACCCAAAAGCGGGGCCTCTGTCCGGCTACGATTACCTTTACGGCTTTGCCCCACAATCACTGACGGACTGGCGCTGCTGGTCGAAGACAATGACGACTTACGGGCCCTTTACCGAGACATGCTGATCGACATGGGCCACAGTGTGATCGAAGCCACATCAGCAGATGAAGCAACTGCGTTGATTGCCGATCTGCCCGATATTGCCCTGATACTTTCCGATATTCGGTTGAGCGGTGAGGGGACTGGGTTAGACCTGCTTAAACGCATCAATAAGAACAAAATACCGGTTGTTTTGATGACATCACTACCCCCAAATGATCCATTGCACCAAGCGGGCCAAGCCGCGACAACTGTGTTATCCAAGCCATTCACATTGAGTGATCTTGCAAACGTCCTCAAACCGAAGGTGCCACAATGACCGCGCCGCTTGTAACCATCCTTGACGATGAACCTGCCATTCGCACAATGCTGGCTGACGCATTGGAGGATGCTGGCTTCCGCACGCTGAGTTTTGGGCGCGCCCGCGAATTCGAGGCCGCGTTAAAGACCCATACCCCCGACGTTTGCTTGGTCGATCTGTCCTTACCTGACACCGATGGGCTGACGGTTGTGCATCGCTTGGCTTTAGAGCAAGGGGCCTCTGTGATCATCATTTCGGGACGTGCACAGGTTCAAGATCGTGTAACGGGCCTTGAACTTGGGGCAGACGATTACATCATCAAACCGTTTGACCCCGCCGAGGTCGTCGCACGTGTCCGCGCCCGACTGCGCAGCAACAAACCGGTCGCGCAATCTAACAACACGGCGAAATTCAACGGCTGGACCGCACAGTTTGACGCCTACATGTTGGTGGACGAAACCGGCGAAACGACGCCTTTCTCACATGCTGAGGGTGAAGTTTTGCGCCTATTCCTTAATAGCCCCAAAAGGTTGATCAGCCGCACGCAGATGCAAGAATCTTTAGGTGGCGTCGCAAACGAAAGCTTCGACCGTGCGATGGACGTGCGTATTTCGCGGTTGCGCACCAAACTGCGTGAAGACCCCAAGAACCCACAGTTGATCAAAACGATTTACGGGGCTGGCTATATTTTCCTGGGTGACGTGAGTTGGAGTTAAAAACGGATCCTGTCGCTGTTCCTAAAAATAACACCATTCGAAAATCATCTCTTCACCTCGCAGAAAACACTGATAGAATCACAATATGCTAGATGTTGTATTATATCGCCTTGGCCGCGCCGCTTGCCCGCATTTCTACCGTGTGGAAATTGCGATGAATTTGTTTAGCGAAGTGTCTGTCTTGCGCGAATGGGGTATCAAAGGTGGTGCACCGCGTGAGGTGATCACCTGCTATGGCAACCTACGCGAAGCCTCTCATGCAGCAGACAAATACCGCCTGCGTGCACAAAGCCGTGGCTACATACGCAACTAGATCGCTGTGACGGCAACCGCTAGGACATTTAGGCCAGCCACCAAATCCTCGCGTTTGGTATCTTCCTCAAATGCATGACTGATCCCGTCAATTGATGGTACAAACAACATCGCTACAGGCATCAAACGGGCCACATTCGTCGCATCATGCAGCGCACCCGATGGCATCATTTGCCAACGATTTGGGGCCACTTTTTCTGCGCCTTGCCACAACGCCGCAATCAATCGAGTATCCATCGCAACAGGTTCCAAACCCAGCATCTCGCCAATGCACAGATCAAACCCACCTTTGTCCGCAACCTCATGGGCGGTCGTACGGATGATCGCCTCCATTCGTCCCAATCTGTCTGCATCACCGTCCCGCCATTGCATAGAAAACCGCGCACGTCCTGGAACAATTGACGAAGCATTAGGGTGCAAAGTGATATGCCCAATGGTCCAAACTGTTTGTGGCGTCACAACATTTCGTAGACGATCATTCAGCAGCGTGTTGAATTGCGCCACCGCCTGAAACGCGTCCCGCCGCATTCCCATTGGCGTTGTACCAGCGTGGTTCTGTTGCCCCTCAAAGGTAATCGTCATGTCACGGATGCCAACAATATCAGTAACCACTCCGATCTGTAATCCAGTGGCATCAAGGGCTGGGCCCTGTTCGATGTGCATTTCGATAAAACCAGTGAAACGAGATGGATCGACAAATCCATCTGCAACGCCAGCCATTAAGGCACGCGCATCCGCCAGCGATATGCCTGAACGATCACACAGTGCATCGGCCTCTTCCAAGGAAACGTGCCCAGACCACACCGCACTGCCCGTTGTGACCCCAAATCGCCCTTCCTCATCTTGAAACGATACAACCGAAATGGCGGGGCCACCTGCCTCTTTCGAGGCGCGTGCAATTTCAAGGGCTGCGATCACGCCCAACGCGCCATCCAACCATCCGCCTTCTGGTTGGGTATCGGTATGGGAACCTAAAAGTAACGATGGCCCATCTACCAACCCAAATAGATTGCCCATCGGATCATATTGAATTGCTAGCCCGGCATCACGCATTTTCTGAGCCAACCAAGCCCGTGCTTCAATATCTTTTGAGAAATACGCTGGACGAACAACACCCGTTGCGACAGCACCAATGGTGCGCAATTCATCAAGATCGCGTAAAAACCGCTCTGCATCGACATTCATAACGTGTTCTCCAAAGAAAAAGGTGGGCCAAGACCCACCTTACTCAATTTTTTAGTCGCGGTAAGGTGTCTGTCGCGTACTACTATTCGGCAGCAATCGCCTCATGTGCTGCTTCGACTTTCACCGCAGAAAACTTGAACTCTGGAATCTTGCCATAAGGATCAATCGCAGGGTTTGTCAGAATATTTGCGGCCGCTTCGACAAAAGCAAACGGCAAGAACACCATGTCAGGGGCCACAGCACGGTCCATTCGCGCCATAATCACAATAGACCCACGTTTGGTCGTCAAGCGAACATGCCCGCCCGGTTCAACGCCAAGTTTGCGAAGCGTCGAAGGATGCAGCGAGCAATTCGCCTCAGGCTCCAAACCATCCAAAACAGTGGCACGGCGGGTCATCGATCCTGTGTGCCAATGTTCGAGCTGACGGCCCGTGGTTAGGATCATCGGGTATTCCGCGTCAGGCACATCATCCGGCGCAATCACGCTGGCTGGTGTGAACTTCGCACGGCCATCGGCGCGTGGGAAACCATTCCCAAACACAACCGTTTGTCCCGGGTCTGTTGGGCTAAGCGACGGATAGGTCACCGCTTCGGTCGTCAACCGATCCCACGTGATGTTGTCTAGGCTGCGCATATTTATCGTCATCTCGTCAAACACTTGGCTTGGATGAGTATAAGTCCAATCCAAACCACAGCGCTTAGCCAACTCGACCTCGATCCACCAATCTTGCTTCGCCTCCCCTGGAGGGGTCACAGCGGGGCGCACCATCTGAACCTGACGGTTGGTGTTAGAAACGGTTCCGGACTTTTCATACAGCGCAGAAGCTGGCAAAATCACATCAGCGTAGTTCGCCGTTTCGGTGATAAAGATGTCCTGAACAATCAAGTGGTCCAACTTTGCCAACGCGTCCCGCGCATGTTCAACATCAGGATCAGACATCGCAGGGTTTTCACCCAAGACATACATTGCTTTGATATCGCCGTCGTGGACAGCATCCATGATCTCAGTCACGGTCAGGCCCTTTTCGTTTGAAAAGTCACCGGATCCCCAAACCTCGGTAAAGGCAGAGCGCACACCATCATCCGTCACCGACTGATAATCAGGCAAGAACATTGGAACGAGGCCCGCATCAGACGCACCTTGCACGTTGTTCTGACCACGCAACGGGTGCAGGCCGGAACCCGGACGCCCGACTTGGCCCGTCATCAAGGCCAGCGAGATCAAGCAACGCGCGTTGTCAGTACCGTGAATGTGTTGGCTGACACCCATCCCCCAGAAAATCATCGCGGCATTCGCACCCGCATAAGTCCGCGCCACTTCGCGCAAAACGTCTGGTTCAATACCACAAATCTTCGACATCTTCTCTGGTGAGAAATCCTTGAGGTGCTCTTTTTCAGCTTCCCAATTCTCGGTGTAGGTTTCGATATATTGCTTGTCGTACAGCTCTTCCTCGACGATCACATGCATGATCGCGTTCAGCATCGACACATCCGCACCAGGGCGGAACTGCAACATATTTGTTGCATAACGGCGCAAACCAACGCCGCGCGGATCCATCACAATCAGCTTTCCACCACGTTTGGTGAACTGTTTGAAATAGGTCGCAGCAACGGGGTGGTTTTCGACGGGGTTTGCCCCAATCACAATCGCCACGTCAGCGTTTTCGATCTCGTTAAATGTCGCTGTCACAGCACCAGAACCCACGTTTTCAATCAGCGCAGTCACGGATGATGCGTGGCACAAACGCGTACAGTGATCGACATTGTTGTGCTTAAATCCTTCGCGGATAAATTTTTGAAACAAGTAGGCTTCTTCATTGGTACATTTGGCGGAACCAAATCCAGCCACTTCACGGCCACGGCCCTTCAAGCCCTTGGCTGCGAAATCTAACGCTTCGTCCCATGTGGCCTCGCGGAACACATTGCCCCAATTACCTGGATCGACGTTCAAACCCTTTGCAGGCGCATCATCGCGACGTATCAGCGGCTTTGTTAGCCGGTGGTTGTGGTGAATGTAGTCATAGCCAAAGCGGCCCTTAACGCACAACCGACCCTCGTTAGCTGGACCATTTATACCATCGACATACTTAACCTTGCCGTCTTTGACCTTGATCGAAATTTGGCACCCGACACCGCAGAATGCGCAGACGCTTTCCGTTTCGCTGTCAAAATCCTTGCTGTCCCCAACACCATCACCAGCCGTCACGGCGGCAGGCATCAACGCACCAGTTGGGCAAGCTTGCACACATTCACCGCACGCCACACAGGACGATTCACCCATAGGGTCAGCCATGTCAAAGGTCGGATAGCTATCAAGGCCGCGGCCCGACATGCCAATCACGTCGTTCACCTGAACCTCGCGGCAGGCACGTACGCACAGACCACACGAGATACAGGCATCCAAGTTCACGGACATCGCAACGTGGCTGTCATCCAACAGTGGAATGCGGCCCTCTTCCAACTTGGGAAAGCGGCTTTCAGACACACCATTCAGATCGGCCATGTCCCACATGTGGGCGGATTTATCATGGGCAACATCACGCTCTGGCAAATCAGCCACCAACATCTCAACAACCATCTTGCGGGCATTTTCAGCGCGGGCGGTATTGGTTGTAACAACCATGCCCTCGGATGGTTCGCGGATGCAGGAGGCCGCTAAGACACGTTCGCCTTCAATCTCGACCATACAGGCGCGGCAGTTGCCATCAGGGCGATAGCCGGGGGCCGGTTTGTGACACAGATGAGGGATCACTAATCCACGACCATTGGCCACTTCCCAAATGCTTAAGCCTGCCTTGGCCTCTACTTCGGTGCCGTCTAGCGTGAATTTCACTGTGTCAGACATGGTGCGTCTCCCTATGTTGTCGCCACCTTTATCAAGTTAAGCGTTAAATCGGGACTCTCAATCACGACACCCATAGCTGAATTTACGCCACAGGCAGCGAAGAACATGCCGTGCAACGCCCCAAAGCCTAAGTTCATTTTGCGAAATAAACTCCCCGCGGAGCGTCCAACCCTTTCAACCTGACGGACCCTCCCCTATCAATCTTGAAACCGCACAAGGAACGCAGATGTCCCACATTACCCTCATCCGACACGGTCAAGCCAATTCCGAGGCAAAAGATGAGGCGAGCTATGACCAACTTAGCCCCCTTGGCCATCAACAAGCGCAGTGGCTCGGAGCGCATTTAAAGTCGACAGGCCAACCACACCATAGGCTATATACTGGGACACTACGCCGTCATGCAGAAACTGCAGACGGAATGGAAACAGGGCTAACGCCGACGCGTGATGCACGTTTAAACGAGCTGGAGTATTTCACGCTGGCGGCCGCATTAGAAAAAGAACACGGCGTTGCGATGCCATCAGAACAATCAGAATTTGTACACCACCTCCCCCGTGTTTTTGCAGCATGGCAAGCAGATGAAATCGATGGCGCACCCGAAAGATTTTCCGAATTTGAAGCCCGTGTGATCAGCGTGATCGAAGATATCGCTGCAGGTGAAGGACCCGCACTGGTCGTGACATCAGGCGGCTTAATTTCGATGGTCATGCGCCAACACCTTGATCTGGACATAACTAAGATGGCCAATCTGGCCCTAGCTATCATGAACAGCTCGATGCACCGTTTGTATCCTGTTGGGGGCACGTGGTCCCCCGTCATGTTCAACGCCGTTCCGCACCTCGAAACGCCGGACCGTCACTACGCTCAGACCCACGTTTAAAAGGATCAAATTATGCAACTTTTTTATACACCAAATACAATTTCCATGGCTGTTGCGATTGCCCTTCAAGAGGCAGACATCGAACACGAGTTGACCCTGGTTGATTTTGCCAAGGGCGAACAGTTGAGCGCCGGTTATCTGGATAAAAACCCAAAAGGACGGGTACCCACGTTGATCGTAGAAGGGCAACCTTTGACTGAAACAGGCGCTCTTTTGGAATTGATCGCCACCTTCGCCCCTGAAAAAAACCTTGTCCCAACGAACCCGTTACAGGCAGTCAAAATGCGCAGCGTCATGTTTTACCTCGCCTCAACGATGCACGTAAATCATGCCCACAGAGTACGCGGTATTCGTTGGGCGAATGACCAATCCAGCATCGATGACATGGCTGCGAAAGCGCCTGAAACGATGGCAATCTCAGCCAAATACATCGAAGAAGAATGCCTTACAGGGCCATTCATTTTGGGCGATACTATTTCGATTGCAGACATCTACCTGTTTAACATCTGCACGTGGCTTGCAGGGGACAGCGTAATCGTTTCGAACTACCCGAAAATTACCGCACATATGGCGCTGATGGAAACACGCGCTTCAGTTCAGAAGATCCGCGAGCTGGGAATTCTAACATGACACATCTGTGGGTGCGCGCCGAACAACGCGACAACGAAGAACGCGTAGGTTTGACCCCAAAAGGGGCCGCCGCCTTGATCAAAGCAGGGGTCAATATCACTGTTGAAGAAAGCCCTTCGCGTTGTATATCCATCCAAGATTATGTCGACGCAGGATGTCATGTTGCGCCTGAAAGTAGCTGGCCCTCAGCCCCACGCGACGCAATTATTTTTGGGTTAAAAGAGCTACCAGAAGACGGCACACCACTGCCCCACAAGCACATCCTTTTTGGACACGCCTTCAAGGGGCAACCAGCAGGCCAAAGGTTGTTGAAACGGTTTGTCGCAGGCGGCGGATCGCTTTATGATCTGGAATACCTTGTCGACCCCTCAGGGCGACGGGTTGCAGCATTTGGATATTGGGCTGGATACGCTGGCGCGGCAGTTGCCTTGAAATGTTGGGCCGCACAACAACGTGGCGAAGTGGCGGGCCCAGTTCGCACCCATTCAGACGCATCCAAATTGATCGCAGAGCTGCGCGATGAATTCGCGGCGATTGGCGCGACCTCTCCAACAGCTTTGGTGATCGGTGCAAATGGTAGGGTTGGGACGGGCGCGGCTGATCTTTGCGCAGAAATGGGCGTGGCGACAACAAAATGGGACATGGCTGAAACCGCGAGCGGCGGTCCATTTCCCGAGGTTCTAGAGCACAACATTTTCTTTAACTGCATCTTAGCACGCCCCGGCACGCCGGTTTTTGTGCCAAGTTCGGCAAAGACCGCCACACGCGCGTTGACAGTTATTGGTGACATCGCCTGCGACCCTGACAGCGACTTTTCACCCGTCAAGGTTTATGACCGTACAACAACATGGGATGAGCCCGCATTACGCGTCCACGACATTCCACCATTAGACGTGACCGCGATCGACAACTTGCCATCACTTTTACCCTCTGAAAGTTCGGATGATTTCGCGAAACAGTTGCTACCGTCGCTTATGAAACTGGAAGATTTAACGGCAGATGTTTGGGGCCGCGCAAACGTCACCTACTTGGAACACATCCAAACTATGTAAGCTGGCTTGATCCCGCGCCTTAACTGAATATCCGATAATAAAGCCAATCAGGTAAAAACTGACTGCCCCTGAACAACAACGAGAAGAGCCCCGGAAAGCTCTTCTTGAAGACCGTATCGTTCATGTGTTCAAAAATCTCGCGGGCTGCGAGTTCGGGCTCCATAATGAATGGCATTTTAAAATCGTTTTTCTCAGTCAGCTGCGTTTTGATAAAGCCAGGGTTTGCAACTTGCACTTTGACGCCTGTCTTGCGCAAGTCAGCGTACATGCATTCTGCCAATGACATGGTCGCGGCTTTTGACGCGGTATATCCGATCGAGCGTGGAAGCCCCCGAAACCCTGTCAGGCTCGACGTGATAACGATATGGCCTTTGTCTTTGGCAACCATTTGAGGAACAACCTGGCCCAGCACACGGATAAATCCTGTAAAATTGATGTCAGCCATTTCTGTTGCTTGGTCTGCGTTCCACTCTTTGGCTCCGAATGGCCAATAAACACCTGCCAACAAGACCAATCCATCGATATCACCAACCGCTTCGGCTGCCGACTTAACGCTGTCATTGTCTGCGATGTCCATGACTTGATAGCTGGCTTTTCCAGAAAGTCCTTCAACAACTTTAGCAAGCTTTTCTTCTGAGCGGGCCGAGACAATTACTTCCGCCCCTGCGCGACTCATCACTTGTGCTAAAGCTGCGCCCAACCCATCGCTGGCACCCACCAACCAATAGCGTTTTCCTTGCCATATTTGCATCACCCAACGTCCTTCATGTTACTCGTTACCGGTCGCATAGTTGCCACCAATTCAGCCACTTGAAAACCGAATTTTCGGAATTGAGATCGGTTTACAATATTGCCGTTGGGTGCCAAATACATCCAATCAACGGTATCCAGGATGTGGCCACCCGCGCTTTCAGGCATCCGGATGCGGTATTTCAACTGCACTGACGATCCAGCCTGTACACCGATCCCTTCGCCAATGACGTCAGGTGCGGTGGCTTTGATTGCCCCATGCTCGCCTATGGTTAAATTCCATTCACGGTTTTGCACAGAGCCGTCGTCGTAGTTAAATTGTTCTTTCATTACGCCCTTATTTCCGGTCCATTCACAATCAAACTCGCCAACGAAACGACTGCTAACGCGACCGAAGGGTCCGTAAATCACACCCTCACAAACGATAGGTCCATTAAGGTGATGGCGCAGGTCAAAAACAATGTTGTCGCCCATATAGTCCTGCGGACTTTGGGCAAAAAAAGTTGCATAACGGATGCGTAAAAAATTTAATACCAACACCAGCAATGCACCACACAACATATAAAAAATCGCGCTCATTATTCTAGCTCTCCTTAAGTTCGGTGGTGGCCAACAAGACCAAGGCCAGTGCCTTGAGCACGCAAGGGACAGCGGCGTAAAGGATTGTCAAAACGAACAAAGCCCCTGCAACATTTTCGACAGAACCACTTTCGAAACCAGCACGCTGCAAAGTCGGCATCAGTAAAACAGCTGCAAAAGCGAGCGTAAGTTTTGAGACAAAGGACCAAAGTCCAAAACCTTCGGTCGCGTTGGGCGAAATTTGCCCCATACGTTTAGCAAACAAAGCTGGCAAAATGGTCAAATCAGCACCAAGTGCAGCACCTGATCCAACGCAAACAAACGCAAATGCGATCCAGTCCCCTGCGCCCAAAAAGCAGGCAAATCCAAATGTAAAAATCGCCAAACCCATTGCCATCATCAGCACATTTTTTGCGCCATACGCTTCAGCCAATCGACCCCAAATTGGAGCTGAGACAGCCGCAGACAAAAAGAATAGCAAAAGTAGTGGGCCTTCCATTCCTCCAGCCATCAATCGCGATTCAACATAGAACAGGAACAACGTTGAACTCACCGCAACAGGGGCGGCATTCACAAACGCGATCAATAGAAGGCGCGTGGCAATCGGGTCGCCCAGCACGACAGCAAAGCCCGAAGGCTGTGACGTCAAGTTTGCGGTCCACTCCCCACGCATGAGGATCGCCGACACCAATGCCAAGATGGCAAATCCAATTGCGAAACCAACAAAGGGGGCGTTCATTACATTCATCAAAACCACTGGCGCAATCGCGGCCACACAAACCCCGATTAGCGCACCGGTCTCACGCCAACGGGCAAGGCGCAAATGTCCGAACGCGCCAAGGCGAGACGCCTTATGCACGCCCTGAGCGTAAAAATTGATCGTCAGAAATGAAAACGCTGAAAACACCAATGTTAACGTTAGTCCGAACCAGACAAGCGGCGGCAACATCGGTGGGACTGCAAATAAACCCAGCATCCCTACAGCGATAACAAAACAGGCAATGGAAACCGCTGTCCCACGGTGTTTACCCAACTGCGCAGACCAGCGGCCAAACAATGGATCTTGCACGACGTCCAACAAGCGCAATGCGAATAACATGGTGCCAAGTGCAACCAGTGAAACCCCATACTCATCCACAAAGTATTTTGGTGCGTGGATGTATATTGGTAAACCTGCAGCAGATAACAACGCAGCAAACACAGCGTAAGACGACAGATTCTTACCCTTCGCTTCACCTTCTTGAACGGCTACAGCATTCATCCGCGCGAGACATCTTGTGACGGTGCTTCTGGACATGAACGGAAACGGGCTTTTTTCCACCAAAGTTTAAGCGCCTGCCAATGAATCAAACCAAGCACGCGGCGTGATCCAAATGGCCGACGCATTAACATGTGAATGATAGCTCGATTGCTAAGCGGCACCCGTTTACCCGTGAGGGTCGCAATCACGCCACCTTCACCTTGGCTGTAATCAATCCACACACCAATCCGATCCTCGCGAATATCAAACCGGAATTCATACCCGCCCTCAACAGGTTGGAAGGGCGAAACATGCATTAGCTTTTGGGCCTTCAATCGATCCGAAGCCAAGATCGGGCGCATGTCTCCGTGATGAACCAAATAGGAATGACGATCTCCAAACGTGTTAGATACCTCGGCGATAACAGCTACCAAAGCGTCATCAGAACCCCTGCGGCAAAGCCAAAAGCTAACCGGGTTAAACACATGACCCAGCACTGTTGGCTGCGCGAGCAATTCAATTCTTGCAACGCCATCAACCCTGTAGGCTGTCAAAACCTCACGAACCCACGCTGCACCTTGTCCATGCTTTGGCCTGCCACCGTGATCCTTATCGTTCAGCGACGTAAGACCACGCCCATTCCGCGCGAAAAGACTGGGAGTATATACAGGCGCTTCAGCATCCACCAAAACGTAGTCAATCGAATAACGGAATGCATTTTGCACATCGCCCTTGCGACCATGAAAGGTCATCCCTTTAATATGATCAACAGAACGGATCACGCAGCAGCTATGCTTTGAGTTGGCGTGCGCAATATCGCATTTGCTACATTTACGGCGCTATCAAGCCCATCCTCGTGAAACCCATGCCTAAGCCATGCGCCAGTGAACCATGTATTGTTGGCCCCATTCATAGCCCGCACTTTTTCCTGTGCAGCAAGGGCGGCCAGATCATAAACTGGGTGGCGCAGCGTAACTTGATCGTAAATCAGTTCTTCGCGAATTGTTCGTTTCGTGTTCAGCGTCACAAAATGAGGATCATCCATTGGGATGGGTTGCAACGAGTTCATCCAATAGGTCAGGTCGATTTGATCCCGATCCACCTTTGAGTCCTCGGTGTAGACCCATGACGACCACGTTTGGCGCCGTTTGGGCATAATACTCTCGTCGGAATGAAGCGTGATTTCGTTTGGTTGATAAGCGATGGCCCCTAATGCACCACGCTCTGCATCACTTGGATCGGCAAGTAACGATAACGTATCATCCGAATGGGTGCCGAAGATCACTTGATCAAAGGTTTCCCACTCACCGCCATGCGTTTTGACCTCTACTCCACCAGCGATGCGGCGCACGGATTGCACTGGCGCTTTCAACCGAACGTTCACTTGACGACCGATCATCGCCGCCTCAAGCCTGCGCACATATTCGATCGACCCACCGTCAACTGTGTACCACTGATGTTGACCGGTGGTGTTGAGCAAGGCGTGGTTTTCAAAAAATTGGATCATTGCGTGTGCAGGAAAATCCATGATCTTTTGCGTTGGCGTCGACCAGATCGCGCCGGACAATGGCAGTAGGTAATAATCACGGAACCAATTCCCAGTGCCAAGTTTGTCCAAGAATTGCGCTGTGGTCAGACTGCGATCCTCTGCCAACCGAAGTGCGTTTTTGTTAAAACGCATAATATCGCGCACCATGCCAAGAAACTTTGGGTTCACAGCATTCATGCGTTGGGCAAACAGTGCATCCAAGCTGGCCAAGCCATACTCCAAACGACCGCCACCAATAGACGCCCCAAAACTCATATTAGATTTCACGACTGGAACGTCCAATTCGTCAAACAGCGACGCCATGTGTGGGTAATTTGCATAGTTAAATACGATAAATCCCGTATCGACAGGCTGATCACCACGTTTGCCGGCCATTTTTGTTCGTGCATGACCACCTAATCGTGGTTCAGCCTCAAACAAAGTGACCTTCATGTGTTTACTTAACTTATACGCTGCACCCATGCCAGAAATGCCACCGCCGATGACTGCAACCTTTTGCGCCTGATTATTTGATTGTTCAAAAGGCATTAATTTCTTGTCCTATCTGGATCGCTTTTAAACAGATATACGCTTAGCAAACCAAAACGGATGTTAAAGTTACAAAATAAAATTGATCCAGCAACCATTTCCTACCGTATACTTGGTATGTTAGCGGGTTTACATACTGCAATACCGGTAAACACTCCGGGTAAACGTCAAGGGGCAGTTTCCGTAAGGGCGACTGCAAATGTTGAACGCGTGACAAACGATAAAAAACGAAACTTATGGATCACTGAAGTGCACCGCATTCGTGACAACGCTGACAAGGCGGCATTTGCTGATCTTTACGCGCATTTCGCACCACGCGTGAAAGGCTTCTTGATCAAATCAGGAGCCGATGGATCAATGGCAGAGGAATGCGCACAAGAGGTCATGGCAACGCTCTGGCACAAAGCCCATTTATTTGACCCTACGAGAGCTTCTGTTGCGACGTGGATTTTTACCATAGCACGCAACCGCCGCATCGACATCCTGCGTAAACAGCGCCGACCAGAACCAGAGGACCTAACTTGGGGGCCAGAAGCAGAACCCGATCAGGCAGATGTTTTGGCGTTGCAGCAAGAAACACAAATACTTGGCCAAGCTTTAACCGCTTTGCCCGCAGCACAACGAGAATTGATAGAACAAGCGTATTTCGGGGACATGTCCCATAGCGAAATCGCTAAAGAAACCGGTCTGCCTCTTGGCACGATCAAATCGCGAATTAGGTTGGCGCTCGAACGCTTGCGTCAACAAATGAAATGAACCGTATGATGAGCACAGATATCAAACACCACCTGACGGATGAAATCTTGATGGGTTATTCCGCAGGTTCGTTGCCTGAAGCGTTCAACCTTATGGTTGCAACGCACATTTCCCTTTGTGACGCATGTCGGGCTCAATTGGCGGCCTGTGACGCTGTCGGAGGGGCATTGATGGAGCGATCGAAAACACCATCTGCTGCAATGGATGAAGGCAGCCTTGCTGCGACAATGGCGATGATTGCAGCCGGTCCGACTGACAGTATTTCGGCACCATCCAAAACGATTGGCGTGCTACCGACCCCACTCCAAGATTACGTTGGGGGCGATTTGGCGGCGATCAAATGGCGTTCCATTGGGATGGGTGTTAAACAGGCGATCTTACCCACCTCCAAGCAAGCAAGCGCCCGACTTTTGTTTATCCCCGCTGGATCTGCAATGCCAGATCATGGACACCACGGCATGGAGATGACGATGGTTTTGCAGGGTGCATTTCAGGATGAAGACGACTATTTTGCGCGTGGTGATGTCGAAGTTGCCGGCAGTGATCTTGAGCATACGCCAGTTGCGGACATTCACGAGGATTGTATTTGCCTCGCCGTTACGGATGCCCCACTGAAATTCAAAGGGCTTTTGCCACGTATCATCCAAAACTTCATCCGCATCTAAAAAAAGCAAATACAGGGAGAGATTTGTTCACTCTGTATTTTATTCGACTCTATTTTGATAAACGCCCGTTTTCCATCAGCAGATCTCTGCCAGAGTTGCTAAACTACAGTCATGCTTTTCAATCTCCCAGATGATGACACCCTTTACACCGCTTTGCTGAACCGTGATCCCACTTTTGATGGGCACGCATTTGTTGGCGTTCGTTCAACTGGCGTTTTCTGCAGGTTTACGTGTCCTGCCCGAAAACCAAAGCGCGAAAACTGCACCTTTTACACCACACCAACAGCGAGCATTGATGCTGGGTTTCGCCCCTGTAAACGATGCCATCCGATGCATTCCATGATACCCGATGACCCCGCAGTTCGTGATTTATTAACAAGGTTGGACAAAGACCCAACACATCGCTGGTCTGAAACCCAAGTCAGCAATCTTGGCTATGACCCATCAACAATCCGGCGCGCCTTCAAACGTACGTTTGGGACTACATTCCTTGATCTCGCGCGGGCACGTCGATTGCAGGCTGGCTTTACCACCCTCGCCAGCGGGGGACAGGTCATTGATGCACAGCTTGAAGCTGGGTTTGAAAGTGCATCAGCCTTTCGGGCTGCATTTGCTAAGATGATTGGTATCAAACCAAGTGCCTTTTCAGATGACGCACTGCTCCGTGCCGATTGGTTCCAAACAGACTTGGGGCCGATGATAGCCGTCACCGATAACACGCATCTCCATTTGCTGGAATTCGCGGATCGCAAAGCATTGCCTGCTGAATTGGCACGACTTCAAAAGGCAGCTGGCGGAATTGGGTTTGGCAGCACCGCACCGCTTGAGCAGGTCAAGACTGAATTGCAGGCATATTTTGCGGGCAAATGCCCGTCATTCCAAACGCCATTGGCTTTACATGGCACCCCTTTTACCAAGTCCGTTTGGCACACTTTACAAAAAATTCCAGCGGGGCATATCCAAACCTATGCCACACTGGCAGAGCAGATGAACCATCCCACAGCAACACGCGCAGTGGCACGTGCAAATGGTGCCAACCAGATTGCCATTCTCATCCCCTGTCACCGTATCATTGGGGCAGACGGAAACTTGACTGGTTATGGTGGTGGCTTGTGGCGTAAACGTAAATTGATCGATCTTGAAAGGCAGTACAGATGAACAATGATTTCAAATCCTTTCACATCCCAGGTGATCCACTAGTTCTTTATAATATTTGGGACACCGGGAGTGCGGTTGCAGTCGCTGGAACCAAACCCGCCGCAATTGCAACAGGCAGTTGGGCTATGGCCCGCGCGCAAGGGTATGACGATGGCGAAAAAATGCCCTTTTCGCGCTTCACTGATTCTGTTGAACAGATTGTTAAAGCCGTGGACTTACCCGTTACGGTCGATTTTGAAACAGGGTTCGCAGACAACCTCCTAAGCTTACGCAAAAACATCGACAGCTTGCTTAAGTTGGGCATTGTTGGGATTAATTTTGAAGACCGCATCATAGGTGGATCAGGGCTGCGCGACATAGACACGCAATGCGAACGGATCGAAGTTTTGCGTTCTGCAAGCGACAACCTTTTCATCAATGCGCGGTGCGATCTGATGTTCGATGGCTCAAAGCCAGAGACCCATGGTGCCCTTATAGATGCGCTTATTGAGCGGGCAAAAGCATATGCAGATGTTGGGGCTGATGGATTGTTTGTTCCAGGCCTTGCCACACCTGAATTCATCAAAACTGTATGTGAGCGCAGCCCTCTACCTGTTAATATAATGCGGATGAGAAGTACACCAATCGAAGATCTTGCGACCCTTGGTGTTGCCCGGATCAGCCACGGACCAAACCCCTACATCAGCTTGATGAAAACCCTGTCCGAACAAGCTAGCGAGTTCTAAATTTCAGGCTTCGCCAGCGGAACAACATTCCCCTGTTCCTCTGGCGTAAGCTCTTCAAAATCGAAGTTGTCCAACCGCGCAGCGCGTTTTCCAGCACGTTCTGCCGCAGTGCTGATACCGTCCAAGTCTTTGCGCGCTTGCCCAAAATGAGTGTTCAATTTATCCACCCGATCGACAACCAATTCTACATCACGGTGCAGGTTTTTCAAAGTTGCGCGAATGGCGCCCGCCTGCTCGCGCATCCGCGCATCCTTTAGGATTGCACGCATCGTGTTCAAAGTCGCCATACAGGTTGTGGGTGATACGATCCAAACGCGGTGGTCAAAACCTTCACGCACCAACTCTGGGAAATTCGCATGAAGTTCTGCATAGACCGCCTCGGATGGTAGAAACATCAAGGCACCGTCTGCAGTTTCACCCTCGATTATATACTTTTCACTGATGTCCCTAATATGTTTCTTAACTGAAACTCGCATCGCTCTGCCCGCCTCAGTCACCTCCCAATCAGTCTTAGCACGGCGCAGGGCCTCGTAGGCTTCCAACGGAAACTTACTGTCGATGACAATTGGACCAGGGGGGTTGGGCAAGGCGATCAGGCAGTCCGCACGTTTGCCGTTACTCAACGTAGCTTGCAGCTTAAAACTGTCCTTGGGTAAAGCCTTGCCCACGATATCCGTCAGTTGGATTTCGCCAAACGCACCACGGGTTTGTTTGTTGCTAAGGATGTCTTGCAAAGACAAAACATCCCCCGATAGTTTTGTGATATTATCCTGCGCTTTGTCTATTGATGCCAGCCGTTCCTGCAACTGAGACAAACTGACCGTGGTCTGTTTTGATGATCCGTTTAGTGTTTCCTTCATCCGCTCCTGCATCTCTGTCATAGAGCGTTGCGAGCGCATTGCGTTCTCGGCCAGACGGTCCTGCATTTGTTGTTGAACGGCGGCCAGTCGGACTTCCATCGTGTGGTTGATTTGGGCCTGAGCATTCACTTGGGTATCCGACACGGTTTGCAACCCGCCCTGCAATTGAGCCTGCCCCAAACTTAGTTGCTGCACGTTGTGTCCCAGCACATTCATGTTCTGCGACAACAGATTACTGGCGTCTGCAGAGCGACGGGCGGCACGAGCCGAAGCGATCAATAAAAAAACCACGGTCAGAACCAGAGCCACAGCAACACCAGCCAATCCTAAGCCCAACGCATTAAGCGTGACGACAACACCACCAACTTCAATCACGTGCGCCCAAACAATCGCTCGATATCTGCCAGCTTTAGTTCAACATAAGTAGGACGCCCATGATTGCATTGGCCCGAATGCGGGGTTGCTTCCATTTCGCGCAACAACGCGTTCATCTCTTCGGCCCGCATCCATCGACCAGATCGAATTGATCCATGACAGGCCACGCGACTAAGGATTGCTTCGACTTTGGCTTGTACGATGTTCGAGCTGCCCTGATCTGCCAATTCATCCAAGATATCAAAGATCATAGCACGTGCGTTCACTTCGCCTAAAATCGCGGGAGTTTCACGCACTGCAATTGCACCACCGCCAAAGGGTTCAATACCTAAACCAAAGCGGGATAGTTCATCAGCGACTTCAAGCAAGCGGGCGCAATCGCCATCAGACAGTTCAACAATTTCAGGGATCAACAACGCCTGCGCCGCGACACCGCTTTCAGCCATTTGGTTCTTAAGCTTCTCATAAACCAATCGTTCGTGCGCCGCATGTTGGTCTACGATCACCATGCCCGACGCAGTCTGCGCAATGATGTAATTCTCGTGCACTTGACCACGTGCCGTGCCCAATGGCAAATCATCAGCTAGGGTGTCACCTACATGTTCTGGTTCGACCACCTGACCGCTATAGGCCTGTTTCATCTCAGCAAAGCCCGGCGCTTGCGATTGATACGAGGCAGTACGCGTCCCCATAGAAGGACGGTCCATCTGATAAACACGCGACGCGCCAGTTGGTTCCGGCGTCATAGCACCCAAAGTTGCACCAGCAACCGTCGTCGATGCCCGGTGCCCCGCTTCGGCCAGCGCATGACGCAAGGCCGATACAATCAATCCACGCGCCAAACCGGGATCACGAAAGCGAACCTCGGATTTTGCTGGATGCACGTTGACGTCCACAAGTGTTGGGTCACAATCCAAGAACAGCGCAGCCGCCGGATGGCGGTCACGGCTAAGGAAATCGAAATACGCACCGCGCAACGCACCAACCAGTAGCTTGTCCCGAACAGGTCGTCCGTTGACGAACAGATACTGCTGTACCGCTGACCCGCGGGAATATGTTGGCAGCGCAGCGTAACCCGTCAAATGCAAACCTTCACGCAGCGCATCAATCTTAAGAGAATTATCCGCAAATTCGCGGCCCAACACCGTCGCCAATCGACCATGCAAGGCATCAAACATATCGCCATTTTCGGCTTCGGCCCGAAACGTGGTGCGAGGGGCATCGCCACTTACATCGCGCAACTCGAACCGCACAAAAGGCTCCGCCATCGCAAGCCGTTTTACGATGTCATTGATCGCCGTGGTTTCAGCGCGGTCTGTGCGCAAAAATTTTAGACGCGCAGGTGTCGCGTAGAACAAGTCACGCAGAGTGATCACCGTACCGCTGTTCAGTGCTGCAGGGCGTACTTGACCCATATCGCCGCCCTCAACATTGATTCCGAACGCTTCACAACCTTTAACACGAGACGTGATGTTCAACCGTCCAACAGCACCCAGCGAGGGCAGAGCCTCGCCCCGAAACCCAAAGGTATGGATGTTAAGCAAGTCAGAACCGTCTATCTTGGACGTCGCATGTCGCGACAAAGCCAATGCCAGCTCGCTACCGGCAATACCGCAGCCATCATCCGTCACGCGGATCAGCGTTTTGCCACCATCCGCCACATCAATCGAAATACGGCGTGCGCCCGCATCTATTGCGTTTTCCACCAGTTCTTTGACGGCGGATGCGGGGCGTTCAACGACTTCACCCGCAGCAATCCGATTGATTGCGGAATCATCTAACTGACGAATGACAGGCGGCGTGTCGTGCATATTGGGTGTATCGATAACCATAGCGCTACACCTAGCATCAAATCGGTCGACTCTGCTAGCATACAACTCTGCCCGAAAACCGCTTTCTCCATTCAAACTGATATTTGGTTAATGGAAGAACTAGGCCCTTTAAACCGACGCCAAACCTGCATCCAAAGCGCCCAAAACACAATCTACTTCGCCTTCTGTAATAATAAGCGGTGGCGACATCAAAATATTATTGCCACCCAAACGCACCATGACACCGGCATCGTAGACGGACTTATGGATCTGTTTCATCACGGCACCGTCCATTGGCGTTTTGTTGGCTGCGTCAGACACAATCTCAACACCAGTCATCAATCCATGACCACCACGAACATCACCAATGATGTCATACTTTTCCATCAACGCCAGACAGCCTTTAAACAATTGTGTCCCACGCGCCGCGGCATTGGTTTTCGTATCTAGACGCAATGTTTCACTTAGGCAGGCCGTCACCGCGGCCGCCCCAACAGGATGCGCTGAATAGGTGTAACCGTGGAAAATCGCGGCTTCTTCGCCGCCCTTCTCAAACACCTCGGCCACGCCATCGCTCATTAGCGCAGCGCCAACGGGAAAATATCCCGATGTGATCCCTTTGGCGCAACACATCATATCCGGCTTCACACCCCAATGACGACTACCCGACCAACTGCCCAATCGGCCAAAACCTGTGATCACCTCATCAGCGATCATCAAGATACCGTGGCGGTCACAAATGTCGCGCATAAGCGGCATGAAGGTTTCGTTCGGAACGATCACTCCACCTGCACCCTGCACTGGTTCCATTATGAAGGCAGCGATGCTTCCGGCACCTTGGAACGCAATTTCGTCCTCCATCGCAGCGGCAATGTTTTGGGCCAATATGGCGGGGTCTGTTTCGTTAAACGGGTTGCGATAAGTGTAGGGGCTGGGCATGTGGAAACAGCCCGGCAAAAGTGGTTCGTAATTGATGCGGAAACGATTGTTGCCATTGACCGACGCACCACCAAAGTGGGTACCGTGATAGCCTTTTTTGAGGCTCAGGAATTTCGTGCGGCTCGGTTCGCCTTTGATCCGATGATACTGACGGGCAAGGCGCAAACAGGTTTCGACAGAATCCGATCCGCCAGAGGTAAAGAACACACGCGCCATGCCGTCTTCAGCAAAGAATTCGCGCACGGCATATGACGCTTCGATCGCCGAAGGGTTGGACGTACCAGTAAAGGCCGAGTAATAAGGTAAGTCGTAAAGCTGCTTAGCAATCGCGTCTTTTACGACGTCATTGGAATAGCCAAGGTTCACACACCACAATCCACCAACGGCATCAATCGTCTCGTGGCCATCGATGTCTTTGATCGTGGAACCGGACGCGGTTTCTATGATTGTGGGGGTATGCTCCATTGCCTCACCGGGGTGCCCCATCGGGTGCCACATGTGTTGCGCGTTATTGGCACGTAAAAAATTGTCGTCTTTCATGATTGACCTCCGATTAGATTTCCATCGACCAGACATGAAAAAAGCCCGCGCTACAAGAGCGCGGGCTTTAGATAATTATGTGGTGAAATTTAGCCTAGATCTTCAGGTAAGAGTAGGTTCAAAACAATTGCGATGAACGCTGCTGGCAATAGGCCAGATGTCAGCAAGATACGTGCTGTATCACCCAAGAATGACATTGCGTTTGGAACTTGCTGAAGGCCAAGGCCAACAGACAAGGCCACAGCAAAGATCACCATGTTACGGCTGTTCCATGTCACATCAGACAACATTGATGCGCCTGCTGCTGCAACCATGCCGAACATCACGATCACGCCACCACCCAAAACTTGGATTGGCACTGTGTTGATGATTGCACCCACTTTAGGGATCAAACCACAGATGATCAGGAAGATCGCACCGATGGTTACAACGTGACGTGACATAACGCCGGTCATTGCGATCAGGCCAACGTTTTGGCTGAACGATGTGTTTGGCAAGCTGCCAAAGACGCCCGCAATTGCCGTCCCAATACCGTCAGCAAATGTCGCGCCAACAACTTCTTCGTCTGTCGCTTCACGACCTGCGCCACCTTTAGTGATACCGGATACGTCGCCTACAGTTTCGATTGCAGAAATAAACGCCATCAAGCACATGCCGATGATGATTGCCCAGTTCAATTCAAACCCGAACTTGAACGGGCTTGGCAATTCGAACCAGCCAGCACGACCAACGCCGCCCATGCTTACATCGCCCATAATATACGCCACAACGTAACCAGCAATCAAACCGATCAGAACAGCTGCAACAGACAACAAGCCACGTGTGAAGAACTTAAGACCCAAGGTCACGAAGATCACAACGCCTGCTTGGAACCAGTTAGACGCACCGCCCCATGATGGTTTGGACATGTTGAAATCACCAGCACCGCCAGCAGCATATTGGATGCCAACTTTTATCAACAAAAGGCCGATCATCAAAACGATCAGGCCAGTGACCAACGGTGGCAATGCGAACCGGATACGGCCAACAAACAAACCAAGGAAAGCGTGGAACAAGCCACCGATAAGAACACCTGTCATCAAGCCAGCCAAGCCAGCTGTGCCTGCGCCGATCATCGCAGGAATCATAACAGGCAAGAACGCAAAGCTTGTGCCTTGGACGATTGGCAAACGCGCGCCAACCGGACCTATGCCAATTGTTTGGATTAATGTTGCAACACCAGCAAACAGCATCGCCATTTGAATTAGATAGATCAGCGCCGGAATGTCTGCGCCCGGTGCGCCAAAACCAAAGCCTGCAACGCCAGCGATAATGATCGCAGGGGTTACGTTTGAAACGAACATCGCCAGAACGTGCTGGATGCCCAATGGAATTGCTTGTGCAAGCGGTGGGGTATAATTTGGGTCGCGCAGTTGTTCTGGCGTCCCTATGCTGGAGTCTGTCATTGATGTACCATCCCTTTATTTACCGTCTTTATCGCGGTTGAGCCTTAGTAAAGGATCACAAGCCGAAACGACGCAAGGAAAAGCTCTTGGCCCCTAACAGGGGAAATAGCTCCCCCTCTGAAAAACAAGTGAAAAAAACGTATCTTCAATATTTTGATGATTATCCTTCGCATGGATCAATCAATTAGATTACGCGCTATCCAACTTAATTTCAAAAGTAGCACCCTTGGGGGTATCGATCAGATTGATTTGCCCACCCTGCGCCGTCAAAAGGCTGCGCACAACGGCAAGCCCCATTCCAGTGCCACCAGTGTCGCGGCGGCTGGTAAAAAATGGATCGAAAATTCGGTCCTGATTGCCACGTTCTACGCCTTCGCCGTTGTCGGCAATAACCAACGTAAACCCGTCCCACATGATATCCATTTTATCAGCACCGTGCGCGACCGCATTTTGGATCAACTGGACGAAAATTGCATTCAGATCAGCAACGGCCAGCGGAATTTCAATATCACCAACGCATGTAATCTCTAAGCCCACGGTTTTGGGCATCGCATCAATCAAAAAACACGCACCGACCCCAGCACTTTGGCTAGCAATCGTATGCCTGCGCAAATCATTCAACAGCGCATTCATACGTTGGCTGGCTGTCGCAACGGTCTGGCACAACACAATGCGATCGGCATCTTCTAATTCTGGACTTTGCAACAATTCCGCAGCGCCCTGAATACTGGTAAGCGGCGATTTTAATTCATGTGTAACGTGATCTGTAAATGCGCGGACAGAGGCCGCCCGACTTTGAAGGCTTGCGCTCATTTCAAAAACACTTTGCCCTAATTCACGGAACTCAGGCGTGCCAAAATATTGGGGACGCGGCGCATCTATTTGCCCAGCCTTCACGGCCTTCGCATGGGTGGTCAACGCATAAACAGGAAGTAAAACAAGACGCCACAACAACAGACCCAAAATCAAAGTTGCAACTGCGGCGATACACCCAACCAACAGCGCCGCCTCCCCCCAGCTGAGGACATATCCCCAAAGCCGGAAATAGACGATGCCGATAAGCGGCGTGACCAAAACACCCACCAAACCACCACCTATGACCAAAGCCAATGGAGGACGCCATTTCCGGTTTACGCGCTGCATATACCCATCCGAACACCCACACCATGAACTGTTTCAATGGCGTCAGCGCAGCCTGCAGCTGTCAACTTTGCACGTAAGTTTCGCAAATGGCTATCCACAGTGCGATCACTCACATGGATGTTGGCACCATACATCACATCCGTCAGCGCGGGTCGTCCAGATACGTGATCGGGTTGACGCATAAGGTGGGCTAACAACGCCATTTCGCGGGCTGTCAAAGAAAGCGACACGCCCGAAATCTCACAAAGGTGACGGGCCTCATCCACCGTTAAGGACCCACGATGCAATGCCGTGTTTTGGGCCTGCCCTCCTGTGCGCTTTATAATTGCTTTCACCCGCGCCGCCAATTCACGAGGTGAAAACGGCTTGGTCACGTAGTCGTCACCGCCCAGTTCAAACCCCAAAACACGATCAATTTCATCGTCACGCGCCGTCAGGAATAAAATTGGCGTTGCATGGGTTTGACGCAACACGCGGCAAACCTCCAACCCATCCATTCGGGGCAAACCAATATCAAGAATGACCAAGTCAAACCGACCCGAAGTTGCTTTCGCCAAACCTTCAGCACCGTCGCCAGCCTCGTGCGTTTCAAATCCAGCTTGGGTTAGCCCGATGCGTAAGACTTGTCTGATCTCGGGATCATCATCTACGATAAGTATGGAATGGGTCATGGGATCATTGCTGCCTCAGTCATGGATTGAAGACTACGGCGCACCCGCCAATTTCGAAAGCCCCATTCACGCCAATCTTCTGGAACAAATGCCTTATCTAAATCGGGACTTCGAAGATGCGAACAATAATCCGTCGCATCTAAACCTGTTCGTTCCAAAACTTCCGGCAGTGCTGCTTCACCCAAATTACAAAGGTGTGTTCTGTCCAACCGAACGTCATTTGTCAGATTGTAGTGAGCGATCACGCGATCAAAACTTATGAAGGCACATGAATACAAAGTTAGCCCTGCTAAGATACCAACCCGCAATATCATCCAGCTGTTCGTGCGATCTTTTGAAATTTGCAGCCACATCACACCTAATCCAGCAGCCACCAAACCCATCCAGATCAATGCAGCAACCCGCCAGTGGGTGAGGCCGTATGTGTCGATGTACAATTCCAAGCGGACCAAAGACCCAACCACTAAAGCCAAATTCTGCCCAACCCAAATCAGCAAAAGGATGCGTAAAACAGGTGCGTCTTTGGCAAACGGTTTTGAAACCAAAGCAAACACACCAGCCAGCAGAGCTGTCACAACCAACGGATAAGCGCCACGGTGGGCGTATTTTGCATAGCTCATACCTTCTGGCAGATCACCACCACCGTACAAAATGAACACATCCATTCCCGTCTGGACAGCAAACAGCATATTGAACATGACCAGTGAGCGCATAATCGATTGCGGATTGATCACAGCAACCGTGCGCGCGGCTTTAACAGTATGTCGAGTGGCAACAAGACGTTCGCGCAAACGCCACAGGATCAGACAGGGCCAGCTCAAAAGCGCGATAAACGCCCAGAAAATCAAACGCGTTGGATCTGGCGTTGGGATCGAATTTGGAATCAGATCGATCAACCATTTATCCAAAATAGGATTGGCTTGGGCGAACAACATCGCAAACACACCAGTCAAGACAATTGGCAGCCCCCACCCAAGAACGACACCACGCACTTGCTCTTTTTGCACCGACACATGTGAAGCGCTGGCGATGCCTGCCCATCCGTCGGCAATTGTTTGAAAAGGACCAATCCACAGCAATCGCAATGTGCCTCGCAGAAATTGATGCGTGCGTAGCCCCGCAATTATCGACAGGGTAAGTCCAATACCAACACTTAGAAGAATAACTGTAAGCGGCTGGACGATCTCGACGATGGGCAACACGCTCAGCAATGCTGTCATTGAACAGGTCGCCAACCGTCTCCTGTTCATTTTTGGATCAACAACCAATATCGCCGCAGTCACCATCGCGATTCCAAAAAAGGCAAGCGATACCCCTACCGCAACCTGCCACATCAAAACATCTGCCAAAGCGATCAAGACAACCAACAACAGAACGCGCAGCCACGTGCCTTCACCCACGCTAGTCCACTTTCGCGGTGTTTCACTCGCATCCGCCAGCCACCACCCGTCTTGCGCCATCGCTGTTGGCACTCCGCGCACTTCAAAATAATCCATATCCCTCAACCTTTTTGTTTTCGTTAAAGTTGGGTATGGCGATGAGCTTGCGCAGTTGGTGCGATCACCTTGTGCAGTTTTTGCGCAAATATGCTAAGATGCAGACCTTGCCATTGCGGCAAAGCCATGCCACCTTCGTGTGCTGCAACTGCGCAACGAGGTGCCACATGCACGACCCCCAGAACGTCCAAACCACTGACCATTCCACAGATCAAATGGTCGCACAGCTCCCTCAGGTGACGGAGCCCCGTAATCCTGGCATGGAGCTGGATTTGGATTGGGTCGCACGGGTCCAAGCGAACACGTCCGCGATTGAGCGGCGGTGCGCCTCTCTGCCTGCGCGTCGTTCAGTTAAGAAACAACATCAAGCAGCGTGGCTGCTAAAAGCGATCAGTTGCATTGATCTTACAACGCTGTCTGGCGACGACACTGAGATGCGAGTTGGCCGTCTGTGCGCAAAAGCACGTCAGCCTGTCCGCGCCAGTGTTTTGGAAGAACTGGACATGACGGGACTGACCACAGGCGCTGTGTGTGTCTATCACGAAATGATCCCAGCAGCCGTGCGCGCCTTAATCGGTACAAACATTCCGGTCGCCGCTGTTTCAACAGGGTTTCCTGCGGGGTTAACTCCACTACACCTACGCATCCAAGAGATCAAAGAAAGTGTCGCTGCTGGAGCCAAAGAAATCGACATCGTCATCTCGCGCCGCCACGTTCTGACGGGCGATTGGCAAAAGCTGTATGACGAGATGAAAGCAATGCGTGACGCTTGCGGTGATGCACACATCAAGGCGATCCTTGCCACTGGCGAACTTGGATCATTACGCAATGTTGGCCGCGCGTCGTTGGTCTGCATGATGGCGGGTGCTGACTTCATTAAGACATCAACTGGCAAGGAAAGCGTCAATGCGACCCTCCCTGTTACGCTTGTGATGATCCGTGCCATCCGCGACTACTTTGAGCGCACAGGCTACCGCATCGGGTACAAACCTGCGGGCGGAATTTCAAAAGCCAAAGATGCGATTACCTATCTTGCTTTGATAAAGGAAGAACTGGGGGATCGTTGGTTGCAGCCTGATCTGTTCCGTTTCGGCGCGTCGTCGTTGTTGGGCGATATCGAACGTCAACTCGAACATCACTTAACGGGTGCCTATTCCGCCACCTACCGTAATCCGATGGGCTAACCCCTCAGCCTTATCCGCCTTTACTAAGACATCCGACAGAAAGACCAAAAACATGACCGTCAACGACATCTTTCAAAGCATGGACTACGGCACAGCCCCCGAAAACGCATCCGAAGCATTGGCATGGATCGTCGATCAGGGTGGCCAATTTGGGCATTTCATCAATGGCGATTTCACGGAGGCCCTTGCTGGGTTTAATAGCACCAACCCAGCCACTGGCGAGATTTTAGCGACACTGACGCAAGCTACTCAGGCAGATGTAGACACTGCCGTTTCCGCCGCACGCAAAGCCCAACCTAAATGGGAAGCTTTGGTTGGGCATGGACGCGCACGCATCTTGTATGCGATCGCTCGCCTTTTGCAAAAACACAGTCGCCTATTCGCCGTACTAGAGACAATGGACAACGGCAAACCCATCCGCGAAAGCCGCGACATCGACATTCCATTGGCCCAACGCCACTTCTACTACCACGCAGGCATGGCGCAATTGATGGATAGCGAATTGCCTGACCAGCAGGCACTTGGCGTCTGTGGTCAAATCGTTCCCTGGAATTTCCCGTTGCTGATGTTGTCATGGAAAATCGCACCGGCTTTGGCGATGGGCAACACCGTTGTTCTGAAACCCGCTGAATACACGTCGCTCACTGCCCTACTGTTCGCTGACATTTGCAAGCAAGCAGGCGTGCCAGACGGGGTCGTTAATATCGTGACGGGCGACGGTGCTGTGGGCGAGATGATTGTTGCGTCTGACGTTGATAAGATCGCCTTCACAGGGTCGACTGCTGTTGGCAAACTGATCCGCAAGGCAACGGCTGGATCAGGTAAATCGCTGACATTAGAGTTGGGCGGCAAGTCACCCTACATAGTATTCGACGATGCCGACTTAGATTCCGCAGTAGAAGGCCTGGTTGATGCAATCTGGTTCAACCAGGGTCAAGTATGCTGCGCGGGCTCCCGTCTTTTGGTTCAAGAACCAATCGCCGAGGTTTTTTATGCCAAACTAAAAGCACGAATGGACAAGCTGCGCATTGGCAGCCCGCTTGATAAATCTATCGATGTCGGGGCAATTGTGGATCAATCCCAATTGGATATGATCACGCGCATGGTTGCTGAAAACACAGCAGGAACAATGCACCAATCCACTGCCGAATTGCCAACAGACGGTCTATTTTACCCGCCAACCCTCATCACAGGTTTGCACGCGGCGGACACGCTGATGCAGGAAGAGATCTTTGGACCAGTATTAGTCGCCACCACCTTCCGTACCCCTGCTGAAGCTGTCGAGGTCGCCAACAATACACGTTATGGCCTTGCAGCCACGGTTTGGAGCGAGAACATCAACCTCGCCCTCGACATCGCGCCCAAGCTGGCAGCGGGCGTGGTCTGGATCAACGGAACCAACATGTTCGATGCAGCCGCCGGATTTGGCGGCGTGCGCGAAAGCGGCGTAGGTCGTGAAGGTGGCTGGGAAGGTTTGGGTGCATACACAAAACCCAAAGGGCAATCCAAAGCCCTCAAACCTGTCATCGCCTTTGCTGGCGACAAAGGTCCTCAGGACGGGATTGATCGCACTGCTAAGTTGTATATCGGCGGAAAACAGGCACGTCCTGATAGCGGATATTCTTCCGCAATCTACGCAAAGTCAGGCGTACTTATTGGGCATGCCTCTCAGGCCAGTCGAAAAGATGTGCGCAACGCGGTCGAGGCCGCGAATGCTGCAAAAGGGTGGTCCAAAACCACGGGTCACCTTCGTGCCCAGATTCTGTATTTCATCGCTGAGAACCTAGACACACGTAGTGATGAATTTGCACAGAAACTGAATAAACTCCAAGGCGGCAAGGGCGGCAAGAAAGAAGTTGAGGCATCAATCAAACGGCTGTTCACTTATGCTGCATGGGCTGACAAATTCGACGGACAAGTACACAGTGTCCCTATTCGCGGAACCGCTTTGGCAATGAAAGAACCGGTCGGCGTGATCGCGGCACTTTGCCCAGATACAGCGCCTTTGCTTGGCCTTATCTCGCTCATGGCACCGGCAATTGCGATGGGCAATCGTGTGATCCTAAGCGCATCCGAGGCATTCCCTTTGGTCGCCACTGACTTCTTTCAGGTGCTCGATACATCTGACGTGCCTGACGGAGTGGTCAACATCTTAACCGGCCGACATGCTGACGTTGCAAAGACAATGGCAGAACACATGGGTATTGATGCAGTCTGGTCGTTCTCTGGCTCCGACCTTAGTCAAACAGTTGAGGCTGGCAGCGCGACCAACATCAAGCGCACTTGGGTCAACAACGGATTGTCACGCGATTGGTATTCAGCCGCTGGGGAGGGGACGAAATTTCTCGTAGCGTCGACCGAGATCAAGAATATTTGGATCCCGTACGGCGAATAATCTTCGTTTCTCAAGATTTTTAGCAGCCAAAAAAGCGTTAAAACGGCGCCCGTTATTACAACGGGCGTCGTTTCTTATTCTGGTAGTGGGCCTGTGGTTAGACCTTCAGGCTTACCCACCACAACAAAGTGCAACCCATCGGCATCCAGCAATTCGCCAGCGACACGTTTCACATCTTCCAATGTGACCGCTTCGACTTTCTCATTACGCGTTGCGATATAATCGATTGGCAAACCAATCATCTGCATCCCAACCATGATCCGGGCAATCGGTCCATTTCCATCAAACCGCAATGGATAAGCCCCTGTTATGTAGGTCTTAGCATCGCGCAATTCATCTGGTGTGACACCATTGTTTGATGCTTTTGACCATTCATCGCGGATCACAGAAATCGCCTCGGCAATTCGATCATTGGCTGACGCCACTTGGCCTTGATATGTCGCCGCATGATCGCGTGGCACAAGGAAAGAACTAACGCCGTAGGTCAGGCCACGTTTCTCACGGACCTCATTCATCAGACGGCTTTCAAACGAACCACCACCCAACACTTGGTTCAACACATTGGCTGGGAAATAATCAGGATCGTCCAAACCAATTCCTTTGTGACCAAACAATGCGACCGACTGAGGGGTGTCAAATTCGATGACCGTTACGCCGCCTTCAATCGTCACGTCAGCGTCTTGCGGCTGCGGTGCCCCAGTGTCAGGCAAATCACCTAACAACTGATCCAAAATTAAGCCCAGATCGGTTGGCGTAATGTCACCAACAGCGCCAACGTAGAGGCGATCCTTAGCAAAGATATCACCGTGTGCCGCAACCAAATCATCCCGGTTCAGGGCCGTCACACTTTCCATCGTTCCAGACAGGCTCGTTCCATACGGGTGATCCCCAAAAGCCATCGCGTTAAATGCCTTGCCTGCAATATCATCGGGGTTGGTTGTGTCAGAACGGAGGCCGGCCAAAACCTGTGCGCGCACACGTTCAACATCGGGATCACTAAAGTTGGGCTCAATAATTGAAGAACGCAGCAGATGAATGGCATCATCTCGGTTCTCTGTCAGAAACTGAGCTGAGATCGAGAGGGCATCTGCCCCAAGATCGTATCCGAAACTTGCTGCGAGTTCTTCTAGGGTCCTTGCGAAACCACGTGAATCTAAATCGCCAGCGCCCTCTTCCAACAACCCTGTCATCAGGTTCAAGGCACCACGTTTGCCACTACGGTCCAACGACCCACCACCACGAAAGCGCAATTCAAGCGCCATAAATGGAATTGACGGCTCTTCAACCAGCCACGCTGTAATTCCCCCAGGAGATACAACTTCCTGGATTTTCACTTCAGCACGTGCGGGCAATGCCGCAATCAATACGACGAACAGGACACCTAGAACTCTCATTGGGTTTGCTCCTCTTTCTTGACCAACCATCCGGTAACAGACGTTTCAGGGACAATCACTTTTTTCGCCGCAGCCATGATATCCTCGGCCGTTACTGCCTGCAAAATATCGGGCCATGCCTGTACGTCCTCGACAGTTAGACCCGTGGTCATTGCTGACCCATAGCGCTGCGCAATGCCGTCGACATTGTCACGCGCGTAAATTTGTTGGGCCCGCAACTGCTTCTTCAAACGTGCCAGTTGATCGGGGTCCACACCATCTTGCATGAAGTTGGCAACCGCCGCGTCCATCGCATCCTCTGCCTCTCGCAGGGACACGCCAGGGGCAGGAACAACTATCATGTTAAACGTCGTGTCATCCAAAGATGTACCGCGATAATAAACCGAAGAATAAACTGCGACCTGAGTATCAAATTGTAACTTCTCAGTCAGGTAAGACGTTGTGCCCCCACCCAAAACTTCAGCCAACAAGGTCAACGCAGCTGCTTCCTTTTGATCGCCTGCGTCGCGTTCTTGGGCAAGGTAAGACCGGCTAACATAAGGCTGGGCCACACGCGCATCGCGGAACGTTAGTCGGCGTTCGGCAGTTTGTGGTGGCTCTTCTGTCCGCAGGCGTTCCGGTAAATCTGGATTGGCAGGGATCACACCATAATATTTTTCCGCCAACGCTTTGACACCGTCTGGTGTCACATCACCAGAGACAACCAGAACAGCGTTATTAGGCGAATAGTAGATTTCATAAAACGACAGCGCATCTTCCATGTCCAGCGTTTGCATCTCGTGCATCCAGCCAATCACTGGAACGCCGTAACGGTGGTTATGATATTGAACGGCCCGCATTTGTTCTGAGAACAATGCACCTGCGCTATTTTCTGTCCGCTGGTTACGTTCCTCGATGATCACATCACGTTCGGTTTCGATATTCGCAGGAGTCAGGCGGATATTGCGCATCCGGTCACTTTCCATCCGCATCATCAACTCTAAACGATCCGCAGCGATGCGTTGGAAATAAGCAGTGTAATCGTAACTGGTGAACGCGTTGTCACGGCCACCATTTGCAGCAACGGTCGCGGACAATTCGCCAGCCTCTAAGGTGTCTGTGGCTTTAAACAGCAAGTGTTCCAGAAAATGTGCAACACCAGACGCCCCTTTTGGTTCGTCAGCAGATCCTGCCCGATACCAAATCATATGTTGGACAACAGGCGCGCGGTGATCTTCCACCACAACAACTTGCATTCCATTGTCCAAGGTAAATGTCGTTACGGGATCGTCAGCTGCCATCGCGGTGACAGGAGACAGCAACATAAGCGAGGCCAATACGGCGCGCATTCGGGTCATCAATGATCCTTTGATTGGGTCAGTTCTTAATCCAAGACATACGCCGTCCTACCGTGCATTCAAGCCAGATGGCAGAAATGTGAGAATTGGGTGTCAGTTCAGAGGGGGCGCTGTCGGCGTTGCAATACCACGAAGCTTATATTGGCGAGCCACCTCTTCAGGATCAAGCGCTAAGCGTTTGTAAGCTTGATTATAGCGATCAATTGGAACCAAACGAATCTGGGTAAACCGCGCTTTGCGTTTGCGGAATGCTTCATCCTCGGTCGCGAGGGCACTGCGCACATCTTTGCTTACACCAAAACGGCTTGCATGCTGCACAACCGCGCCATCACGTGCGGGCACGGCCCCGTTAGGATCATCAAGACGACCACCAAGGGCTGCAGTGCCCGCAGCGATAGGTGTCGGATCCACCCGATTGTTTCGGCCAGGCGTCGGGTTTGGCAACGCACTGTAGCTTTCAGGTTCTTGCAGTTTTTTGGTAGGGTTCACTAGAAAATCGTCAGGGCCATCCCCTGTAGAGCGGATATTGCGCAAACCAGTGTTCGCACAGGCCGTCAAAGACACCATCAACAGTGAAATCACAAAGGGACGCATTAGGCGCATCTGGCTTCTCCCGCACATTTTCTTAAGCAAGTCTTAGGTAGCAATATCGCAGGCTTACCCATGATGTCACGCACCCTTTTTAGTTGGCGCATTTTCTTTGGCAAAGAAGACGAGACCCAAAGCACCCGCAAAGATAAAAACATCGGCAACATTGTAGACGGTGGGGTTGTGCCAACCACAGCAAGATGTGTTCAAAAAGTCCAGAACATAGCTGTAATAGGCCCGGTCAAACACGTTCCCTAAAGCACCTCCAATAAGGAAACCCGCAGAAATACGCACGATACGGGGCTGCGCATTGCGTACCACCCAAACAGTCACAGCGATGCAAATAACAAGCGCCACGGCGATCAAAGTCCATCGTGTCGCCTCAGAGTGGCTCGCAAACAGGCCAAAATTGACGCCACGATTTTCGCCGTACCTTAGATTTAAAACAGGCGGTAGAAGGTCGATGCTTTTGCTGGGCGAAATACCCATCATATGAATGACCACGTATTTGCTGACCTGATCGGCCAAGAACGCAAATAATCCAGCAAAAAACATCAAACGCATTTTTTAATTCCTTAGTGACGGAAGTGGCGCATGCCGGTGAACACCATGGCCAATCCTGCTTCATCTGCGGCCGCAATAACTTCATCGTCCCGCATCGACCCACCTGGTTGAATAAGAGCCGTAGCGCCCGCTTCTGCCGCAGTGATCAACCCATCAGCGAATGGGAAGAACGCATCAGACGCCACAACCGATCCTTTGGTAAGTGGCGCAGGCAACCCCATTGCTTCAGCCATGTCTATCGCTTTACGGGCGGCAATACGTGTGCTGTCAACACGGCTCATTTGACCCGCGCCAACGCCAACGGTTGCACCGTCTTTTACGTAGATAATCGCATTGGATTTGACGTGTTTCGCAACGGTCCACGCAAACATCAAGTCAGACAATTCTTGATCAGTGGGCGCACGTTTGGTCACAACCTTCAAATCATCCAGCGTGATAAATCCGTTGTCTTTGTCTTGGAACAAGTAGCCACCCGCCACTTGGCGGATTGTTTGGCCAGCGGCCTTGGCATCGGCCAAACCGTCTGTGGTCAACAAACGCAGGTTCTTTTTCTTAGCAAACACTGCGCGGGCAGCGTCGTCGGCACCGGGTGCAATAACAACTTCGGTAAAAATCGCGCTGATTTCTTCAGCAGTCGGACCATCCAAAGGCTGGTTCAATGCAATGATACCACCAAACGCGCTTGTACGGTCGCAATCAAAGGCGCGGGAGTATGCCTCGGCCAAAGTCGCGCCTGTGGCAACTCCACATGGGTTAGCGTGTTTGATAATCGCCACAGCGGGGCCATCTGCTGGATCAAATTCACTAACCAATTCGAACGCAGCATCAGTATCATTGATGTTGTTGTAAGACAGTTCTTTGCCTTGATGTTGCTGCGCAGTAGCAACACCAGCGCGAGACGTTCCATCCGTATAAAACGCGGCTGACTGATGTGGGTTTTCACCGTAGCGCAATGTTTGCGCAAGTGTCCCACCTACAGTGCGACGGCGCGGCGTTTCGCCAATCTGCTGGGCCATCCATGTACTTACCGCAGTGTCATAGGCAGCGGTGCGGGCGTAAGCCGTTTGGGCCAGTCGTTGGCGTAAAGCATAGGACGTGTGGCCATCGTTCGCTTCAAGCTCTGCAAGGACCACGTCGTAGTCTTCGACATCTACAATTACGTTCACGAAACCATGGTTTTTTGCGCCAGAGCGGATCATTGCAGGGCCGCCGATATCGATGTTCTCGATGGCTTCATTATAGCTGGCACCTTTGGCCACTGTGGCCTCAAACGGATAAAGGTTCACAACAACCAAATCGATCGCTTCAATATCATGAGCGTCCATCGCTGCTACGTGATCGTCATTGTCGCGAAGGGCCAACAAACCGCCATGCACGACAGGATGCAGTGTCTTGACCCGACCATCCATCATCTCGGGGAACCCAGTGACCTCGGATACGTCCTTCACTGTCAGACCTGCGTCGCGCAGCGTTTTGGCCGTGCCGCCTGTGCTAAGCAACTCGACCCCACGCGCAGCCAATGCAGTGCCGAAAGCCACCAAACCAGTTTTGTCAGAAACGGAAAGCAACGCGCGGCGAACGGGATATAAATCAGTCATAGAAGGCAGGCCCCTTAAGGTCATTCAGTGTAATCTATCTCATCTCGGTTCAAGTCTCTGATCCCAATCGCAGTTTCCTGCGCCTTGGACAAAGACCACCGAATGCGCGTGTCATACTCTACTGCGCGCCCAGATAGAACAATCTGTTGTGTCGCACGGGGCTTTAATCGCCCTGTTTCCAGATAAACACTTGGCTCTAAGGACAAATTAAATTTTCCATCATGGCGAAAAACCCAAATTTCGCCGCTTCTAAGGGCCATTGAGGCTGCCGCGCCACCCAAATCAAGGGTCGCATCGACCTCTGGGTGCAGATGAAACCGCACATCAAACGGCACACCAGCAAGCCGGATTTCATCCATCGAGCGGTCAAATCTACGCTTGGCGGGGTCTTCCATCGCAAGCAACATATCTTCACCCGCCAACCCCCGACCATCAAAGGTCAGTTCAAGCGTGCGGGCATGTGTGAGCCCGTGGATCTCCTCAAACCCGTCATGCCCACCTTGGAACCGCAACCCATCCGGGGCGTGGCTAACTTCAATTGGAACGTGTTTGGGCGCATTTATCAGAGTTTCCAAATTGCTGGCACTATCTGCATCCCCTAAACGCGCGCTGGAATACCCATCCAAAACAACAGTGGAATGCGACGGCGTAGCCCGCCCAGCGCGGCGCCAATCGGCACCAAAGGACGCACCAGACCCACAGCTGACAATCAACGGACGGCGACCCGATGTCAGCTCAAACGCCAACGTCGATGCGTGGCCACTGCGCGAGGCATTGCCACTTGGCGGTACAGACGCATCTACAATCACACTGGTCCGACCCGCCGAAAGACGGGCAAAACCCATCGACAATCCATCAGGTTGGCTTGCCTTAATTCCTGCAGAGGCAAGCGCGTGATCCAACCAGCCTTCTTGCCCGCGACCACCACCATGAAAACGGGCCAATCCCCCATCGGAATGACGAAGTGTACGCAAGGTCGGCGCAATACGTTCAATGGCTTCTAAGTGTTGCGCAGGCGTCTCTAAACCCGCTTCGCTGAGGGCCGCAGCCGCCCATGTCAGCAAAGTGAAAACAGCTAGCAACTCTTCGGGGTTACGGGTTGGCAAACCACCCTCTGCATCCACCTGCGCCGCGCATTCACGCGCAAGCGCTTTAATTGCTGGCTTAGCAAGGTCTTCCATACCCTCCAACGAAAGCCCCGCATAAATCAGTCCTGTTAGCGCCTCAAAGCGTGGCAAACCTGGGCTCGCGCTGTGCCAGCGTTTAGACAAAAATGTGGTTTGTTGGGCAAGGGAACGGTAAAACGCTTCAGATTTTTCACTTTCTTGGCCCCGCAAAACAAACAAGGCGTGATTGATCCAACGAATAAGCCGGCGGCCCGTTAAGTCCGGGGTCCAACCAGCACCTGAACCACAACCAAAGCGTTCGATCCACTCCCAAAGCCAACCTTGAGCTGTCTGACGCGTTGAGACGTCCCCCACAGCCGCAAGATCATCCATCCACGCAAAACCGTGCAATTCGCCCTCAAACGAAGCATCTGGTGACTTAAGAGCCCAAATCGACGTCTTAGGCGCTTCAATCAAATATCCAGCAAACAGAAAATTCCCGGCAACCAGTTGGCGCCCTTTGGCAAAGCTGCCAATTGTGCGCGGCTCTGGTGAAGACACAAATCCGGTGGCCGCCCGCGCACGGGTTGCAAGCCGCGCATGAACGCGGTTTAAAAATCGCGCTTTACGTGCGGCGAAACCGTTTGGTTTGGACATGGTGCTCTGCCTTTTTACGCTCTAGAGGCGTTTGAGGGTTTATAGACCGCGCCTGCCAGCAAGTCACCAATTTTGCAGTGCCTTAGCCAGCTTTGGTCAGGGCCACGATATAGAAGCCATCCATACCACCCACTTCAGGCCAATAATCAGGGCGCAAACGCAACCCGCCTTCAACCGTAATCCACGACGGGTCAACACCCTCCACATTCAACGCGTCTGGTGTGACTGTCATATCGGCGTGTCGGGTCAATGCCTCTTCGATTTGCACTTCACCTTCATCAGGCAGCAACGAACATGTGCAGAAAACCAACCGCCCACCCGGATTTAGCAGGGTCCAAGCATGGTCCAGAATTCGGGCCTGAAGATCGATCAATTCGCCAAATTCAGTGCCATCCTTAGCATGCGGTAAATCTGGATGACGGCGGATCGTACCCGTTGCGGAACACGGGGCATCCAACAAAATAGCATCATAACTGCCTGTCAGAGTCAGGGCATCCACAACCTGTATGTCAGCCTTCAAACCCACACGGGCCAGGTTTTCCTCAACCCGCGCCATACGGGGTCGCGAGATATCAACTGCAGTCACATCAGCGCCCATCGCTGCCAGTTGCATCGTTTTCCCACCAGGTGCTGCGCACACATCAAGAACTTTGTCACCCTTTGCGGGGGCCAAAATGCGTGCCGGAATTGCTGCAGCAGCGTCCTGAACCCACCAAGCACCTTCGCTGTAGCCATCCATCGCGGACACCTGTCCCGCGTCTGCCACACGCACAGAACCCGTCGGCAAAACATTGCCACCTAAACGGGCCGCAAGAGCAACCGCATCGCCATCACGCGGGGTCAAATCTAGCGGTGCACCTGCAAAATGCGCTGTTTCCATCGCAATCATCGCCTCGTTTCCCCAAGCATTCGCCAATGGATTGCGTAACCATTTCGGCATACGCGGCGCGCGCAAGGCCTCCCATGCTTCAGGCCCCGTTGCCGCAACTTTACGCAAGACAGCGTTGGTCAGGCCCTTCATCTTACCGTATCGCTTATGAGCAGAAACCAGTTCGACCATCGCATTGACCACACCATGCGCCGCTGCCCCCTGGCACAATTCGACCGTGCCAACGCGCAAAACATTACGCACCATCAAAGGTGGGTTCTTTTGTAGGTGCTTGTGCAAAACGCGATCTGCGCGCTCCAAACCACGCAACGTCTCGGTCGCTAGTCGTTGAGCGCGAGCACGATCAGCTGGATCTAGCTTATCCAACGTTCCAGAGGCCAACACCTCGGACATCAATTTGCCCTCGCCGAGGATCTGATCCAACACATAAACCGCACTGCGCCGCGCTTGGACGCCTGTATCGTTGCGCTTGTCTGTCATTGGATTGATCCTTCGTCATTTTGCTCTGGGGCTTGTCCCCAACAAGGCACGGCGTATATCAACGACATGGCTACAAAGGAACCCAAGCGATGACTGATATTCCAAAGGACCTACCAGATGCTGCAAAACGGGCATTGGCAGAAGCCAAAGCACGGCATGAAGAACATGGCGATCTGGAACTGCCAACCGAGCTAGGTGGTCGGAACGGGCCAGAACCTGTGCGGTATGGGGATTGGGAAAGAAAAGGCATTGCCGTCGATTTCTAAGCGATCGTCAACGCAAGAGATGCCGAAAGTGTTGTTCCGGCGAAACACCGTCAATTAGATAACGCTCGCCAAAAGGTCACTACTTCAAATTAAATTCGGCTGACTGGCCAGTGCCGCGGTCTGATGTGAACCGAATGCGGCCCGCTTCGACGCGAACTTCCTGACAATTGTAACCCAATTCATCACCACCCCAATACAAACTGCGACAAAAGAAACCGTCACGCCAAGTCCATTCACCCGTGACATCCCATCGCGCGCCCCTGCCCGTGATGCTTCCATCTTGCGCCAATTCAATGCGCACAAAGGGCCGGGATATGGTCTTTCCAGCAACTAAACGGATAAACTCTGATTGGCTGTTAACCTTGGTCTGCTCTGCAGCCACAGGGGCGGCGGCCAAAGCAGCCACACATCCTAAAGCAATCGAAAATCCACGCATATCGCCGTTTCCTAAACATACTTGTCAAAAACATTACGAGTAATAATAGGAAACGGATCACTTTTGAGGGCAGAACTGTATCAAAACCCACCAATCAAAGCGGATTTTCGCCAACCTGATTTCAGGTCAGTCGTTCAACCCGAGGACATCTAGCATGTCATATTCGCCTGGTTTTTGTCCCAAACCCCACAACGCAGCCTTTAACGCACCTCGTGCAAATACTGCCCGATCCGTTGCCATGTGCCGTAAAACAATCCGTTCCCCGGCGGCGGCAAACATCACATCATGTTCACCTACAATGTCGCCACCACGGATGGCGCTAAATCCAATATCACCACGTTTGCGTGCACCTGTTATTCCGTGCCGCCCGCTGTCCATTGCATCACTTAGATTAATGCCACGCCCTTCGGCTGCGGCCTCACCCAACATCAACGCTGTGCCAGACGGTGCGTCGACTTTGTGATGGTGGTGCGCCTCGATCACTTCGATATCGAAATCTTCGTCCAAAGCCGCGGCTACTTTTTTAGTTAGCTGTGTCAGAAGGTTAACACCTAAACTCATATTACCAGCCCGTACAATCGTTGTGCTGCGCGATGCAGGTTCGAGCTGCGCAATATCTTCTGCAGTCATACCCGTCGTACCAATCACATGCACAACACCTGCTTGGGCCGCCAACTCTGCGAACATCAGAGTTGCAGAGGGGGCCGTGAAATCGATCACAACCTGCGCCTCTGAAATTGCGCTCAGTGCATCATCCGTAACGACAACACCTTGCACAGCACCGCCCATCGCTTCACCTACGTCACGCCCAACCCAGCTATGGCCCTTGCGTTCGATGGCACCTACTAAAGTTGCACGATCACTCTCGTTGATCACATTGATCAGCATCTGACCCATTCGGCCTGAGGCCCCTGTCACAACGATTCCTGGCAGTGTGGTCATTTCGCTTATTCCTTCCGCGCATACTCGCTCAGACACTTATCGCGCCACGGCACGCTTGGCAAAGGGCGCAAGTCGGCTTACATGCACATTTATGGCTAGTAATAAAACACATGAGGCGCGCGGACCATCCCAGCGCCAGTTGCGCGTCGGCGAATTGATACGCCGCGCATTGTCCGAAATTCTATCGCGCGGCGATGTTCACGATGTTGAACTTAGCCGTATGTCGATCACCGTGGGTGAGGTGCGGGTGTCTGCCGATCTAAAGATCGCAACCTGCTACGTTCTGCCTTTGGGCGGCGATGGCAAGGATGGCGTTCTAAAACTGTTGGCTAAGAATATGTATGACATCCGGCACACGTTAAACAAAAAGCTGGCGCTAAAACATTCGCCTGAATTGCGTTTCCAATTGGACGATACGTTTGACCAAATGGATGCCACACGCAAAATGTTGGCCCAAGAGCACGTCGCACGCGACATCGCCAAAGTTGATGTCGACGAGGCGGAAACACCAGAATGATCTGGCGGGCGGCGTTTGCATGGCTTGCAATGTTTGGGGCAGCTCAGGCGGCCACATGTGAGAACGTCACCTACGCCGATAATACCTACTCCATTTGCACAGTTGATATGACCACAGAAACACTGCGGCTGTTTCTAAATGATGACGCTGGCGAGACTTATGGCCACTTCAATATCCTTAACCGTGCTTTGGGCAAAGATGGCGAGAAGCTGGATTTTGCGATGAACGCTGGTATGTATCACGACGATCGCTCCCCTGTCGGGCATCACGTCGAGAACAGCGAAGAGATCATGCGGGTCATTGCAAATGCAGGTCCCGGCAACTTTGGCCTACTGCCAAACGGCATCCTGTGTCTGCGGGATGGACAAGCCGATGTCATCGAAACTTTGCGCTATATCGACGAAAAACCTGAATGCGTCTATGCGACACAATCCGGACCCATGCTGGTCATAGATGGTGAGTTACACCCACGGTTCCTGCCAGACGGGACATCGCGTTACATCCGCAATGGAGTGGGAACATCTGCGGATGGTAAGCACGCTGTCTTTGTCATCTCAAACAACACTGTCACCTTCCACGAATTTGGCAGCCTGTTTCGTGATCACCTAAATCTGCCGCAGGCCTTATTCTTTGATGGCAACATCAGCCGCCTGTATGCCCCTTCCCTTGGGCGCAGCGACGTGGGCTTTCGTCTTGGCCCAATCATCGGCACCGTTGTTCCCACGAATTGACAGCACCCGCGCCGCGCGTTAGGCGGCAAATTCTTGATTTAACTTCGATAGGACACGCATATGGGCCGGGCACGCAAAGGACGCGATATTTCGGGTTGGTTGGTTGTTGATAAACCAGCGGGCCTGACTTCGACGGCGGTAGTGAACAAAGTGCGCTGGGCGTTTGGGGCGAAAAAGGCGGGCCATGCAGGCACCCTTGATCCCGATGCAACAGGTGTTTTGGCCGTAGCTTTGGGTGAGGCGACCAAAACCGTTCCCTACATTACTGATGCGTTGAAAGCCTACACATTCACTGTGCGCCTTGGTCAATCGACCAACACCGATGACGCAGAAGGCGAGATTATAGCAACCTCTGACACCCGCCCAGAAGATGATGAGATCAAGGCGGCCCTTGGTCAATTTGTTGGCGACATCATGCAGGTTCCACCAAAGTTCTCAGCTGTTAAGATTGACGGCCAACGCGCTTACAAATTGGCCCGCGATGGTGAAGATGTTGAGCTGGCAGCCCGCCCCCTTTGGATCGACGAGTTGGTCATGGTTGATCGCCTAGACGCGGATCACGTAACCCTAGAAATGACTTGTGGCAAAGGCGGCTACGTCCGTGCCATCGCCCGCGATCTAGGTGCATCATTGGGATGCCACGGTCACGTCCGCGAGTTGCGCCGCATCTGGTCTGGCCCCTTTGATGTAGGCGACGGCATCACATTGGCACGGGTGGAAGAGTTGGCACAGCAACCCGAACTCGACACCTATTTGCGCCCGTTAGAAGAAGGCCTTCAAGACCTACCACAAGTTCCCGCCACCCCTGAAGGGGCCGTTCGTATGCGCAATGGCAATCCTGGTATGGTTTTGGCCTCGGACATCGAATATGGCGATGAATGTTGGGCGTCTCTAGATGGCAAAGCTGTTGCTGTTGGGCGTTACAAAGCGGGCGAATTGCACCCTAGCCGCGTGTTCAATACCTAATCGGTTATGATCACCCGCACCCATACAAAAGGCGATGCGCCCTCAACTGCGGTCTATTCTGATTGCGAGCGATATCGTTATAGCCTGACGAGGGTTTGGGACGATTTGGGTCGCAAAGTTCTCTTTGTGATGCTGAACCCCTCAACCGCGACAGAAGTGCAGAACGACCCAACGGTTGAACGCTGCGAACGGCGTGCGCGCACGTTAGGTTTCGGCGGTTTTCGGGTCACAAATATCTTTGCATGGCGCGATACCGACCCTCGCAATATGAAGGCCGCATCTGACCCAATCGGAGCAGAAAACGACGCAACACTGATGGAGGGCTCTGAATGGGCGACCCTTATCATTGCGGCTTGGGGAACCCATGGTGCGCATCTGAACCGAGGCGCTGATGTTGCAGCTTTACTGGGTTCAACCGGGCAACCATTGTACCATTTAGGGCTTTCAAAACACGGGCATCCAAAGCATCCACTCTATTTGCCCTACACCCAACAACCACAAATCTGGCTGTCGAACTAACCTAAAGCCAAGTTGTTAACCAAATGGTACGGAATTTTTTGTAATGCTGGCTTCAGCGTGCAAATATAACGTCGATACACAAATGTAGAATTAGGATACGAAATGCTTTGGTTGGCCGGATTGATGGGGATGATGGCTGTAGGTGCCGTGACTTTTATCGATTCAGGAATCCAAAGCGATTCCGACGATGCCACCACACCCACTTCCGGCACCGATCAAGACGACATCCTATCGGGGACAGTTGGTGCGGATGCACTTGATGGTGGTGCGGGTGATGACCAAATCAGCGGCTATGGCGGCGAAGATACGATTGATGCTGGCACTGGAGACGATGACGTTCACGGCGCGGATGGCAACGACACATTGCTAGGTTCGGATGGGAACGACACCCTACACGGCGAAGCGGGGAATGACGTGCTGTATGGCGGTGACGATGATGACACCTTGTTCGGGAACAATCTGAACGACACCATGCACGGGGGTGCGGGTGATGATGCACTTCAAGGCTCGGCGGGGAATGACAATCTATCAGGTGGCGCTGGGGCAGATGCATTGCAGGGTGGTTTAGACAATGACACGCTTTCTGGTGGGTTAGGTGCAGACACTTTGTTCGGCGGTTGGGGTGATGATCAACTGAATGGTGTTGAAGACGACGCTCGCATTGATGGCATCCAAGACGCTGACGACGCTGACTTTTTGAACGGCGGCGGCGGCGATGACCAAATCATTGCAGGCCAGAACGACATTGTGACGACAGGCACTGGTAACGATACTGTCGTGCTGGGGGATTGGATAACAGAGGGTCACACAGCCCAAATTATGGACTTCAACTGTGAAGAAG
>JBLHPE010000011.1:0-51709 GCA_047624005.1 Ascidiaceihabitans sp.
AAGAGCTTGAGATTGAAAACGCATCAACCATGCGCAAAGGCGAAATGATGTTCCGAATTTTGCGTGAACGCGCAGATGAAGGTTGGGAAATCTCTGGCGACGGTGTTTTGGAAGTTCTGCAAGACGGATTTGGGTTCCTACGTTCGCCAGAAGCTAACTATCTGGCTGGTCCAGACGATATCTACGTTTCTCCTGAGATGATCCGCGCACTATCATTGCGCACAGGCGATACAATTTATGGTTTGATTAAAGCACCAGAAGAAGCAGAGCGTTATTTTGCTTTGACTGAAACCCAGCTGATCAACTTCGAAGATCCAATTAAGGCGAAACATAAGATCGCGTTCGATAACCTGACACCACTTTATCCGGATGAACGGATGAACATGGAAATCAGTGATCCCTCTATCAAAGATCGTTCTGCCCGTATTATCGATTTGGTTGCACCCATTGGTAAAGGCCAGCGTTCTCTGATCGTGGCACCGCCGCGCACTGGTAAAACAGTTTTGCTCCAAAATATCGCCAACAGCATCGAAAAGAACCACCCTGAGTGCTATCTGATCGTTTTGCTGATCGATGAGCGCCCAGAAGAAGTTACGGACATGCAGCGCTCTGTTAAGGGCGAGGTTGTGTCCTCGACCTTTGATGAACCAGCAACCCGCCACGTAGCCGTGTCAGAAATGGTGATCGAGAAAGCCAAACGTCTGGTTGAGCACAAACGTGACGTAGTCATCCTGCTCGATTCTATCACCCGCTTGGGTCGTGCGTTTAACACTGTTGTTCCGTCGTCAGGTAAGGTTTTGACCGGTGGTGTGGATGCCAACGCTCTGCAACGCCCAAAACGTTTCTTTGGTGCGGCCCGTAACATTGAAGAGGGTGGATCGCTTACTATTATCGCGACGGCGTTGATCGATACAGGCAGCCGTATGGATGAAGTCATCTTCGAAGAATTCAAAGGCACGGGTAACTCCGAAATTGTGCTAGATCGTAAGATGGCGGACAAGCGCGTGTTCCCAGCAATCGACATCTTGAAATCAGGCACGCGGAAAGAAGAGCTGTTGGTCGACAAGATCGACTTGCAGAAAACATTCGTTCTGCGCCGTATTCTAAACCCGATGGGGACAACAGATGCGGTCGAGTTCTTGATTTCCAAATTGAAACAGACAAAGTCCAATGCAGAGTTCTTCGATTCAATGAACACATAACTTATTGTTCATTAACAATGGGTTAGACTAATGGAAACGATTTTTGCCCTTGCCAGTGCTCAAGGTCGCGCTGGGGTCTCTGTCATTCGGCTTTCTGGGCCGGATGCCAAAGAAGTTGCATCCAAATTTGTGTTCACTCTGCCTGAAGATCGCGTAGCCGGGTTGCGAACGTTGACAGATGATGCCGGTGCTCCATTAGATGAGGCCCTAATTCTTCGATTTGATGCGCCGCACAGCTTTACAGGTGAAGACGTTGTGGAACTACATCTCCATGGCAGTATTGCGGTGGTGCAAGCGGTCCTATGCGTATTGGGTGACAGCGGTTTGGCGCGGTTGGCGCAACCGGGCGAATTTACGCGACGTGCTTTGGAAAATGGCAAAATGGACCTGGCTCAGGTTGAGGGATTGGCCGATCTGATTGAGTCAGAGACTGAAGCACAGCGCAAACAAGCACTTCGTGTTGTGTCAGGTTATCTTGGTCAATTGGTGGAGCGGTGGCGTTCATCACTTATTCGCGCTGCTGCGTTGATTGAAGCGACCATCGATTTTGTTGATGAAGATGTCCCGGTTGATGTTTCACCAGAGGTGCGCGATCTTTTAACGGTGGTTAAGTCTGACCTGATCAAGGAAATCGCGGGCAGTAAAGTTGCTGAACGTATTCGAGTTGGGTTTGAGGTGGCGATAGTCGGCGCTCCCAATGCTGGGAAGTCCACATTGCTAAACGCTATAGCAGGCAGAGATGCTGCAATAACTTCCGAGATTGCAGGCACAACGCGTGATGTCATCGAGGTGCGCATGGATCTTAACGGGCTTCCGGTGACGATCCTAGACACTGCAGGTCTTCGGGACGGTAAGGATGCTGTCGAAGTGATTGGGATTGAGCGTGCATTAAAGCGGGCAGGCGATGCTGATCTGCGAATTTTTCTGGCTGGTAGAGAGGATGACCTACCGCTCACACAGCAATCCGATGATATCCGGATCACTCCAAAAGCTGACATATCAGGCGTCGGAGTTTCTGGAAAAACGGGGCAGGGCGTTTCCGAACTTCTGGTTCGCGTGCAGAATATCTTGGAAAAACGTTCGTCCCAAGCTGGTTTGGCAACTCACGAACGTCACCGCATTGCTATGCAATCTACGCTTGGTGCTTTAGATATTGTTTTACCTTTAGTCGACCAAGGTCCCGCGCATTATGATATAGCTGCCGAAGAATTACGTTCAGCCATTCGATCGCTAGAGGCGTTGGTGGGTCGAATAGATGTCGAAAACCTGTTAGACGAAATTTTCTCCAGCTTTTGTCTGGGCAAGTAATGGAGTGTTTCACGTGAAACATTTTGATGTAATCGTTATTGGTGGCGGTCACGCTGGCACAGAGGCTGCACATGCGGCGGCACGTATCGGCGCGCAAACAGCCCTGGTCACAATGTCCAGAGATGGCATCGGTGTAATGTCTTGTAATCCAGCAATTGGCGGGTTGGGTAAGGGGCACCTGGTTCGAGAGATTGACGCTTTAGACGGAGTTATGGGTCGTGTTGCTGACCTTGCAGGTATTCAATTTCGTTTGCTGAACAGAAAAAAAGGACCTGCGGTACAAGGTCCTCGTACTCAAGCAGATCGCAAAATTTATCAGCAATCCATGCTAAGCGAAACGGAAAATCGCAAGAACCTCTCGATTATCGTCGGTGAGGTGACAGATTTCTTGATGAATCGTGATAACGTAACCGGTGTTCAGCTTGCCGATGGGTCAGAAATCAACGCGAAGTGCGTGATCCTGACGACAGGTACGTTTTTGCGTGGAATTATCCACATTGGGGATGTTTCGTATTCCGGTGGTCGGATGGGCGACAAAGCATCGGTCAAACTTGCAGAACGGATTGATTCATTTGAATTGCCACTTGGGCGCCTCAAGACCGGAACACCACCGCGTCTGGATGGTCGAACGATAAAATGGGACCTTCTTGAATCGCAAGACGGTGATGATGATCCATCACTGTTCTCGTTTCTATCGAAAGGGATTTCCGCGCGTCAGGTTTCGTGCGGGATGACTTATACCAATGAAAAAACGCATGACATCATACGCGAGAACCTAAAAAAGTCGGCAATGTATGGCGGACATATCGATGGTATCGGACCACGTTACTGCCCGTCGATAGAAGACAAAATAGTTCGATTTGGCGAAAAAGACTCGCATTTGGTCTTTCTAGAGCCTGAGGGCTTGGATGATCATACTGTTTACCCCAATGGTATTTCGACATCCTTGCCTGAGTCGGTGCAAGAGGATTACGTAAAATCGATCTATGGTTTAGAGGACGTAAAAATCCTACAGCCTGGTTATGCAATCGAGTATGATTATGTGGATCCTCGTGTTTTGGATTCAACTTTGTCTCTTCCAACCGTTGGCGGGTTATATTTAGCGGGTCAAATCAACGGCACGACAGGGTACGAAGAGGCGGCAGCGCAAGGTATGGTGGCAGGGTTTAATGCCGCGCTGTCTGCATTGGGTCGTGAACCAGTAAACTTCAGTAGAAGCCAAAGCTATATCGGCGTCATGATCGATGATTTGACGACTCGTGGTGTGACAGAACCGTATCGTATGTTTACTTCACGTGCTGAATTCAGATTATCGCTGCGCGCGGACAATGCGGACCAACGTTTGACCCCACTGGCAAAGTCACTTGGCGCTGCATCGCCTGAGAGGTTGTCGACCTTCGATGCAAAGATGGAACGTCTCGCTAAGGGACATGCAATGATTGGGGGTGAAACGTTTACTCCAAAACAAGCGAAGGCAGCGGGGATCGAAGTCAGTCAAGACGGGACACGCCGCACTGCCTATCAGATTTTGGCATTTCCGAATGTAAACTTCAGTGATTTATTGCCTCTGATGCCTGCGCTAGGGTCATTGGATGACGAAACTCAGCAGCAATTGTCTCGTGAGGCAACCTACGCCAACTATATCGCTCGCCAGCAACGCGATATTGACCGTATTGCGAAGGATGAAGCACATGTAATCCCGTCATTGTTTAATTATAAGCCGATTGACGGTCTATCGAACGAGTTGAAGGCAAAATTGCAAGTCGTAAGACCTTCAACGCTCGCCCAAGCGGCGCGTATAGATGGTATGACGCCTGCTGCGTTGGCGCTTTTACTTTCAAAAATCAAACAATTTGAGAAACAGTCAGCATGAATATTCCCGAATGGTTGAAGGCGGATGTTTCACGTGAAACATTTGAGCGTTTAGAAGGTTATGTAGCCCTCATAGAAAAGTGGAACCCTCGGATAAACTTGGTGTCAAAAGCTAGTCTCGTTAATTTGTGGGACAGACATATTTGGGATTCAGCGCAGATCTTTGATCTGGAAGCCAAAGATGGCTTATGGGCTGATTTTGGCAGTGGGGGAGGAATGCCTGCAATCATATTGGCGATCTTTGCCAAGGAAATTCGGCCCAATACAACATTTCATTTGGTTGAAAGTGACCAAAGAAAATGTGCATTTCTACGTAATGTGGTTAGAGAACTTGGTTTAAACGCGATCGTTTCAGCAGAGAGGATCGAAGAATTGGCCCCGCTGAATGCCGATGTCATTTGCGCGCGTGCACTAACTGACCTCAAGGGTTTACTAGGTTTTGTTGAGCGACACTCTGCCGATGGCGGCATTGCGATCTTCCCAAAAGGCGAAACTTGGCAAAAAGAGATCGACCAAGCGCAAGAATTCTGGTCATTTGAGCATGAGGTATTTAAAAGCCAAACAAACTCGGACGCTGCTATTTTGAAAATCAAGGATATTGCCCGTGTCTGACCCGACGCGCCCTGATGGGCCTAAGATTATTGCAGTGGCCAATCAGAAGGGCGGCGTAGGGAAAACAACTACGACAATCAACCTGTCTGCTGCGCTTGCTGAAGCAGGTTTTCGAGTTCTTGTGGTTGATCTAGACCCTCAGGGCAATGCATCTACAGGCTTGGGGATCGAACAAGCGGATCGGGAATATACAACTTATGAACTTTTACTGGAGGATATTGACCTGAAGGATGTCATTCAAGCATCAAAGGTCGAAGATCTTTCAGTTATTCCAGCAACTGTTGATTTAAGTTCAGCCGATCTGGAATTGATATCAAACGAAAAGCGTAGTTTTTTGCTGCATGATGCTTTGCGTCAAACGAAAATGGACGAGTATGAGTTTGATTTCATTCTTATCGACTGCCCGCCATCGCTGAATTTGTTGACAGTTAACGCTATGATTGCGTCCCATTCTGTCCTTGTACCTCTTCAAAGTGAGTTTTTTGCACTTGAAGGCTTGTCCCAGCTGATGTTGACGATCCGCGAAGTTCGTCAATCTGGTAATAAAGACTTGAGGATCGAAGGTGTCGTACTAACAATGTACGATAAGCGGAATAATCTATCTCAGCAGGTTGAACAGGACGCACGCGAGAATTTGGGCGATTTGGTTTTCGAAACAGTCATCCCGCGAAATGTACGTTTAAGTGAGGCACCATCTTTCGCTATGCCTGTTTTATCATATGATTCAACGTCAAAGGGGGCGATCGCGTATCGCGCTTTGGCGCAGGAATTGATCAAGAAGAATAATCTTTAATCTTAACGTGAGGGTTCGACATGGCTTTGGGTAACGACAAAAGACGCGGACTTGGCAGGGGCCTATCTGCATTGATGGCTGACGTTGCAGATGCTGAAACGAAAGAATCAGCAACCGCTGGAAACTCTGATCGCCGGGTTCCAATCGAGCAAGTTGAACCAAATCCCGAACAACCGCGCAAACGATTTGAACAAGGTGACTTGGATGATCTGGCAGCGTCTATCAAAGAAAAAGGCGTTATCCAGCCACTGATCGTTCGTGTGCTGGACAATGGTCGGTTTCAGATTGTTGCGGGAGAGCGTCGTTGGCGTGCAGCGCAGATGGCGAACCTGCATGAATTGCCAGTTGTCATACGCCAATTTTCTGATGCTGAGGTGTTGGAAGTTGCGATTATCGAAAATATCCAACGTGCTGATCTAAACCCAATGGAAGAAGCCTTGGGGTATCGTCAGTTGATGGACCGCTTTGGTCACACGCAGGAAAAAATGGCGGAAGCACTTGGCAAAAGCCGTAGCCACATCGCTAACTTGTTACGTCTATTAAACCTGCCTGATGATGTAATTGAATTGGTGCGTGACGGCTCACTTTCGTCCGGTCACGCGCGAGCTTTGGTAACTGCAGATAATGCGTCAGAGTTGGCCAAGCTGATTGTTAAAGATGGGCTAAGCGTGCGTGCGACTGAGGCGCTGGTGAAATCGACGGCAGATGGTGGTACAACACCAACGCGTGAACGGGCAAATCCTTCGCCGGCCAAAGATGCAGATACGAAAGCGTTGGAAGGTGACCTATCTGCTGGCTTGGGCATGAAGGTAATATTGAATCACAAACCTGGATCAGAGAATGGCCAAATGACGATTCAATACGGCTCTCTCGAAGAGCTCGATGATCTTTGCCGTAAGCTAGGTGGCGGTTAGTCTTCTAAGAGACGTCGTAAGACCCCATTTAGTACCATAAACCCTTGATTTGAAATAGTAATTCTCTGTTCTGTAGAAACCAACAGTTTAAGGGATTCTAGTTCTAAAATGGCACTTGGGTCAATCTTGCGGCCTGAAAGCTGAAAATACCGATTTGGGTCTACGCCTTCTTTGAGGCGAAGGCCCATCAACAACAATTCACTCGCTTGATCTTCCATCAACAATGTTTCGCGCGGTTTTTCTGTTTCGCCGTACAGCGCGCCATCAAGCCAGCGTTTGGGATTGCTGAAGCATTCAGTTGCTGTCCGTCGACCATCCAAGGTTAATCGCCCATGCGCCCCCGGTCCGATCCCCACGTAATCACCGTACCGCCAGTAAATCAGATTGTGACGTGACTGTGCGCCGTCCCGCGCGTGGTTGGACACTTCGTAGGATGGCATTCCAGCGGCACCACATAAGTCTTGCGTCAGCTCGTACATATCGGCACCAAGGTCATCATCGGGAAGGCCAGTCAACTTGCCAGCGTTATAGCGATCCCCAAATGCAGTTCCTTGTTCAACGGTCAGTTGGTAGAGAGAAAGATGATCTATCGCCATGTTTAGGGCCTGGGTCAATTCAGCTTCCCATTCCCTCAGAGTTTGGTTTTGGCGTCCATAGATCAGGTCGAAACTGACGCGATCAAATGTTCCTCGTGCAATATCAAAAGCAGTCTGCGCTTCGGCGACGGAATGCATGCGCCCCAGTTGGCGTAGATCTTTGTCGTTTAACGCTTGAACACCCATTGATATACGATTGATGCCTGCCTGACGGAACGCTGCGAACCTGCCCGTTTCCACGGATGTCGGATTTGCCTCTAGGGTCGTTTCGAGCTCGTTGGCTGTAGGCCAAAGGCGATAAATCTCTGCCATGATGTCTGCGACCACATCTGGATCCATCAAGCTGGGTGTGCCCCCACCAAAGAAAACGCTGTGCAAAACGCGCCCTTTGGTTTCAGAGGCTGCCCGTTTAAGTTCAGCAATATAGCCGTCCCGCCATGCCGAGTGGTCTATGTTGCGTGAGACGTGGCTGTTAAAATCGCAGTAAGGGCATTTGGCCGCGCAAAACGGCCAGTGGATATAAAGACCGAAGCCTCCATTTTCCCAATCTTCAACCAAAACAACCAGCAATCAGTTTGCTAAATGCATTGGCGCGGTGGCTGATTAGGTTCTTTGCATCATGATCCATTTCAGCGAACGTGATGTTATGGCCTGTTGGCATAAACATTGGATCATATCCGTGACCTAGTTTACCGCGCATAGGCCAGACAAGCGTACCCTCAACCGTGCCCTCAAACACCTCGTCATGCCCATCAGGCCAAGCCATCACAAGGGTCGAACAGAACCTTGCAGTGCGTGGATGCGGTGCGTTTTTTTCTTCAAGCAAGTTGTGTGTCTTAGTCATTGCCATGATAAAGTCACGTCCGTTCGGAGTTTCGGCCCAATCCGCGGTGTAGACACCAGGTGCACCATTCAGTCCGTCAACCTGAATACCTGAATCATCGGACAGCGCGGGTAGCCCAGTCGCCTTAACGGCGGCGTGGGCCTTGATCCGTGCGTTTCCGACAAACGTGTTTTCGGTCTCTTCCGGCTCGGCCAAATTCATTTCAGCCGCACCGATAACGTTCACCCCAAGTGGCAGGAAAAGCTGTTCCATCTCTTCCAATTTACCCGCGTTGTGTGTTGCCACTAACAAACGGTCTAGGGTGAACTTGCGGGTCATGCTGTTGCTGCTTTCGCTGCTATGACCAATTCACCTACGCCTTTTTCAGCAAGGTCCATCAATTCATTCATCTGGTCGCGGGAGAAGACAGAACCTTCAGCGCTCATTTGAACTTCGATCAGCTTCTTAGAACCGGTCATGATGAAGTTGCCATCAACGCCTGCTTCGCTATCTTCTGGGTAGTCCAGGTCAAGCACGGGTTGGCCCGCATAGATGCCGCAACTGACAGCCGCAACCGGATCAACCAATGGATCGCTGACGACGTCACCGGCTTTCATCAGCTTGTTCACAGCCAACCGCAAAGCGATCCAACCGCCTGTGATTGATGCGCAACGTGTCCCACCATCAGCTTGAAGAACATCGCAATCCACGGTGATTTGACGTTCACCCAAGGCGCTACGATCAACGCCAGCACGCAAGGAACGCCCTATTAGTCTCTGAATTTCAACGGTACGGCCGCCTTGTTTGCCAGCCGCTGCTTCGCGACGCATCCGTGTATTTGTGGCGCGTGGCAGCATGCCGTATTCCGCCGTGACCCAGCCAAGGCCTGATCCTTTGATGAACGATGGCACGCGAGGTTCAATGGAAGCGGTGCACAATACATGTGTGTCGCCCATTTTGATCAGGGCAGACCCTTCGGCGTGTTTGGTAAAGCCAGTTTCAATCGAAACTTCGCGCATTTGGTCTAGGGCACGTCCTGAAGGTCGCATGGTATATCCTTTTTAAGTTGTTAGGGGGATACCGTCCCAAGCCTGCGTGATGCAACCCTGTTCGGGTTTTCGCCGCTGTCCTCTTTATCGGCCGCTGTGTTATAGATAAGCCATGACAGATACGCCTCAGATGTTGGAAGAGATGAATGACCGCTCCCGCGAGGTGTTCCGCCGCGTGGTTGAGGGGTATTTGCACAACGGTGATCCTGTGGGCTCACGTACATTGACACGTGATTTCAGCGAAAAAGTAAGCGCAGCGACGATCCGCAATGTTATGCAGGATCTTGAGTTTATGGGGCTACTTAACAGCCCACACGTCAGTGCAGGCCGCATTCCAACGCAGATGGGTCTACGGATGTTTGTGGACGGGCTGATGGAGGTTGGCCTGCCAGATGACGCCGACCGTGAAAAGATCGACGCGACCTTAGGTCGTAACGAGAACGATGTGAGTGGGCTATTAGATCGTGTTGGATCAGCTTTGTCCGGTGTGACCCACGGCGCTTCCCTTGTTCTGACCCCAAAACACGAAGCGCCGATAAAGCATATCGAATTTGTTTCGTTGGCACAGGACCGGGCTTTGGTCGTTTTGGTTTTTGCGGATGGGCACGTTGAGAACCGATTGTTTACGCCGCCACCAGGACTAACCCCCAGTTCGATGCGTGAAGCTGCGAATTTCCTTAATTCTTTGGTTGAGGGTCACACGCTGAGTGACGTGCGTGGGGTTATCCAATCTGAAATATCGCGTCGTCGTCAAGAGATTGACGTTTTGGCACGTGATCTGATTGATAGCGGATTGGCTGTTTGGCAAGACGAGGGCGAGCGGACCGAGCGTTTGATCGTCCGTGGACGTGCGAATCTTTTGGAATCCAGCACCGAAGAACATGATTTAGAACGCATCAGAACGCTGTTTGATGACCTCGAACGCAAGCGCGATATCTCCGAGTTTCTCGAATTAACCGAGGATGGCGACGGTGTGCGCATTTTTATTGGCTCTGAGAACAAACTTTTTTCACTTTCGGGTTCCTCTTTGGTCGTTTCCCCTTATATGAACGCTGATCGCAAGATTATTGGTGCCGTCGGCGTCATTGGTCCAACGCGACTGAATTATGGACGAATTGTGCCGATTGTGGATTACACGGCGCAACTGGTTGGAAAGCTACTTTCCGACCGGAGCTAGGGGTAGATTATGGCTGAGCCAACGAACAATGATTTCCTTGATGATATCGAGGACGTGGAAGCGGAAGAGTACGCTGACGAAATGGAAGAGATTGATGACGAGGCGTTGGAGCTTGATGAGCTGCGCGCGGATCGTGATCAGTACAAAGATCGCTTTATGCGCGCTTTGGCGGACGCTGAAAATGCACGCAAGCGTTCTGATAAAGATCGTCGCGAAGCAGAGAATTATGGTGGGTCCAAATTGGCCCGCGATATGCTGCCGGTTTACGACAATCTAAAGCGCGCGCTTGAAACGATAACAGATGAGCAGCGCGAAGTTGCAGGTCCGTTGTTGGAGGGTATCGAGCTGACTATGCGTGAGGTTTTGAACGTGTTCAAGAAGCACGGCATCGAAGTGATCACGCCAGAAGTTGGTGATAGATTTGACCCGCAGCATCACCAAGCGATGTTTGAAGCGCCTGTGCCGAATACTGTTGCGGGTGATATTATCCAAGTCGCAGCTGAAGGCTTTATGCTGCATGACCGTTTGTTACGTCCAGCCCAAGTTGGGGTGTCTTCCACACCAGCTGGTTAAGACGTCACATGATCAAAACATACAAAGGGGCGGTCAGTTTTTGGCCGCCTCTTTTAGTTTGTAAATCAGATCCAGTGCCTGTTTTGGTGACAATTCGTCAGGTAAAATTTCTTTCAACAGATCCAAGGCTGGCGACGCTTCAATCCTAACGCGAGCAGGTGCAGGTTTCGCCGAAAATAGCGGTAAATCATCAATCAGCGTTTTTTGCTTTGCACCGCCTTCGCGTTCACCCTTTTCCAGCGCCTCCAGAACCACACGGGCGCGGGCTATCACAGCATCAGGCAGCCCGGCCAGCTTAGCGACCTGCACACCGTATGAACGGTCGGCGGCCCCTTTGTGTACTTCGTGAAGGAACACGACATCCCCATCGAACTCCTTGACCGCAACAGTTGCGTTGTCGACGCCGTCCAATTTCGCCGAAAGCGCCGTCATCTCGTGATAATGCGTGGCGAACAGGGCGCGTGACTTATTGACGTCATGGAGGTGCTCTAAAGTGGCCCAGGCGATGGATAAGCCGTCATAGGTTGCCGTGCCGCGCCCAATTTCATCTAAGATCACCAGCGCATGCTCGTCGGCTTGATTAAGGATTGCAGCGGTTTCTACCATCTCGACCATAAATGTGGATCGCCCTCGCGCAAGATCGTCCGAGGCCCCAACGCGGCTGAACAATTGACTTATCATGCCGATATGGGTCGAGGTTGCGGGTACATAGCTGCCCATTTGCGCAAGCAGGGCAATCAATGCGTTCTGACGTAGGAATGTCGACTTACCGGCCATGTTCGGACCAGTCAGCAGCCAGATATTCGCAGTGTCGACGGCCGAAAGGTCGCAATCATTGGCGATGAAGGGTTGACCAGATTGATCACGCAACGCCTTTTCAACAACGGGGTGGCGTCCGCCGACGATGTTAAAGGCGCGGCTGTTATCGACGACGGGCTTGCACCAATCTTGGGTGCGGGCAAGGTGGGCCAAACTGGTGGCCAAATCAATCTCTGCCAAAGCTCGGGCGGTTTGAGTGATCAGTGCTGCGCTATCCAGAATTGCGGACTTTAGGTTTTCATAGAGCCGCTTTTCGATCTCAAGCGCACGGTTGCCTGCGTTTAGGATTTTGGTTTCCATTTCGGATAAAGCAACCGTTGTAAACCGAACTTGATTGGCAGTTGTTTGGCGGTGGATGAAATTTTCATTCAATGGTGGGGAAAGCATCTTGTCCGCATGGGCGGCTGTTGTCTCAATGAAGTATCCCAAGACGTTATTGTGTTTGATCTTAAGCGTCGAAATTCCAGTGGCAGTTACGAATTCAGTTTGCATCTGCGCAATAACAGTACGCCCTTCGTCTCGAAGCTTACGGACCTCATCAAGGTCTTCGTCATACTCTGTCGCGATGAAACCGCCATCACGGGCCAATAGAGGTGGTTCGGCGATCAATGCCTGATCAAGCAGATCGATCAGTTCGTCATGTCCATCCAGGTCTTTCAATGCGTTTGAAAGCAGTGTGGGGGCGTCGCCTAATCCCTTGCCGGCAATCAAGGCAGCTTCTGCTAACCCGTTTCGGATTGCTGTCAGGTCACGTGGTCCGCCACGATCCAATGAAAGACGCGAGAGGGCGCGATCTAAATCGGGAACTTGGCGTAATTGATCGCGAATATCATCTGTGACACGTGGGTTTTCTAAGACATGGGAAATCGCATCCAATCGGTTGGCAACAGTCTCTAACACCCGCGAAGGTGCTGAGAGTCGTCGATCTAGCAGTCGGGCGCCGCCTGCAGTAACCGTATAATCAATCACGGATAATAATGATCCAGCACGACCGCCTGAAAGGGCTTGGGTTAGTTCAAGGTTGCGCCGTGTCGCCGCATCGATTTGTACGGTTTTGGTATGCTGTTCCTGTTGTGGGTGTTGAAGAAGCGGCAATTTGCCTTTTTGGGTGATGTTCAAATAATCAACGATGGCGCCCATTGCCGCGATCTCTGCCCGATCAAAGTTACCGTAGGCGTCTAATGTGTTGACGCCAAACAGGTCGCAAAGACGTTTCTCGCCTGATGTGCTGTCAAAAGATGATCCAGATAGAGCAGTAATTGAAATACCGAATTCAGAAACCAATTGGTGCAAATCGTTCTCTAGCAATTGTGGAACGATCAATTCTGACGGGGAAAGGCGGGCAAGTTCGGGGCTTAGCCGCGTTTGGTTCGCTTTCATCACATTAAAGGTGCCAGTCGAAATATCGACCCACGCAATTGCGGATTGATCCCGCACTTCAACAAATGCAGCAAGGTAGTTGTGGCTACGCGCATTCAGCAAGCTGTCTTCCGTCAGTGTACCGGGTGTGACCAACCGAACGACACCTCGTTTGACAATAGATTTATAGCCCCGCTTTTTCGCTTCAACTGGGCTTTCTAATTGCTCACAAACCCCAACGCGAAACCCTTTGCGGATCAACGTTAGTAAATACCCTTCGGCTGCATGGTGTGGCACACCACACATCGCAATATCTTTGCCATCGTGTTTGCCACGTTTGGTCAGCGCAATGTCCAGCGCTTCAGCCGCAGCGACTGCGTCATCAAAGAACATCTCGTAAAAGTCACCCATACGATAAAACAACAACGCATCGGGATGTGCGGCTTTTATCTCAAGGTACTGCGCCATCATGGGCGTCACGGTCATTATCTGTCCCCCGACAAGTGTTGGCGAACCTTACAAAGAGGGGCGCGGCGGTAAAACCCGTAAAGCGCCAAACTATTGAGGGATCGCTGCGTCTAGGCTATGAGGCAAAGACGCATCAGAGGGAAATCGCGGAATGTCCAAGACCAAAGTCACAGATGAAGAGGCATTGGCCTTTCACCTAGAGCCAACACCCGGCAAATTCGAGATCACGGCAACCGTGCCGATGACCACGCAGCGCGACCTTTCGTTGGCTTATTCGCCTGGTGTTGCTGTGCCTTGTTTGGCGATCGCTGAGAACCCTGAGCTGGCATATGATTATACGAACAAGGGTAACCTTGTTGCAGTTATTTCCAACGGCACTGCTGTCCTTGGATTGGGAAATTTGGGCGCTTTAGGGTCTAAACCAGTGATGGAAGGTAAAGCGGTACTGTTCAAACGCTTTGCCGATGTGAACAGCATCGACATCGAGCTGGACACGGAAGATCCTGATGAATTCTGTAAAGCTGTACGGCTGATGGGCCCGACATTTGGTGGCATCAACCTCGAGGATATCAAGGCGCCAGAATGCTTCATCATTGAGCAACGTCTGAAAGAGGAAATGGACATTCCCGTCTTTCACGACGACCAACATGGGACTGCTGTGATTTGCGCTGCAGGTTTGATCAATGCCCTGCATTTGTCTGGGAAAAAAATCGAAGACGTGAAAATCGTTCTCAATGGTGCAGGCGCTGCCGGTATTGCTTGCCTTGAATTGTTGAAAGCAATGGGCGCAAAATATGACAATTGCATCATGTGCGATACCAAAGGCGTGATCTACCAGGGTCGTACCGAAGGTATGAATCAATGGAAGTCTGCCCACGCGGTTAAGACCAATGCACGTACATTGGATGAGGCTATGAAGGGCTGTGATGTCTTTCTTGGTGTTTCGGCCAAGGGTGCTGTTACCCCATCGATGGTTGCTAGCATGGCGGACAATCCTGTTATTTTCGCGATGGCAAATCCTGACCCAGAGATTACGCCTGAAGAAGCGCATGAAGTTCGCATGGACGCTATCGTTGCCACTGGTCGCAGTGATTATCCGAACCAAGTGAACAACGTTTTGGGTTTCCCATATTTGTTCCGTGGCGCGCTGGATATCCACGCCCGTGCGATCAACGACGAGATGAAGATCGCGTGCGCCCATGCGTTGGCCAATCTTGCGCGTGAAGATGTGCCTGATGAGGTCGCGTTGGCTTACGGTAAAAACTTAACGTTCGGGCGTGACTACATCATCCCAACGCCGTTCGATCCGCGCCTTATTCACCGTATTCCACCTGCTGTGGCTAAGGCTGGTATGGACACTGGTGCTGCGCGTCGTCCGATCATTGATATCAAAGCTTACGAAGAATCTTTGAAGTCCCGCATGGACCCAACAGCCAGCATCTTGCGTGGCCTAAACACCCGTGCGCGTACAGCGCAGGCCCGTATGATTTTCGCCGAAGGGGATGATCCACGTGCGTTGCGTGCTGCGGTGAATTATCAGCGTTCTGGTTTGGGCAAAGCCTTAGTTGTTGGACGTCAAGACGATGTAAAAGCCAAACTGGAAGAAGCTGGATTGGGTGATGCTGTTCGCGAGTTGGAAGTTGTGAATGCAGCCAATACGCCCCATTTAGAGACTTATAAAAGCTTTTTATATAACCGCCTTCAACGCAAGGGCCTCGATGGCGCGGACATCCACCGCTTAGCTGCACGTGACCGCCATGTGTTCGCTGCATTGATGTTGTCGCATGGACATGGCGATGGCTTGGTCACAGGCGTGACTCGTAAATCTGCGCACATTCTTGAACGTATCAATCACGTTTTTGATGCGGCTCCGGAAGACGGCGTCGCTGGAATCACGGCGTTACTTCACAAAGGTCGGATCGTGTTTATGGCGGATACGCTGGTGCACGAATGGCCGGATGAGAACGATTTGGCGAACATTGCGGAACGTGCTGCAGCTGTTGCTCGTGATATGGGTATTGAACCGCGTGTGGCTTTTGTCAGCTTCTCGACCTTTGGGTACCCTGTGTCTGAGCGTGCAGAGAAGATGCATCTGGCGCCAAAGGTTCTGGACAAACGCGGAGTTGATTTTGAATACGAAGGCGAGATGACAGTTGATGTTGCCTTGAATGCAAAATCGCAAGCGCAATATCCGTTTTCACGTTTGACTGGTCCTGCCAATATTTTGGTTGTCCCAGCGCGCCACTCTGCCAGTATTTCAGTCAAGTTGATGCAAGAAATGGGTGGCGCGACGGTCATTGGTCCGATCCTTGCGGGTGTTGATGGGTCAATCCAGATTTGTTCATCATCATCAACGGCGAACGATATTCTGAATATGGCGATCCTGGCTGCGTGTAAGGTTGGCTAATGACGATCTATAACCTTGGCTCGATCAATATTGATATGGTTTATCAAGTGCCGCATTTGCCGGTGCCTGGTGAGACATTAGCGGCCAAGGCTTATACACAAGGGTTGGGGGGCAAGGGCGCAAATATGTCTGTTGCCGCCGCCCGCGCTGCGGCCCGTGTGCGCCATATTGGTGCTGTTGGTGTCGATGGGCGCTGGGCGGTTGAGCGGCTGTTGGAATACGGTGTCGATACGACTCATATTTTTGAACTACCTGAGGCCACTGGCCACGCAATTATCAATGTCGATGATGCAGGGGAAAATGCGATTGTCTTGTGGGCGGGGGCAAATAATCAGATCACTATTGATCAGATTGGCCGTGCGTTGGCAGAGGCCAATACTAGTGACACGTTGATGATGCAGAACGAAACGACAGGTCAAGTGGATGCTGCCAAGATCGCAAAAGATCTTGGATTACAGGTGGTTTATGCAGCGGCACCCTTTGATGCAGATGCTGTTACGCCGCTGTTACCTTATATTGATTTGTTGGTCCTGAACGAAGTTGAAGCACAGCAGCTTGAAACCGCTACGGGCCAAGCACCAGAAGCGCTGCAGATTGACAATGTGATTGTTACATTGGGTGGCGATGGTTGTCGCTGGTACGCAAATTCGGCCAAGTTAGTGACTGATTTTGATGCGATTAGGGTCACGCCAATAGACACAACAGGGGCGGGTGACACGTTCACTGGCTATGTGGTCGCAGCCCTTGATCGCGGTATGCCAATGGCGCAGGCAATCAAATTGGCGACCCAAGCCGGCGCGTTGATGGTGACGCGGCTTGGGACGGCTGATGTTATTCCTGACCTCAAGGAAATTCAGGATGCTAAACTTGGTTAGCCATGCACAAACGGTGCGGCGCTTCCCCACAGTTGTTTGACCCGATCATCGCGGCCACAGGCATTTCGATAGGCTTTGTACGCTTTAGATTGTTTCTTTGGACCAAAGCGGGTCAGCACTATTTTGCTGCCTTTGTAGTAATCTTGGTGGGATGCATTTGCTGGATAAAACGTTGATGAACCTAGGATTGGGGTAACAATCTTTTGGCCCAAATCTTTACCTGCACTTGCCTTTGCTTTTTCAGCAGCTGCTTTTTGTGCGGAGCCATCGGCAAAGATTGCAGTACGGTAGCTTGCGCCACGATCACAGAATTGCCCACCTGCATCCGTTGGGTCAATGGAACGAAAGAATTTTGCCAATAATTCGTCACGCGATACGACGGCAGGGTCAAAGATAATTTGTACGGCTTCGTAGTGACCTGTACCGCCGCTTGTTACTTGTTTGTATGTCGGGTTGGCAGCCTTCCCCCCAGCAAAACCTGAAACGGCTTCCTTAACGCCTCTGACGCTTTCAAAATCTGATTCAACGCACCAAAAGCACCCTCCAGCAACAGTGAGTTTTTCGCTACCTGCTTGTGCAGTTTGCGATTGGGCAAACAATCCCAATGCCGCGACCAATGCGAGGCCGGTGGATTTAGCTGAGCGTATAAGTGTCATGTCAGTCTCCTTTGGATTCAAGATTGGGCATTGTTGGTCGTTTCACAAGTCACAGGCCTGCGATGTCACGTGGAGGTGAGAGTAGTTACAGATTGGCGCGGAGATTTTCTTGTCATACAGGTATTACGAGGTGGAGGAACTTATGGATCAAATCAAGCGTATCGCGATGTGGTCAGGGCCGCGTAATTTGTCGACAGCGATGATGTATAGCTTCGGTGGGAGGAAGGATTGTACCGTGGTGGACGAGCCGTTTTATGCGGCATATCTTGCTATGATGGGGATCACACACCCCATGCGGGACGAGATTTTGGGGTCTCAGTCTCAAAATGCTGAATATGTTGCCCAACAGTTGTTAGCTCCTGTAGATACGCAAGTCTTTTACCAAAAACATATGACCCAGCATATGGTTAAGGGGGTTTCGCGCGGGTGGATGGCTGACGTTACCAACGTTTTCCTGATCCGCCATCCTGCACGAGTTGTCGCGAGTTATGCGAAAAAGCGGGAGGGACCAAGTTTGGATGACATTGGATTTCGTCAACAGGCCGAGTTGTTCGATCACGTTTCTGCGTTGGGCCAAACGCCTGTTGTGATCGATTCATATGACATTCGTCGCGACCCTGAAGGGATGATGCGCAAGCTATGTGAGGCGATTGGATTGCCGTGGGACGCGGGAATGTTGCGATGGCCTAAAGGGGGTCATGCAAGTGATGGCGTTTGGGCATCTCACTGGTATGGGGCTGTTCATGCCTCGACGGGATTCGCAGACGCAGAGGGCGATTTGCCTATTTTAGAGACTGATTATGCAAAGATCGCAGCGCAAGCCATGCCGTATTACGACAGGCTTGCGGCTATAAAATTGTAGCTTACTTCTTTAGGCGGCGATCACGTGCGGCCAACAGTTTCAGACGCAACGCGTTCAACTGGATAAAGCCAGCCGCGTCTTTTTGATCATAAGCGCCGGCGTCATCTTCAAATGTCACGTGTGCTTCGGAATAAAGCGAGTGATCGGACCAACGTCCAACTGTACGTGACAGACCTTTGTACAGTTTCAGGCGAACGGTGCCTGTTACGTGCTCTTGGCTTTTGTCGATCATGGCTTGCAGCATCTCACGCTCTGGGCTGAACCAGAAACCATTGTAGATGAGTTCGGCGTACTTCGGCATCAGCTCGTCTTTGAGGTGCGCGGCACCGCGATCAAGCGTTATAGATTCTATTCCGCGGTGTGCTTCCAAAAGGATCGTGCCACCCGGTGTCTCGTAGATGCCGCGCGATTTCATTCCAACAAAACGGCCCTCGACCAGATCAAGACGTCCAATGCCGTGCTTGCCACCAAGGCGGTTCAATTCGGTCAGAACCGTTGCAGGGGACATCGCCTCGCCGTTGATAGAAATTGCGTCGCCTTGTTCAAATCCGATTTCGATGAATTCAGGCTCGTTCGGCGCATCCTCTGGAGAAACGGTGCGTTGGTAGACATATTCTGGTGCATCAACAGCTGGATCTTCCAAAACTTTGCCCTCGGACGACGTGTGCAACAGGTTTGCATCAACGCTGAACGGTGCCTCGCCACGCTTATCTGTTGCGATTGGGATTTGGTTTTTCTCAGCAAAATCAATCAGTTTGGTACGGCTGGATAGATCCCATTCACGCCAAGGTGCAATCACTTTGATGTCAGGGTTTAACGCATAAGCGGCCAGTTCGAAACGAACCTGATCGTTGCCTTTGCCTGTTGCGCCGTGCGCGATTGCGTCGGCGCCTACCTCTTCCGCAATTTCGACCAAGCGTTTGGAAATCAGCGGGCGTGCGATGGATGTGCCCAGAAGGTAAAGTCCTTCATAAACGGCATTGGCGCGAAACATTGGGAAGACAAAATCACGTACGAATTCTTCGCGCACATCTTCGATGTAGATCGAAGATGCACCCATCATCTCGGCTTTGGCGCGTGCTGGCTCAAGTTCTTCACCTTGGCCTAGATCGGCAGTGAATGTCACAACTTCGCAACCGTATTCGGTTTGCAACCACTTCAGGATGATCGAGGTATCAAGGCCACCAGAATAGGCGAGAACAACTTTTTTGGGCTTGAACATCTTATCATTTCCTTTGTGCGTTTGCGGGGGGCGATAACGCGTTTTACGCTGCTAGGCAAGGTTAGCAAGGGCGTTGACCGTTCGGATTGGTGTGCGTAGGTCTGCTAAAACCTTTTTGTTCAGGATAGCGTCATGACAGTCGATCCATTTGTTGCCTCAGCCCGCGCAGCAACCATCGAGATGCGTAGTGTTTTTCCAGTAACGCCGTTGTTGCGCAACGATCTGTTGTCCCAGAGATTTGAAGCAGACATTTGGTTGAAGCGTGAAGATCTAAGCCCTGTGCGGTCTTACAAATTGCGTGGTGCATTTAATGCGATGCGCAAGGTGATAGCGTCGCACGATGTTTTTGTCTGTGCTAGTGCTGGCAATCACGCGCAAGGCGTCGCGTTTATGTGCCGTCATTTTGGGGTTAAAGGCGTGATTTTCATGCCCGTTACAACGCCAGAACAGAAGGTGATGAAGACGCAGATGTTCGGTGGGTCGCATGTCGAGATTAAGCTTGTCGGCGATTATTTTGACGAAACCTTACGCGCATCTCAAGCCTATTGCGCTGAACGAGGTGCTTATTTTCTATCACCGTTTGACGATGAAGATGTGATTGAAGGACAGGCCAGTGTTGCAGTCGAGATTGAGGAGCAATTGGGCTGTGTCCCTGACCATATCGTTTTGCCTGTAGGCGGCGGTGGTTTATCGGCAGGGACTTATAGCTTTTTTGGGGACCGCTGCGCGTATACATTCGTTGAACCGACTGGGGCGCAAAGCCTAAAAGCGGCAGTTGAAGCTGGAACACCAGTCACAGTCCCGAAGGTCGATACTTTCGTAGATGGTGCCGCAGTTGCCTGTATTGGGGAACGCACATTTGCACGCCTGCGTGGTATTGATGTAGCCGATGTTTTGCACCTGGATGAAGATCGAATTTGCACGACAATCCTTGAAATGCTGAATGTTGAAGGGATTGTCTTGGAACCTGCCGGGGCAATGTCTATCGAAGTTTTGAGCGAGGTGGCGGATCAAATCAAAGGGCGAACCGTGGTATGTGTCGCCTCTGGTGGTAACTTTGATTTCGAACGGTTGCCGGAAGTGAAAGAACGTGCGCAACGCTACACTGGCCGGAAAAAGTATTTTATTCTGCGCCTGCCGCAACGACCCGGTGCCCTGAAAGACTTTCTAAATATTCTTGGACCAGATGATAATATTGCACGGTTTGAATATTTGAAAAAATCGGCTCGTAATTTTGGGTCTGTGCTTATTGGTATCGAAACATCGGACCCGAATAACTTTGATCTTATGTTTAATAGGATTGAGGCGGCTGGCTTTACTTTTACTGACATTACAAATGATGAGGCGCTTACCCAGTTTCTTGTCTAACTTAGGCTTGGAGTTCGGTTGAAACGTTGGTCATAAATTTTGCCTTGGATAAATCAAAACAAGCCACGATGGCTGTTAGATCAACCAAATCTGCTTTCCCAGCGGCAGCCATTTTTTCGCCACTTAGACACATTTGAGAAAATGCCTTGAAGCCAAGATTTAACGCGCTCCCTTTAAGAGAATGCATGTCGTTTTCCAGCTCTGATATATTTGGGCTTTCGCGCAATTTTTCGACGATACTTTCGACCTCTTCCAAAAATAGTTCGACGATTTCATCAAATTCATGATGGCCAACATCATTCCGTAGACTTTTGACTTGGCCCCAATCGATCATCATGCACCCTTCCATACTGATGCTCATCGGTAGCTTTTAAACAGTTAAAAATTCGCGACTTGCTAAAAGTTTAATTTCTTAAATTGTACTTTTCATGTGCCGTTAATGACTGGCACGTATGTCACGGCGCTATCAGTTCTGATTTTGAAAGCCATTTTTGATGCTCGCATTGCCCCTTATGTTCAACAGTGGCCTATCGCCAGAACAGATTGGCGTAGGGAGAAGTATTCTAATTGTTGATGACAGCAAATTACAACGGAAGATCCTGACCAGCTTGGTAAAGCGTTGGGGGTTTGAGGTACGTGAGGCCGAGAGCGGGGAACAGGCGTTGGAAATGTGTACTGTTGATCAGCCGGATATCGTGCTTAGCGATTGGATGATGCCTGGCATGAATGGTTTGGAGTTTTGTCAGCTCTTTCGTAATTTGGCGAACGACGAATACGGGTACTTTATCTTGCTGACGTCCAAAAGTGAGAAAGATGAAGTGACCGAAGGGCTGCGGGCAGGTGCGGATGATTTCCTGACAAAGCCGATTAATTCAGATGAACTCCGTGCTCGTATTTCTGCCGGCGAGCGTATCTTGGATATGCAACGTGAATTGACCGAAAAGAACCGCATGATTGGCGACACATTGGACGAGTTGCAGCGGGTTTATGATTCCTTAGACAGCGACTTGATGGAAGCTAAAAAACTTCAAGAATCGCTGATCCGGGAGCGGCATAAGTCCTTCCCTACTGCGGAACTTTCGCTACTTCTACGCTCCAGCGGCCATGTAGGTGGTGATCTGGTTGGGTTCTATCCGGCTGCTGAAAACCACCTTGGCTTGTTTGCGATTGATGTTTCTGGTCATGGTGTCAGTTCTGCTCTTATGACAGCACGCTTGGCTGGATATCTGTCCGCGTCTGCCCTTGATCAAAATGTCGCTCTTGAGCGGTTAGAAGACGGCACCTACCAATCTCTGCCACCCAGCGATGTGGTCGAGATTCTGAACAATTTGGTCCTAGATGAAATGGAGACAGAGCACTATTTTACTCTGCTTCTTGTCGACGTGAATTTACTGACGGGTGAAATGATTTTAGCACAAGCGGGTCAACCGCATCCCGCGGTACAACGCGCTGACGGATCGGTAGAGCAAAATGGGACAGGTGGATTTCCAGTTGGGTTAATGTCTGGAATTAAGTTCGAGCAGTTTGAAGTAAAGCTTAACAAAGGCGATCGTATTTTGATTTTATCAGATGGCGTAACCGAATGCCCTGGACCCAACGGAGAGATGTTTCAAGAAAAAGGGCTTGAAGAACTGATGTGCGATTTGCGCCATGTCAAAGGCCAAGAATTTTTCGATGCATTGATTTGGAATCTTACGTCATTTGCTGAAAATGATGAATTCCCAGATGACGTCTCGGGAATACTATTTGAATTCAACGGCTAGTTTTACAGACTAAAATACTGCTCGACAAAATATCGGTCACCATCATTTCCTAGTGCAAACACAGCCTCAGTTGGGTCCATTACCGTTGTGAAATGGTTCGGTTCAAGTGGTTCGCAAATCTGACGTGTTGGCCTGGCGACATAGATGTGACAAATTTTTTCCGCCCAAAGATCATATTCTGGCATAAAAACAAATCTGCGAAATGCGCCTAAACGTTTTGGTGCCGATATCTGCCAACCGGTTTCTTCCATAACCTCACGGTAAAGGGCCTGTGCCGCGGATTCGTCGGGATCAATTCCACCACCAGGCAATTGGATATCAACCTCATCGCCAAGCTGTGCGGTGAGCAGAAGCCGCTTTTGCAATGGCAGGATAGCGTAGGCCCCAGCACGCAATACATATCGTTTGTCAAACAGGGGTGGTTGGCCAAAACGTCGTATCATAGTGATCCACCTCTTTTTGTTTGGGTTGCTGGTCTTATATAGACGCGATATGCCAACGACCGGCGCATAAGGAAACCCCTATGATACTTGCACAAAAAACCGCGTGGGACGACACTGTTCTGCCATTTCAGCTTGATGCTGCGGATGTTCGTGGACGCGTAGCGCGTCTTGATGGCGTCTTGGATGGCATCTTGAAGCAACATGATTACCCACCTCAAATCGAAGCGCTTGTCGCAGAGATGGCTATTTTGACGGCTTTAATCGGACAGACGGTTAAATTGCGCTGGAAGCTGTCGCTGCAGGTTCAGTCCAAAGGCGCTGTGCGTATGATTGCGACGGATTATTATGGTCCTGAAAAGGACGGTAGTCCTGCGCGTATTCGCGCTTATGCCAGCTATGATGCGGATCAACTGACCGACGCTGATCCGTTTGATCAAATTGGCGACGGCTATTTTGCAATCATGATCGACCAAGGCAAGGGTATGACCCCATACCAAGGGATTGCGCCGCTTGAGGGTGGATCACTGGCGGCCTGTGCTCAAGGATACTTTGCACAATCGGAGCAATTACCGACACGGTTTTCACTGTCATTTGGCCGTTCAACAGAACCGGGCCAGTCCGAACATTGGCGCGCAGGTGGCATGATGCTGCAGCACATGCCCAAAGCGTCTCTTTTTGCGAAGGATGCCGAAGGGACGGGTGCGGTTTTGCAGGCTGAAGATTTACTGGAAAGCGATGCATCCGACAATTGGAACCGTGTGAATATCTTGCTCGATACCGTCGAAGAGATGGAGTTGATCGGACCCCAAGTACCACCAAGCGATCTGTTGTTGCGGTTGTTCAACGAAGAACAGCCAAGGGTTTATGACGCGCAGCCTATTCAATTCGGGTGCACCTGTTCGGAGGATCGTGTGCGCCAAAGCCTGTCAATCTACTCTGCACGTGACATCAAAACCATGACCACAGATGAGGGTAGGGTAACTGCGGACTGTCAGTTCTGTGGGGTGCATTACGATCTTGATCCCAAGTCGGTTGGATTTGAAGCGGAACAAAAAACTGGTGCCTGATCTGATCTCTTCAATTCGGGTTGCGCTGGACGAGGGTGGTAAGCCCTCATCCGATTTCGATTTGAATCCAGATTTCAAAAAACCGACAGATGGTGTGTTGCGCCTTGCCGGTGTTCTGGCGCCCGTTATTATACGTGATGGCGTAGCAGAATTGATCCTGACAAAGCGATCATCGGCCTTAAAACACCACCCTGGACAGATCGCTTTCCCGGGTGGGAAGCAGGATGAAAATGACGATGATGTCGTGGCTGCAGCTTTGCGCGAAGCGCACGAAGAAATTGGATTGCCACCTGATTTAGTTGATGTTTTAGGCACGCTTCCAACGCATGAAACGGTGACGGGCTTTCAGGTAACACCAGTGATTGGCCTTGTGCGCGAGGAATTCGTGATCACTCCTGAACCGGGTGAAGTCGAAGAAGTATTTTTTGTACCACTTTCCCACGTTCTGAAAGAGGAAAGTTTCAGTGTTCAATCCCGTCGTTGGCGTGGTCAAATGCGATCCTACTATGCGGTGCCTTACGGACCCTATTACATCTGGGGCGCGACTGCGCGTATGTTGCGTGCATGGACCGACAGAATGAATTGACCCTTCCAGCGACTACGCCTTGGCTGAATGACCCCAAGGTTGCCCGCGTCTGTGCGGCGATCGAAGCAGGCGGGTACGATATTTTCTTTGTGGGTGGATGTGTCCGCAATGCTGTCTTGGGCGAGAAGGCAAGCGACATTGATATGTCGACAAATGCCCGCCCTGAAATAGTGATGGGGTTGGCAAAGGATGCTGGCCTTAAGGCAATCCCGACAGGAATAGATCATGGTACAGTTACCGTTGTCTCCTCCGGCACTCCGTTTGAAATAACTACCTTCCGTCGTGATGTTGAGACTGATGGTCGCCGTGCCGTAGTTGCCTTTTCAAACGATATTTTAGATGATTCTCGCCGCCGTGATTTCACGATGAATGCGCTTTATGCCCGCCCAAATGGTGTGATTGTTGATCCATTGGGTGGCCTACAAGACGCGCTTGCCCGCCGTATCCGGTTTATTGAAGATGCAGATTTACGCATTCGCGAAGATTACTTACGTACTTTGCGATTTTTTCGATTTTCGGCGTGGTACAGCGCATCTGATCAGGGATTTGATCCCGATGCGCTAAGTGCGATTTCGGCTAACCTTGATGGATTGAAAAGCCTATCCGCCGAACGCGTTGGCATGGAAATGATCAAGCTGTTGTCAGCAACTGATCCAGCACCAGCCGTCGCAGTGATGCGCCAAACTGGCGTCCTTAACGCGGTGCTGCAGGGCGCAGACGATACGTGGCTGGCACCGTTGGTTCATGTAGAAACCTTGCTAGAACTTGCGCCCAACCCAATACGTCGTTTGACGGCATTGGGTGGAATTGATGTTGAAGAAACGCTGCGCCTTTCAAAATCTCAGTCTCGTCGACTGATTCAGTACCGCGATGGGATTGGATCGATGGCTGGCATGGCTGAGGTGGGGTACAGGTCGGGCGCTGACATTGCCAAGGGCATTTATGCATTGCGTTGTGCCTTTTCAGGCGCGCCGCCGCTGACTGAAATGGTGGATAAAATCGACACCGCGGGTGACGCTGTGTTTCCCATAAAAGCAGTGCATTTGCAGGATGAATTTATTGGACCTGCATTGGGCCAACGGCTCAAGGAACTTGAGGTGGAATGGATCGCATCTGACTTCTCAAAAACCAAAACGCAGCTTTTGGGATGACAACGTTAAGTTGATGTAGTATCCAGCCGACATCACATTGGAGGTGTACAACATGTATCGTGGGATTTGGTTTAACCGCATTTGAACGGACCAACCCTTGTCGGATGGCTTAATCGCATCATCGTCCAACACATGTTTATACTCTAATTTCAGGCTACTTTGTGATGTTTAAATTTCTCGAAAATCTTGTTGATCCGTATGCTTCTTATGAAGAATCGGACACGCCGCCAACCAAACTATTTCCGTTTATGTGGGAATACAGCAAGCCGTTTAAAGCTGTTTTTGCTTTCACTGCCGTCATGTCCCTTGTCGTGGCTTCGGTCGAGGTTGGGCTGATTTATTACATGGGCCGTGTTGTTGATTTGCTGGGCGGTGATCCCGCGCAGGTTTGGGCCGAATATGGAACTGAGCTGATCGTCATGGCAGTGCTGATCCTGACTGTACGTCCGCTTTTGCAGATCATGGATGTGGCGTTATTAAACAATACGATCCTTCCGAACTTTGGCACCTTAATCCGTTGGCGCGCCCACAAACACGTGCTGCGTCAGTCTGTGGGGTGGTTCGAGAATGACTTTGCCGGACGGATTGCCAATCGGATTATGCAAACGCCACCCGCTGCGGGCGAGGTGGTGTTTCAGGTCTTTGATGCGATTTCATTTTCGCTGGCTTATTTGATTGGTGCCGCCATCTTGTTGGCCACGTCTGATCCACGGCTTTTGCTGCCGTTACTGGCTTGGTTTGCCTTGTATAGCCTTTTGATTTCGTGGACGGTGAAACGCGTCGGCCCTGCGTCTAAAGCTGCATCAGATGCACGTTCTACTGTGACAGGTCGTGTGGTCGATGCTTATTCGAACATCCATTCAGTCAAGATGTTTGCCCATCACGACCGCGAGTTAGAATATGCTAAAGACGCGATTGAAGCCACGCGTATCACTTTCCAAAAAGAGATGCGTATTTTTACAATCATGGACGTCATGCTGGTTACACTGAACGGCGTCTTGATCGTTGGTGTTGTGGGCTGGGCGATCATGTTGTGGATGGACGGCTCTGCTTCTGTTGGTGTTGTGGCGGCGGCTACCGCTTTGACGCTGCGCCTGAATTCGATGACCGGTTGGATCATGTGGGCACTGACGTCGTTTTTCCGCCAGCTTGGTGTTGTTGCCGAAGGGATGGAGACGATTGCGCAGCCGATTACTTTGATTGATGCTCCGGATGCCAAGCCGTTGCAATTGGACAAAGGTCGGATCGAGTTGAAGGGTTTGACCCATCACTATGGTCGAACAAGTGGTGGTTTGGATGCCGTCGATCTTGTGATCGAACCGGGTCAAAAGATTGGTCTGATTGGTCGTTCTGGTGCTGGTAAGTCGACGTTGGTTAAGCTGTTGTTACGGTTTTACGATCCCGAAAGTGGTCAAATTTTGATCGATGGGCAGGACGTTTTGAAAGTGACCCAAGACAGTTTGCGTATGAATATCGGCATGGTTCAGCAGGACAGTTCACTGTTGCACCGCTCGGTCCGCGACAACATGTTGTATGGTCGCCCTGATGCGACCGAGGCAGATATAATCGCTGCTGCGACCCAAGCTGAGGCACACACGTTTATTCAGGACCTTGCCGATCCCGAGGGACGGCGTGGGTATGACGCCCAAGTTGGCGAACGTGGTGTGAAGCTTTCAGGTGGGCAGCGTCAGCGGGTTACCTTGGCACGTGTCATCTTGAAAAACGCCCCGATCTTGTTGCTGGACGAGGCAACAAGCGCGCTGGATAGCGAAGTCGAAGCCGCAATTCAGGATACGCTTTATGGCATGATGAAAGGTAAAACCGTGATCGCAATCGCGCACCGTTTGTCCACGATTGCCCAGATGGACCGGATTTTGGTTCTGGACGCAGGTAAAATTGTCGAAGATGGCGATCACGACGCGCTTTTGGCGCAAGGCGGCCTATATTCAGACTTCTGGGCCCGTCAATCTGGCGGTTTTCTCAAGACTGAGGATGCGGAATGAACTTCGCCAACATGATAGATTCCTTCAAACCTGCTGAGGGACCGCCACCACAAGCGCTGGGCGCATTCATGCGCTGGTGTTTGTCTGGGGCGTGGCCTGCGATGTGGTTGGCGGCAGGTTTTTCTGCTGTAGCTGGCGCTTTGGAAGCAGGCACTGCTCTGATCCTTGGTATGGTCATAGATGCGACTGTTACGCTTGGGCCTGATGGGTTCTTTTCAGTTTCTAACATGTGGCTGGTTACAGGTGCGCTTGCGTTTTTCTTGATCGCGCGGCCTGTACTTTTTGGCCTTTCGGCGGCATCGAATTCGATCATTGTTCAACCTAGCGTGAATCCTTTGGTGCTATCACGACTGCACCGTTGGACGTTGGGTCAAAACGTCGGCTTCTTCGACGATGATTTTGCAGGCCGCATTGCCCAAAAACAAATGCAATGTGCACGGGCTGTGACGGATGTTGCATCCGAGGTGATCAACGTTGTTGCCTTTGCGCTGGCGTCATTGTTTGGCTCGATCTTGCTGCTTGTCGCGATTGATTGGCGGGTCGCTGTTGGGTTCTTTATCTGGCTGGTGCTATATTTCGCATTGATCAACTGGTATTTGCCCCGTGTGCGTATTCGTTCAGCAGATCGGGCAGGTAAACGTGCAATGGTATCGGGCCAAGTGGTCGATACAATCACCAACATTAAAACGGTCAAATTGTTCGCGCATGCTGATCATGAAGATCGTGCAGCCCTTGGTGCGATGCGGTCGTTCCGCGAAAGCTCTGTGAAGTTTGGTTACCTTTCTGCTGCGTTTCGATTTGCGTTGATGTCGTTGGCGGGATTGCTGCCTGTCTTATTGTTGGGTGGAACCGTGTTGTTGTGGCAATCGGGCCAAGCATCATCTGGTGATATCGTCGCTGCGGGTGCTATTGCGATCCGTATCGCGCAAATGACGGGTTGGGTCAGCTTCACATTGATGGCGATCTATTCCAACATCGGTGAGATCGAGGATGGTATGCGCACCCTCACACCTCCTGTTCGTGTTGATGATGTTGATTACGCGCCGACGTTGCTGGTGCCGCAGGGTGAGATTAAGTTGAACAACCTTAGTTTTGCATATGGGCGCGATACTGGTGGTTTGGCCGATGTCGATCTGACGATTGGCGCTGGCGAAAAGCTGGGAATTGTTGGTGCATCTGGTGCTGGGAAATCAACTTTGGTCGCGTTGTTGCTGCGTCTTTATGATCCAGAAAGCGGCACAATAGAAATTGACGGTGTGAATACCAAGGCTGTGACCCAAGAAAGTTTACGTCGCAGCATCGGAATGGTCACGCAGGAAACTGCGATGTTCAATCGCTCAGCCCATGACAACATCATATACGGTAAGCCCGATTCGACAGAGGCCGAGGTGATTGCTGCCGCGCAAAGTGCCGAAGCGCATGAATTCATCCAAGAATTGCAAGACCACAAAGGCCGCAAGGGGTATGACGCACACCTTGGCGAACGCGGTGTCAAACTGTCGGGTGGTCAACGCCAGCGGATCGCGTTGGCCCGCGCCATCTTGAAAGACGCGCCAATCTTGGTGTTAGACGAGGCGACAAGTGCGCTTGATAGCGAAGTTGAAGCGTCAATCCAGACGGCGTTGTCTCGGGTGATGGTAGGCAAGACCGTGCTGGCTATTGCCCACCGTTTGTCGACATTGACGGAGATGGATCGCATTATCGTAATGGACAAAGGGCGTATCGTCGAAGTTGGCGATCACGACACGTTGTTGGGCCAGGGCGGCCTATATGCCCGCTACTGGGATCGCCAATCAGGTGGGTTCATAAAAACACAGGCCGCCGAATAACCCTTTAGTCTTTGTGCATCTGGCGATAGGGGAGCCGTATGACAGAATATAAAATTATCCGTTTGGGTCATCAGGGCGATGGAATCGCCGATGGACCAGTGTTCGCTCCGATGACGTTGCCTGGTGAAGTTGTCACCGGAACGCGGGACGGCGACGTGTTGAAAGACGTGCGCATTCAAACGCCATCGTCGGACCGTGTTGCCGCACCTTGTCGCCATTTCAAATCTTGTGGTGGTTGCCAATTGCAGCACGCCAATGATGATTTTGTAGCCAAGTGGAAGGCTGAAATTGTTGGTCGTGCATTTGCGGCCCACGGTCTTACACCTGAAATTCGCCCGACACTTACGTCCCCTGCGCAATCGCGCCAGCGTGCGACAGTTGCTGCGAAACGTACCAAAAGCGGTGCGATGGTTGGCTTTCATGGGCGTGCCAGCGGTACGATCATCGAAGTGCCTGATTGCCAATTGGTTGATCCAAAGATCAAAGCCGGATTTCCGATTGCTGAAGAATTGGCGATAATCGGGACCAGCCGTAAGGCGGCTTTGGCTGTTACGTTGACGGTATCCGAGGATGGCTTGGATGCATCGGTACAGGGTGGCAAGCCGCTTGATGGGCCTTTGCGGTCTGAACTGGCGCAGCTTTGTGATCGCAGCGGCATGGCCCGATTGACGTGGGACGGCGAAGTGGTTGCGATGCGCACACCGCCACGCCACGCGTTTGGATCGGCCAAGGTTGTTGTGCCCGCAGGTGGATTTTTGCAAGCGACAGCGCATGGCGCTGCGACATTGCAAACCTTGGTGGGTGAAATCGTTAAAGGCAGCAAACGTGTTGCTGATCTGTTTGCAGGTAGCGGTACGTTTGCGTTGCCTTTGGCGAAAACGTCCGAGGTGCATGCCGTTGAGGGCGATAAGGCGATGATCGAGGCACTTGATCAGGGCTGGCGTATGGCGACTGGGCTGAAAGCGGTCACATCTGAAACACGCGATTTGTTCCGCCGCCCGATGTTACCGGATGAGCTAAGCCGCTTTGATGCTGTTGTCCTTGACCCACCACGTGCCGGCGCTGTTGCGCAGGTCGCTGAGTTGGTGAATTCAACCGTCCCAGTGATCGCATACATCTCGTGTAATCCGATTACATTTGCCCGCGACGCTGCACTGTTGACTGAAGCTGGGTTTGTTCTGGAATGGGTACAACCAGTTGATCAATTCCGCTGGTCCTCGCACGTCGAATTGATTGGATCGTTTAAGCGTCTCGGCATGAAGGCCATAAAGCCGAAGCTCACTATTGGGTGATGCCATCTCTTTTTCCTATGCCGCTATTCGCAGTTGGTGTTAGAATCCTGTAATTCTTTGACGTGATCTGAGTAGATATTATGAAACGCAGACATTTGATCCTTGCTGGCATAGCTACAGCTATTGTTGGTGCATGTTCCTCCACCAAGAGCAAGTTTCAATCTTACAATGGGCCGAAGGTCACCTACGTTGTGGTGAACAAGGCCGATCGCAAGATGTTTCTGTTCAACAATAACAAAGTGTTGAAGGAATATGATTTCGATTTGGGCTTTGCGCCGATTGGTGACAAATTCTTTGAAGGTGACGGACGTACGCCTGAAGGTAACTATTTCATTGATCGCCGGAACCCGAACAGCAAATTCCACCTTTCGCTTGGTATATCGTATCCTAATGCTAATGATCGTGCCGAGGCCGCGGCGCTAGGCAAGCCGCCTGGCGGTGACATCTTCATCCACGGAAAGTCGGATCGTCGCAAGCTGGGAAAAAACGATTGGACGTGGGGCTGTATAGCCGTGCCCAATCGCGAGATGGAATTGATCTATGCAATGGTGGAAAACGGCACACCAATTCAGATCAACCCCTAAGGGCAAATGCCCTGGCGCATGTTGGCAAGTGTTATCCTGCCAACGCTAAGCTTTCCTTATTCGGTCGCAGCGACAAGAGTTCCTTCGTCATCCGTCGTCGCTGTTTCATCTGAGATGACGACAGGCACCAGACGGCTGGCTGATGGATTTGCTGACGGAATAAGTGGTGTTGTCGATGGGTTGCCCATGATGAGTGTCCACCAGATTTTGCCATTCGACTCTTGGAACCAAGAAAATCCCATGTCGGCGGCGTCGGGTGATACGATCGTACGGCGTGTGTCTGGTTGTTCAATCCATGCAGCCAGCGTTTCCAACTCAGCCTCATAGGTTTCGGATATGTTTTCGCCAACCAGCTGGCCTGTGTAACCAACACGCTGAACGCGATCAATTGGGGACGATCCGTCAGACCCAAAATGCCAAGGGCGATTCTGTGTCGACATATCGCGTGAGTGCGTCGCCGCCGCAGCATTAAGTTGAGGGTTCAGGGCGACAGGTGCGACGCCTTGTGCGCCGCGCAGTGCGTTTACAGAATCAAGCATCCGAAATTGCAACTTGCCGGTGTCACCTTTTCTAATCTTATAAACCTTCGTCGCAGGCTTCCCATCGCTACTTAATTGTGGTTCGGACGGGGTACAGGCAGAAAGCGCGATCAAGCCGGCTATCATTACAGCGATCATTCTGACCATTTTTTTGCTCCACTCAGAAAATATATGTTAATTATGCCATAACGTGGGCTGCGTTGCATTTCAAACGCACATCGGCGTGTGCCCGCACAATAACGGTTGTTTGATTTGCGAGTGCGTCTTTCGCGCAATAAAGTACGCGCCAAGGCAAGAGTTTAAGCGATGGAGAGACAAAAATGTCCAAAAAGCTAATTGAAACACCCACACGCCGTGCGTTCTTAACTGGAACCGCCGCTGTTTTGGCAGCACCTTCATTGGCGCAAACCAACGATCCTGGATACGCAGAGCGTGATCAGACGGAATCAGTACGCCGCAATATTTCTAGTTTCCGCACACTAGATTGGCGCCCCTACTTTGAAAACACTAGGAAAGGCGCGATCTTGGTCGATATTGACAGTCGTGCTGTTCACTATTGGAGTGAGGATCAATCGGAATACAAATTGTATCCGTCAAGCGTTCCACTGACGGACGATCTAACCCGTCGTGGCCGGACAGTTGTGACACGTAAAGTTGATGGTCCGAGCTGGCGTCCAACCCCGTCCATGCTAGAGCGCAACCCAGAATGGCCAAAGTTCATTGGACCTGGCCCAGAGAACCCATTGGGATCGCACGCTCTTTATCTAAGCTGGACGTACTACCGTATTCACGGCACGCACGATACGCGCAAAATCGGTCGGAAATCTTCGAACGGCTGCATTGGTTTGTACAACGAGCATATCGCTGAACTGTTCGGGAAGTCGCAGGTTGGCACACAAGTGTTGCTAATTTGACGAAATAATGGCTTTTCCTCTAGTCTCTCTCTGAATGTGGGTTTGCAATCTAACCTAATAGTTGTTTAGAAAGGTACACGAGGTAAGTCTTGGGTGCGTACCCAGTTAAATTTCTGTGTGCGCCTAATCTGGAGAATAATTATGAAAAAACTAGTACTCGCAGTAGCTTTCACAGCCGCAGCATCAACAGCATTCGCTGGTTCCGTTTCTGAGCCAATCATCGAAGCACCAGTAATCATCGAAGAAGCAGGTTCCTCTTCTTCAGGTATCTTGTTGCCGTTGATTCTTTTGGCATTGGTAGCAGCTGCTGTAGCGTCTGACTAAGTCGCGCTAACGCACTAAAATTAAAAAGGCGGTGCTGCAAAGCACCGCCTTTTTTACGTTTGGAAGTCTCTTTAAATTGCTATGTGATCAAGAATCCCTTTCGAGATCCCTGATCACTGGGCGACAATTCAGTCCAACCAACCCTGCAAGTTCCGTTCAATCACCGAACCAAGTGTCGCAATGTGCGCATCGTCGTCGTTCAGGCATGGGATGTAGGTAAAGTGTTCCCCACCCGCATGTTCAAAGCTCTCTTTGATCTCTTCATTGATCTCTTCAAGGGTTTCAATGCAATCAGAGGAGAAGGCAGGTGCACAGATTGCGATGTTTTTCGTACCTTCTTCGGCCAGCCGTGCGACTTCTTTAACTGTATATGGCTTTAACCATTCCTCGCGCCCAAAAATGGACTGGAATGTGGTCATGATCTCAGTGTCTTTCCAACCCAAGCGCTCTTTCAACAGACGCGTCGTTTTCTGGCATTGGCAATGATATGGATCGCCTTCCATCAAATAGCGGATTGGTACGCCATGATAGGAACACACCAGAACGTCAGGGCGTGTCTCAAGGTTTGCATATGCCTTCTCAATAGATTTCGCCAAGGTATCGATATATTCTGGGTCATCAAAATATGGCTGCACAGTACGTGAGGTTGGTTGCCATTTTTCCTTCATAAGTGCGCGGAAGAATTCGTCATTTGCCGTAGCTGATGTGGCACCAGCGTATTGTGGATAAAGCGGAAAAAACAAGATTTTCTGGCATCCGGCTTCGGTCATTTCACGGACTTTGGACTTGATAGATGGATTGCCATAACGCATCGCAAAATCAACCATCACATCATCGCCGTACCGTGCCTGCATCGCGATCTTAATTTTAGCGGTCTGGGCTTTGGTAATCGTCAACAACGGGCTTTCATTTTCTGCCTCGTTCCAGATGGATTTATAGGCTGCGCCAGATGAAAATGGGCGTCTTGTAAGGATGACCAGCTGTAGCAATGGCTGCCAAATCCAAGAATTATAATCAACAACGCGTTTGTCTGACAGGAATTCGCTAAGGTAGCGGCGCATCGACCAATAGTCGTAATTATCCGGCGTTCCCAAGTTGGAAAGCAAAATACCAACCTTTGGGGCCTTCACCTTTGGGTGGTCGGCCTCGGCGTGTGCAGGGACTGTTGCGCTGTTATTCGAGGTATCTGTGGCGTCCAACATATCATTCTTTCAATTCAGTGTTTGAAGATCAGATAACCGCTTTTGGGCATAGGTCAATCTGACAGCGGCTTTTCTTCAGTTTTTAAGGCATCTGCCAGCCGTGCACTGGCTGATCCGGGGCGCAGTGCTTTGGGTTGGCTTTGATCTGGGGACCATCCCGTAAGGTACAGGATTTCAAAGGTGGCGTTGATGCCGCCTTGTGACGCAGGGAACGTTTTTTTGTATAGCTCATCGGCGCGTTCGAAAACGGAACGCCGTGTGGTCATGCGCAGACGTGTGTTCAACGCATTTGTTTCTCCCATGCCACGTAAGTCACGCATAAGGTGCCAGATATCGCGATAAACTACAGTGGTCTTTTGCGTATCAGCAACAGGTAATGCCAGACCGGCCCGTTGCAACAACCCGCCCATATCGCGGATTTCGCCCATCGGTGCGATGCGGGGTGAAAGACCGCCCGTCACTTCGATCTCGGCTTGCCCAAGACAACTGCGCAATTCGTGCAGGGTTTCGCCGCCAAACGTGGCCGCAAGAAAAAGCCCGTCGGGGCGTAACGCACGACGGCATTGGATGATTTGCCCAACTGGATCATTTGCCCACTGTAATCCAAGGGCATGGACAACCACGTCATAGGAAGAGAGTGTCAGATCCACCGTCTCGGAATCCCTTACAGACGTCGAGTTTGGCAGGGCTTTTGACCAATATTCCGGAAACCCACTGACCACGGCCACAAAATTAAACGGCCTGTTAACCATGCTCATACGATCCTGCACCTCGTCTGCAGCCAAATCATGCAGGAACAGCCCGTCAGGTGCAGCGCGAGCGCGGTGCATAAGCAAAGATTTGGAATCAGTCAGAAGTATTGGTGATGTCATAGGGTGTTAGATAGAATGGACAGTGGGACAATTCAAACAGCTCTTCATTTGATTTACCCACCAATGTGTCTGACATGCTCTGCAATGGTCGATAGTGATTTTGGACTTTGCGGCCCGTGTTGGCGCGATACCAAGTTTATTGGCGGCGCGATCTGCGACGGATGTGGAATACCACTGATGGGCGAGGATGTGGTTGGTACGTTTCATTGCGATGATTGCATCAAAATTGAGCGACCTTGGCAGCATGGTCGATCTGCATTGCTGTATAAAGACAACGGACGCCGGATTGTCCTGGGGTTAAAGCATGGGGATCGGCAGGACGTTGTGGGACCTGCATCGATATGGATGGCCGCAATTGCACGTGACATTATCAGCCCCAACATGCTGTTAATTCCAATACCGCTGCATTGGAGTAGGTTGCTAAAACGCCGGTACAATCAGGCCGCATTGCTTGCCGAAGGCGTTGCGGGACAGCTTGATCTTGCGTGGTGTCCAGATGCATTGCAGCGATTAAAACGGACGCAATCATTGGATGGTATGGGGCGTGATGAGCGGTTTGCTCACCTTGAGGGGGTGATCAGAGCCCACCCAAGACGCAGACATCGTATGATCGGGCGTTCCGTGTTGTTGGTAGATGATGTTATGACATCTGGTGCGACTTTGACTGCCGCAACCATTGCCTGCCTTGAAGGTGGTGCCGCAATTGTTAACGTCCTAACACTGGCGCGGGTGGCAAAAGATGCATAGGTCTCTCGTAACTTAAATTTTACGAAGGATCTGACCGATGAAAAAGGTTGAAATCTATTCCTCCCCACTTTGTGGATTTTGCCATGCTGCAAAGCGATTGCTGAATGGCAAAGGCGTTGAGTTCTCGGAAACCAATGTTTTGGCGCAGCCTGCCAAAAAGAATGAGATGATCCAGCGCGCAAATGGCGGTCGGACCGTTCCACAAATTTTTATTGGCGATAAACATATAGGTGGTTTTGACGATTTGAACGCGCTGGAGCGGGCAGGCAAGCTGGACAAAATTTTGGCAGCTTGATGCGCGCCGCTATTTTACAACTTAATGCCTCTGACAAACCGTTAGAAAACTTGTCGCACATCTTAACGATGGTGCGGCAAGCTGCATCTGATGGCGCTGAATTTGTTTTCACGCCCGAGGTTAGCAATTGCTTGTCGACCAGCCGTTCACACCAGAACGAAGTTTTATGCCATCAGGAAGATGATCAAACATTGGCTGAATTGTGCAATTTGGCCCGTGAATTGTACATTTCGATCTCGATTGGATCGCTGGCTTTGAAGACGGACGATGCAGATGGACGTTTTGCCAATCGCTCGTTTTTGATTGATCCCTTAGGTGAAGTTGTCGGTCAGTATGACAAAATCCATATGTTTGATGTCCAAATTTCCAAGACCGAGACTTACCGAGAATCAGCGGGCTATCGACCCGGCGAAAAGGCGGTTGTTGCAGAGACAGCGCTGGGCAAGGTTGGTATGGCAATTTGTTACGACATGCGCTTTCCATTGCTGTCAAACGCGTTGGCGCAGGCGGGTGCCGAGACGCTGTTATACCCAGCTGCGTTTTCGCCGATAACTGGTGCAGCGCATTGGCATAGTTTGTTGCGGGCACGTGCAATCGAGACAGGGTGTTATGTGATTGCCGCGGCCCAAACAGGCACCCATCCCACGTCAGGATCAAAGGCGCGAACGACGTTTGGTCACTCCCTTGTTGTCGACCCGTGGGGAGAGGTTATCCTTGACGCAGGTACAGATGCTGGCGTTTATGCATTTGATATAAAGATGGATAATGTGGCCAAGGCGCGGCAAAAAGTCCCCTCTTTGCTGAATGCCCGAACCTTTACGGGCCCCTAAATTAAGTTTGTGAGCGATGAGCACCGACAAGAATGCACTGGCGATCTCGCTGTTCAGCGAGATTTTGGCGGCGGACCAGAAGGTTCGTTATCGTCTAAGCAGTGTATTGCCCAAAGGTATGGAAATCTCGCATTTTTCAATTTTGAATCATCTTGCGTGGCACGAGGGTGAACGAAGCCCAGCCCAATTGGCTGAAACATTCAACGTCACACGTGGTGCTATCACCAACACTTTGGGCAAGTTAGAGTGGGCGGGATATGTCCACATTCGTCCTGATTGGGACGATGCACGACGCAAAATGGTCGCGATCAGTCCTGCAGGTCGCCGTGCGCGGGATGAAGCGCTTAACGCAATTGCACCCGTTGTGGACAATGTGATCGAGCGATTGGGCGAAGATGGTGTGCGTGCCACCCTGCCCATTCTACGCGAGCTGCGAAAGCAGCTTTAAGCTGGCTTCGTGCTGGCCGTCACATAATTCACGCTTAAATCACGATCTGACAAACGCCACGCCCATGTGAGCGGGTTGAAGACAAAGCCTAGGCGATCTACGGGCTCCATGCCCGATTGTGACAGCAAATCGAACAGCTCGTCTGGCGTGATAAACTTGTTCCAATCATGCGTACCTTTTGGCAACCAACGCATCACATGTTCAGCCCCAATGATCGCAAAGCCGTATGATTTTGGATTGCGGTTCAGGGTCGAACAAATGTGCAAACCGCCCGGTTTTAGCAACTCTTGGCAAGCGGTTAGATATGCCAGAGGATCGGCAACGTGTTCGACAACTTCCATGTTGATAACCACATCGAATCGCTCTCCATTTGCGGCCATCGCTTCGGCGGTCGTGTGGCGATAATCAATGTTCAGACCAGATTGCGCAGCATGGGCCGCGGCCACTGGAATATTTCTTTCGGCGGCATCGACGCCAATAATCTCGGCACCCAATCGGGCCATTGGCTCTGAAAGCAATCCGCCGCCACAGCCGATATCAAGAATACGAAGACCCTTGAACGCATCAGGCGCACTTAAATCACGGTCATATTCGCCTGCAATTTGGGAATTTATATAATCCAACCGACAAGGGTTTAGCATGTGAAGCGGTTTGAACTTTCCATTTGGATCCCACCATTCGGTTGCCATCGCTTCAAATTTAGCGACTTCCAATGGGTCCACGGTGGTTTGATGCGCTTGCATTCTGATCTCCATGTGTTTTCTTAGCGTCTGTGATTTATATAGGGCTGTAATGGACAAACACACGGACCAAAAGCGCGCAGTGCAATATCTATACCCGCCGATCGACCCATTCGATCAACGGATGATGGACGTTGGGCAGGGCCATCGCATTTATGTCGAGCAATGCGGCAACCCCAAGGGCATCCCTGTTGTGGTGCTTCATGGTGGGCCCGGTGGTGGGTGTAGCCCTGCGATGCGCCGTTATTTTGATCCCGAAGTGTACCGGGTTATTCTGTTTGATCAACGTGGGTGTGGCCGCTCAACGCCCCATGCATCTGTGACAAACAACACCACATGGCATCTGGTTGATGATATCGAGGCGATCCGCACGTCCCTCAAAATTGACGCATGGTGTGTGTTTGGTGGGAGCTGGGGTGCGACGCTTTCGTTGATCTATGCCCAAGCACATCCTGATCGTACGACGCACCTGATTTTACGTGGTGTGTTCTTGATGACTCAGACCGAGTTGGATTGGTTCTATGGCGGCGGCGCTGGTAAATTCTGGCCAGAGGTTTGGGAACGGTTTGTTGGTCTGATTCCCAATGAAGAGCATGATGATCTGATCGCGGCTTATGCTAAAAGGCTGTTCTCAGGCGATATGCCGACCGAGATCAAATACGCTAAGGCGTGGTCGTCTTGGGAAAATGCGCTCGCCTCAATCAATTCAAATGGTAACGGCGGCGATGCGCCGGGTGAATATGCCCGTGCCTTTGCACGGCTTGAGAACCATTACTTTGTGAATGCAGGGTTCTTAGAAACGGATGGCCAAATTTTGGCCAACATGGATCGGATCGCTCATATTCCGGGTGTGATCGTGCAAGGTCGATATGATATGATTTGCCCGCCTCAGGCGGCATATTCCATTGCGCAGGTGTGGCCGGCATCTGAGTTAAAGATGGTGCGCAATGCAGGTCATACCTTGTCTGAACCGGGCATCACGGCTGAGCTGGTCAGTGCTATGGATCGGATTGCTGCGCAATGAATCGTATCGATCGTCGTCTTCTTTTCACCACAGGCGCCGCTGCTGCATTGTTGGCAGCGACAGGCGTTTCCGCCAAAGCTGCCCCACGTCGGGGTGGTCGGTTACGTGCTGCCTTATCTGGTGCCAGCCGTACGGATCATTGGGGTGTGACAGAGGGCATGTTCATGCAAGCGGCGCGGGGCGCTGTTTATGAAACTCTGACTGAAATTTCAGGTGATGGCACGCTTCGGGGTGATATCGCGCAATCGTGGGAAACAGCGGATGGCGGTAGGACCTGGGCGTTTGATCTAAATGCTTCTGTGACATTTCATGACGGAATTGATTTGCAGGCTGATGATGTTGTTGCTCTATTTGAACGACATGGCCAATTGGATGTTTCGCGCGTCGAAACCCAAGGGCTAAACCGTATTTTTGTTACCTTGAACGCTGCTAACCAAAGCCTACCCTATCAAATGGCTGACCCAGCGTTCTCTGTTTTGCCAAGACAAGCGGATCGACAAGCAGCAGGTATTGGGACAGGTTTATATCAGGTCCAAAAGTTCCAAGCTGGCCAACACTTTATCGGGGCACGTGTTGCTGCACATCGCAAGGATGCATTGGCTGGTTGGTTTGACCATATTGAATTAACTGCGACTTCATCGGATCAAATCCGAGCTGAAGCATTGCGCAAGGGCATGATTGATGTTGCGGATATTCAAGAGCTGGATGCCTACTCGGATCCTGTTGAATATCAACTGCTCCCAAGCGCACATAAAACTCAACAAATTGCGCGACGCACGGTTGGTGTTCCGAACGCGATTGGAACGGCGTGGGCTTTGGACAATACGCGGATGGCGACACGTTGGTGGATGGTATGAAGTTAAAGGGGTTGTAGACTCAACCCTTGCGGCGTATATGAAAATCAATAGCGGCGTGTTGGGGTCCAAACCTAACATACCACCGGATAAGTCAACGGGCCGCGCGCCCGTTTTTTTGTGCTTAATTGCTAGATGGATAATATGACCAACGACCTGATTGCCAAAGCTGCCATTGACCGCCGTATGGCCGAGATTATCACACCCGTGATTGAAGATCTGGGCTATGAATTGGTGCGCGTGCGTCTGATGACTGGTAAAAACACGATCCTACAGATCATGGCTGATAAGCCTGAGGGTGGGATTGAGGTGGACGATTGCGCCAAAATTTCTACTGCTGTTGGGGCAACTTTGGATGTTGAAGACCCAATTGTTGAAGAATATGCATTGGAAGTGTCCAGCCCCGGAATTGACCGCCCATTGACCCGTCTTAAAGATTTCGAGAACTTTGAAGGGTATGAGGCTAAAATTGAAACGACTGAGCTGATCGATGGCCGCCGCCGCTTTAAGGGGCAGTTAGCAGGAATTGATGGTACGGACGTTTTAATCAATGTCGAAGAAGGCACAATTGGTTTGCAGTTTAGTTGGCTTAGCGACGCCAAGTTGGTGCTGACCGATGAGTTGATTGCCGAAATGCTGCGCCAGCGTAAAGCAGCCGGTATACTGAACGAGAATGCACTAACTGAAGATACGTTTGATGAGATCGAGACCGATGCGTCCGATGAGGGAGAAAACTGATGGCTATTACATCTGCAAACCAGCTTGAGCTGTTGCAAACCGCCGAAGCGGTCGCACGTGAAAAGATGATCGAACCTGGTTTGGTTATTGAAGCGATGGAAGAATCCCTCGCGCGTGCTGCGAAATCTCGTTACGGCGCTGAAATGGACATTCGTGTCGAGATTGACCGTAAGAACGGTAAAGCCACGTTTACGCGCGTTCGCACTGTTGTTGCTGAGGACGAGCTGGAAAACTATCAGGCCGAATTTACGGTTGAGCAAGCCAAACAATATATGGCTGATCCCGAAGTTGGTCAGGAATTTATCGAAGAAGTTCCACCAGTAGAAATGGGCCGTATCGCGGCGCAATCTGCGAAACAGGTCATTCTGCAGAAAATCCGCGAAGCCGAACGTGATCGCCAATTCGAAGAGTTCAAAGATCGCGCTGGCACAATCGTCAATGGTTTGGTCAAACGCGAAGAGTACGGAAACGTTATTGTCGATGTTGGCGCTGGCGAAGCGATCCTGCGTCGCAACGAGAAAATTGGCCGCGAATCATATCGCCCGAACGATCGTATCCGTGTCTACATTAAGGAAGTGCGCCGCGAACAACGTGGCCCGCAAATCTTTTTGTCCCGTACATCGCCAGAATTCATGTCTGAGCTGTTCAAGATGGAGGTTCCTGAAATTTATGACGGCATCATCGAAATTAAGGCAGTTGCCCGTGATCCGGGTTCACGTGCCAAGATCGCTGTGATTTCCCATGACGGTTCTATTGATCCAGTGGGTGCTTGTGTTGGTATGCGTGGTTCGCGTGTTCAGGCTGTTGTGAACGAATTGCAGGGCGAAAAGATCGACATCATTCCGTGGAATGAAGATCAACCAACGTTCCTTGTGAACGCATTGCAGCCAGCCGAAGTATCCAAAGTTGTTTTGGATGAAGAAGCCGGTAAAATCGAAGTTGTTGTTCCAGAAGAACAGCTTTCCTTGGCAATTGGTCGTCGTGGCCAAAACGTACGTTTGGCAGCACAGCTGACAGGTCTTGATATCGACATCATGACTGAAGCAGATGAATCTGCACGTCGCCAAAAAGAATTCGAATCACGTACTAAGCTGTTCATGGATAACTTGGACCTCGACGAATTCTTTGCTCAGCTGTTGGTTGCCGAAGGATTTACGAACCTTGAAGAGGTTGCGTACGTCGAAGTTGGCGAATTGTTGGTCATTGACGGTGTTGATGAAGGCACTGCTGGCGAATTGCAGGCCCGTGCCCGTGACGTGCTGGAAGCACAAAACAAAGCAGCTTTGGACGCAGCACGTGCGTTGGGAGTTGAAGAAAGCCTCATTGCATTCGAAGGTCTGACACCCCAAATGTTAGAAGCACTGGCAAAAGATGATGTAAAAACATTGGAAGACTTTGCAACATGCGCTGACTGGGAGTTGGCCGGTGGCTGGACAACAGACAACGGCGAACGCATCAAAGATGATGGGGTTTTGGAACCGTTTGGTATCACGCTTGAGGAAGCGCAGAATATGATTATGACAGCTCGCGTCGGATTGGGCTGGGTAGATTTGGCCGATATTGAAGCGGATGCTGCGGAAGAAGACGACGCAGACGCGGAGGGATCCGAGGCCTGATCGTAGGCTTCGGAGGTACCTGATGGGTCGCGGTGGCGTCACAAAAGACCGGGAAGACGGTCCAGATCGCAAGTGCATCGCCACGGGCGAGGTGCAACCTAAATATGGGTTGATCCGTTTCGTCGTTGGTCCTGAAGATGTGATTTACCCGGATATTTCGGGCAAATTACCGGGCCGTGGTATTTATGTTGCGGCAGATCGTGATGCGTTGGAAATGGCTGTGGAAAAAAAGCTATTTTCTCGAGGTGCCAAACAACAGGTCAAAGTGCCTGATGACTTGGTCGACGAAGTTGAACGCCAGTTGGCACGCAAGGTGGTCGATCTAATCGCCATGTCGCGCAAGGCTGGTTCGGCAGTAGCTGGGTACGAAAAGACCAAAGCGTGGCTGCAATCTGAAGAAGCACAAGTCTTGTTTCAGGCCGTTGATGGGTCTGGTCGGGGCAAGTCGAAATTGAGTACACCGCACTATGGCAGCTACATTGGTTGGCTGACTTCGGAAGAATTGGGTTTGGCGTTTGGACGCCAAATTGTGATACATGGGGCGCTCGCCTCTGGCGGACTCACCAAACGTGTTGTAGAGGAAGCCCAAAGGTTACGGGGCGTGCGACGCGCAAGTATAGATGGTGAGGTCTCTGACCCCGCGCATCTGAAAGGATAGACGAGCTAAATGAGCGATACAGACGGTAAGAAGACATTGGGTCTAAGCAGCGGCGCACGGCCTGGGAATGTGAAACAAAGTTTCAGCCACGGGCGGACTAAGAACGTCGTCGTGGAAACCAAGCGAAAGCGTGTTGTGGTGCCCAAGCCGGGTGCTGCAAACAAAGCGAATGCAGCTGCACCATTGGGTGTTGGCTCTCCTTCAAAGCGCCCTGCTGGTATTTCAGATGCTCAGATGGAGCGTCGCCTAAAGGCTGTTCAAGCCGCCAAGGCACGCGAAGCTGAAGATCAAGCGGCACGCGAAGCAGATGAAAAGGCTCGCGCAGAAGATCGTGAGCGCCGTCGCGCCGAAATTGATGCCAAAGAAGCTGAAGAAAAAGCCCGTCTTGAAAGCCTGAAAGCGAAAGCTGAAGAAGAGGCTCTTAAAGCAAAAGAAGCTGCGGCTGCGGCCCAAGCTGCTGCGGCACCTGCGACGACTGCGGCACCTGCTGCGGCCCGCGCGGCACCAAACCGCAATGCACCTTTACCACCAGCAACACCGCGCAAAAATGAGCGTGATGCACAAGCACGCCCTAAAACAGCGAATGATGGTCGTCGTGGTGGCAAGCTAACAGTGAACCAAGCGTTGACTGGCGGCGCAGGTCGTCATCGTTCAATGGCGTCCATGAAGCGTAAACAAGAACGCGCACGTCAAAAAGCGATGGGCGGCACGGTTGAGCGCGAAAAGGTATTGCGGACAGTGAACCTGCCTGAAGCCATTGTGGTTTCTGAGTTGGCAGCACGTATGACTGAACGCGTTGGTGATGTTGTTAAATCCCTCATGACTATGGGCATGATGGTAACGCAAAACGAAACGATTGATGCGGATACAGCCGAGCTGATCATTCAAGAATTTGGCCACACCGTGAACCGCGTTTCTGATGCGGACGTTGAAGACGTGATTAACGTTGTTGAAGAAAAAGACGAAGATCTGAAACCACGCGCACCGGTCATCACGATCATGGGTCACGTGGACCACGGTAAGACATCCTTGTTGGATGCCCTTCGTGGTGCAAAAGTTGTTTCTGGCGAAGCCGGCGGCATTACGCAACACATTGGTGCCTATCAGGTCAACACTGACAACGGTACGCTTTTGACGTTCCTTGATACTCCAGGCCACGCGGCGTTTACGTCGATGCGTTCTCGTGGTGCACAGGTAACGGATATTGTTGTTCTGGTTGTTGCGGCAGATGATGCTGTAATGCCACAAACGGTTGAGGCGATTGCCCACGCTAAAGCGGCCAACGTGCCGATGATTGTGGCGATCAACAAGATCGACAAGCACGAAGCGAACCCACAAAAAGTGCGTACAGATTTGCTGCAACACGAAGTTGTTGTTGAAGCGATGTCTGGTGATGTTCAAGACGTCGAAGTGTCTGCCCAAACGGGCCAGGGCCTTGATAAGCTGCTTGAAGCCATCGCACTACAGTCCGAAATTTTGGAACTGAAAGCCAACCCAGATCGCGCCGCCCAAGGTGCCGTGATCGAAGCGAAGCTTGATGTTGGTCGCGGTCCTGTTGCTACGGTTCTGATCCAAGCGGGTACATTGCGTCTAGGTGATATTTTTGTTGTGGGTGAGAAGTACGGTAAGGTTCGTGCGCTGATCAACGACAAAGGCGAACGTATCAAAGAAGCTGGCCCATCGCAGCCTGTTGAGGTCCTTGGCCTGAACGGAACGCCTGCAGCGGGTGACGTTTTGAACGTGACCGAAACAGATGCGCAAGCACGTGAGATTGCTGAATACCGCGAGAAAGCGGCCAAAGACAAACGTGCAACAGCTGGTGCAGCAACGACGCTGGAACAGTTGATGGCGAATGCTAAAACAGACCAGAACGTCAGCGAATTGCCAATCGTGGTAAAAGCGGATGTTCAAGGTTCTGCCGAAGCGATCCTTCAAGCGATGGAAAAAATCGGCAACGACGAAGTCCGCGTTCGTGTTCTACACTCAGGTGTTGGTGCGATCACAGAAACAGACGTTGGTTTGGCGGAAGCTTCTGGCGCACCGGTTATCGGCTTTAACGTGCGTGCAAACGCATCGGCCCGTAACACGGCGCACCAAAAGGGCGTTGAGATCCGGTATTACTCGGTCATTTATGACCTTGTGGACGATATCAAAGCTGCGGCTTCTGGCCTGCTAAGCGCCGAAATCAGAGAGAACTTTATTGGTTACGCAACCATTAAAGAGGTCTTTAAGGTTACTGGTGTCGGCAAAGTTGCTGGTTGTATGGTTACCGAAGGCGTTGCACGTCGCTCCGCTGGTGTTCGCCTGCTGCGTGACAACGTGGTTATCCACGAAGGCACGCTTAAGACGCTCAAACGCTTCAAAGACGAAGTTGCTGACGTTAAATCTGGTTACGAGTGTGGCATGGCGTTTGAACGTTACGAGGATATTCGTGCAGACGATGTGATCGAAATCTTTGAACGTGAAGAAATTGTTCGCACGCTCGACTAAGATTTCTAAGCAACAAAATAGAAAAGGGGAAGGCGATTGCCTTCCCCTTTTTCGTTCAGCTATTGGATGGATTGTTTAAAGCCAGTCCCGTAAAATCGAGATCAGTGGAATATCTGCCGCAGGCATTGGATAATTCCGCAGATCATTGGGCCGGACCCATTTCAATGCTTGGTTTTCTCGCGACATTGGCGTCCCCTCCCATTTTCGACAAGCAAACAGCGGCATCAGCAAATGAAAATCATCGTAGCTGTGGCTGGCGAAAGTCAGTGGGGCTAGGCAGCTTTCCCACGTGTTGATTCCCAGCTCTTCTTCAAGTTCACGGATCAACGCGATTTCGGGGGTTTCACCAACTTCGACCTTGCCGCCGGGAAATTCCCAAAGGCCTGCCATGGATTTCCCCACTGGCCGCTGTCCCAACAATACACGCCCATCAACGTCGATCAACGCTACGGCAGAAACCAGTACTGTTTTCATGACCGATAGTCCGCGTTAATTTCGATATAACCATGGGTCAAATCGCAGGTCCAAACGGTTGCCGTCCCTGTTCCCATTCCCAAATCAACGGTAATGTCGATTTCCTGTTTCTTCATTAAAACTGCTGCTTCGGCCTCTACGTAATTTGGGTTTACCCAGCCTTTTGTAGCAACATTTACATCACCAAATGAGATTGAAATCAGATCACGGTCCGCAGGTGCGCCAGATTTTCCGATTGCCATAACGATCCGCCCCCAATTGGGGTCTTCCCCAGCAATAGCAGTTTTAACTAAGGGGGAATTGGCGATTGCTAGTGCGTGTGTCCGCGCAACTTTATCGTCGACCGCGCCGCCTACGCATATCTCAACAAATTTGGTAGCGCCTTCACCGTCGCGTACCACTTGCTGTGCTAGATCCAGCATCAAAGTGTGCAACGCAGCCGCAAAATCGCTACTCCCAGCCGCGTTGATACCAGATGCGCCAGTAGCGGCCATCAGTACTGTATCGGATGTGGACGTATCGCTATCCACGGTGATGCAATTAAATGTGCGATCTGAGGTTTCCGATACAAGTGCTTGAAGTGATGTCTGTTCAAACACAGCGTCGGTAAAGATATAAACCAGCATTGTGGCCATATCAGGTGCAATCATCCCGGAGCCCTTGGCGATTCCGACGATTTGTACACTTCTCCCGTCGATTTGTACTGTTTGGTGAGAACCCTTAGCATACGTATCGGTGGTCATGATTGCTGCTGCTGCGGCCCCGACCGCGCCGGCGTTTTGACCAGCATCAAGGGCGATGAGGCTTTGAATGATCCGGTCATGCGCAAGTGGTTCGCCGATCACGCCCGTCGATGAGGTGAAGACGCGGTTTACTGGAACGCCGCAGGTATCGGAAACAGCCTCACAAATTGCATTGACTGAAGCCTGCCCATTTTTGCCCGTAAACGCGTTAGCATTTCCTGAATTCACAATGATTGCAGCAGCTGCAGACGCGTCCCCACCCAGCTTGGTCTGACAATCCAGCACTGACGCCGCACGAGTGGTCGACTTAGTGAACACCCCTGCAATGGTTGTACCAGCCGCCAACTTGGCCAGCATCACATCGGTACGATCCGCATAGCGCACCCCCGCTGCAATCGTAGCAAAAGTGACACCATCAACTGCAGGCAAGTCTGGAAACCGATCAGGGGCAAGCGGGGATTTGGTTTGTGCAGCAGCCATTTCTATTTACTCGACAACGCTGAGGTCTGACAGGATTGACGGGTCGATCCCCTCCGCACCTGTTTGATCAATGTCGGCCTTTTCGGTCAATGCGTCGATCACTGCGGCCATTGCAGCTTGACGAATCTCGTTTTCAAGTTCTGGGCGAACTTTGTCCAAGGTTGGGGCGCTTCCATTGCGTGTCTCATTCAGAATGATGAGGTGCCAACCAAAATTAGTTTGCACTGGTGCAGATACCGCGCCAACGTCCAATCCAACGACCGCTGCTTCAAAGCTGGGAACCATAGCGCCCTGACCAAACCAGCCGAGTGAACCCCCATTTGGACCAGATGGCCCCGTTGATTTTTCCTTTGCGGTGGTCGCGAAATCAGCGCCACCGTCTAAGTCAGTTTTGATTGCTAACGCTTCTTCTTCGGTCTCAACAAGAATATGGGCAGCGTTGTATTCTTGGGCAGGTATGGCATCTGCGAACCTAGCGTTATACGCTGCTTGAAGGGCTTCCTCGGTTAGGGCTTTTGACAAAAGGGCTTCGACTCGTTCACCAGCGATCAACGACCGTTCTTCATTTTCCAACGAAAGCGCGATCCGTTTTGGCAGGTCACCCGAAAAATCACCAGCCAAAAGGGTTTGCTCGACCAACTGTTTCAAAATTCCTTCAAACAAAACATCGTCCGGTAGTTGTTGATATTGTTCTGGTAGGGTCGCACGGGCCAAGATCATGTGACCGACTGTAATGTCCTTACCATTTACCGTAGCGACAACAGTATTGGCGTCTTGGGCCTGCGCAGGCATAGCTAAAGTTACAGCAAGGCCCAAAGCGGCGATAAAGTTGAGACGTTTTTGCATTGATTAGTCCTATGGGTATGGGTCACGACAGGGCGCAACATTGACACGGTATGATGTGGCCCTTACATCCGCTATGGGCATGGTTCGGGTCTAATCCTTACCCTGTATCTATGGACTGAACGCGGGTCGGGCAAGCGCTGGCTGCGAAACACAACTAACCATCGGCTTGGAGCACTTAATGCTAGGTTTCGGAACAATCACGAAAAAGATCTTTGGCTCGGCTAATGATCGTAAAGTAAAAGCAATCCGTCCCTTGGTTGAAAAGATCAATGCACTTGAGCCCGAGTTCGAGGTACTGTCTGACGAAGAATTGATCGGCAAGACTCGTGAATTTGCCGAACGCGCCAACAATGGCGAAAGTTTGGATGATTTGCTGCCCGAAGCCTTCGCCAATTGCCGCGAAGCCGCCAGACGCGCATTGGGCCTTCGTGCCTTTGACGTGCAATTGATGGGCGGAATTTTCCTGCATCAGGGTAATATATCTGAAATGAAAACAGGCGAGGGTAAAACCCTTGTCGCTACGTTCCCAGCCTACTTGAACGGTTTGACGGGTAAGGGCGTTCATATTGTTACTGTGAACGAATATTTGGCACAACGTGACGCTGAATGGATGAGCAAAGTGTTTTCTGCTCTTGGCCTTACAACGGGTGTCGCGGTTGGCGACGCACCTGGTGAAGAAAAGCAAGCGGCGTATAATTCCGATATTACTTACGCGACGAACAATGAGCTTGGCTTTGATTATCTGCGCGACAATATGAAGTCCGAGTTGAACCAGATTTTCCAAAAAGAGCATAACTTTGCCATCGTGGATGAAGTTGACAGCATCTTGATCGACGAAGCCCGCACGCCGCTCATTATTTCTGGCCCTGCAGATGACCGTTCGGAAATGTATATTACCATCGACGGTGTTATTCCGTCTTTGACCGAAGAACATTTCGATCTTGATGAAAAAACTCGTAACGTGACCTTTACCGATGAAGGAAACGAGTTCTTGGAAAACCAGTTGCGCGTTCGTGGCTTGTTGGACCAAGAGGCATCGCTGTACGATCCGGAAAGCACAAGCCTTGTGCACCACATCAACCAAGGCCTTCGCGCCCACAAATTGTTCCAACGCGATAAAGATTATATCGTGCGTGATGACGAGATTGTTCTGATTGATGAATTTACGGGTCGCATGATGTCTGGTCGTCGTTTGTCTGACGGTCTGCACCAAGCGATTGAAGCCAAGGAAAACTGCGACATCAAGCCAGAGAACGTAACGCTGGCATCCGTCACTTTCCAGAACTACTTCCGTCTTTACGACAAGCTGTCCGGGATGACCGGCACGGCCACAACCGAAGCAGACGAATTCAGAGAAATCTACGGCTTGGGTGTGATCGAAGTTCCAACAAATCGTGATATCGCCCGCGTTGATGAAGATGACCGCGTCTACCGTACGCAGCGCGAAAAATATGAAGCGATGATTATTGAAATCAAAGAAGCCAATGCCAAACAGCAGCCAGTTTTGGTTGGCACTACATCGATCGATAAGTCAGAGATGTTCAGCCAAGCGCTGACAGCCGAAGGCATCACGCACAATGTTTTGAATGCGCGTTTGCACGAGCAAGAAGCCCAGATTATCGCAGACGCTGGTAAGTTGGGTGCGGTGACAATCGCAACCAACATGGCTGGCCGTGGTACTGACATTCAGCTTGGCGGCAACGTTGAGATGATTGTTCTTCAGGCGATTACTGCCGACCCAGAAGCAGATCCTGAAGCGATCCGTACAAAAATCCAAACCGAACACGAAGATGAGAAAAAGCAGGTGATCGCTGCTGGTGGCTTGTTCGTTATGGCATCCGAACGTCACGAAAGTCGCCGGATCGACAACCAGTTGCGCGGTCGTTCCGGCCGTCAAGGTGATCCGGGCCGGACATCTTTCTATCTAAGTCTCGAAGATGACTTGATGCGTATCTTTGGATCAGATCGTTTGGAAAAAGTTTTGACCACTTTAGGACTTGAAGAAGGCGAAGCCATCATTCACCCGTGGGTCAACAAATCCTTGGAACGTGCGCAGGCCAAGGTTGAGGGCCGCAACTTTGATATGCGTAAGCAGTTGCTGAAGTTTGATGATGTGATGAACGATCAGCGCAAGGTGGTCTTTGGTCAACGTCGTGAAATCATGGAATCTGCGGATTTGTCCGAGATTACGTTAGATATGCGTACTGAAGTGATTGAAGATTTAATCTTTGAATTCATGCCACCAAATTCTTATGCGGACCAGTGGAATGCCGAAGGCCTTTATGCGGCTGTGATTGAACGCCTTGGTGTCGATGTGCCTGTCATGGAATGGTGCGTTGAAGAAGGTGTTGATGACGAACAAATCAGCGAACGCCTACTGGCGGCCACAGATGCACAGGTTGCTGAAAAGACCGAAACCTTTGGTGCAGACAATATGCGTATGATTGAAAAGCAACTTTTGTTGCAGTCAATTGATGGCAAATGGCGCGAGCACTTGTTGACGCTTGAACACCTGCGTTCCGTTGTTGGATTTCGTGGGTATGCCCAGCGTGATCCTTTGAACGAGTATAAAAACGAAGCGTTCCAATTGTTTGAAAGCATGCTTGATAGCCTACGCGAAGACGTAACTCAAAAGCTGTCTCAAATTCGCCCTATCACCGATGAAGAGCAACGCGAGATGGCTGAGCAGATGGCAGTTCAACAAGCTGCGGCTGAAGTCGCGTCTGGGCCTGTTTTGCCGGAACCTACCGCTGAAGCTGTCGCTGCTGGATTTGTCACAGACGATCCGACCACTTGGGGCAATCCAGGCCGCAATGGTACGTGTCCATGTGGGTCTGGTGAGAAGTTTAAACATTGCCATGGGCGTGTGGCTTAACAGCCACCGCCACTTTCTTGCCCCAATGAATCCCTGAACTGGCCACATGCTTGGCCCGCCTTGGCCGCTATTCCAACCTATTGAGATCCCGACCCAATCCGCCAGAAGGGACAGGACAATGGTACAGACCAGAGAAATAGCGACTGCCGTTGGTACACTTGCGTGTGCTGTAGGTATCGGTTTCATTATGCAAACCGGTGATAGGCGTCATCGCATGTGTGGATGCTTCCGTTAATGCAAGTTGCTTTTTTGACATTTTTGACATTTTTGAACATGTGATCGGGTGCGGTCATGTGTCAGGCCTCAAATGTGCGACGTTTTTGGAAG
>JBLHPE010000012.1:0-49266 GCA_047624005.1 Ascidiaceihabitans sp.
ATTTCCCTAAAGTTCAGAATGGCCACATCGTAAAGAAAAGCCTGCCCGACGGTTCACCACCCACACCCAGCGGCATCGTTTTCAACCTTGGTAAAGAAGTCTTGAAAGACAAACGGGTGCGTCAAGCGATCGCGTTGGCTTACAATTTTGAATGGACGAATGAATCCCTTCAATATGGTTTGTTCAAACAACGTGCGTCTTTTACCCAAGACACGCCATTGATGGCAACTGACCTTCCCACAGGTGCCGAACTTGCATTCCTGCAAGGGTTTGGGGGCTTGGTCGAGGACGAGATTTACAGCGAACCGGCTGTGATGCCGCACACGTCAAATCCTGCCCGTTTGCTGGATCGCCGCAATGTGCGCAAAGCATCCAAACTGTTGGATGACGCGGGTTGGACGGTAGACAGCAAGGGTTTGCGCAGGAATTCCGCTGGTGAAGCGTTGAGCATTAACTTTCTGTTCAATTCCAGTTCCCCCTCAACTTTGAGCGGTGTCATGGAAAATTTTGTGAGCAACGTAAAAGCGCTGGGCGTCGACATATCATTCGAGAAAGTTGATTCATCCCAATACACTTCGCGTGAACGGGATCGCGATTACGACTTGGTATATGATGCCTATGGTGCGTTTTTGGGTACGGGCACAGGACTGGCCCAACGCTATGGTTCTGAATCGGCTGAGTTTTCACTTTTTAACCCTGCTGGATTGGCGAGCCCATTGGTTGACGCAATCATTGAGAAATCTTTGCGCACCACAACACGTGAAGAAGAAGTGACCGCAATGACCGCGTTGGATCGTGTGTTACGTCACGAGTTCATCATAATCCCACTGTGGTACAAAGCAGATCATTGGGTCGCGCTTTACGACCAATATGGCCATCCTGAAAACCTGCCAGCCTATGCGCTTGGGTACCTTGATTTCTGGTGGTATGATGCGGACAAGGCTGCCGCACTACGCGACGCTGGCGTACTAAGGTAACCTGCCAAAATGAGCGCATATATATTTCGGCGGATGCTGCTGATCATCCCAACATTGTTGGGGATCTTGATGGTCAACTTTGCGATGGTGCAATTTGTGCCGGGTGGTCCGGTGGAACAAGCCATTGCGCGTGCCCAAGGTGGCGGCGATGTGCTGGGCGGCTTTACGGGTGGCAGCAATGACGCGGGTGCCGAAGACCTGACTTCGGGTTCTGACAGCCAATATATCGGGGCACGTGGGCTGCCGCCTGAATTTATTGCCGAGCTGGAAAAAGAGTTTGGTTTTGACAAGCCGCCGCTTCAGCGGTTTGTGAACATGGTTTGGAACTACTTGCGCTTCGATTTTGGAGAAAGCTATTTCAGGTCCATTTCGGTGATAGAGCTGGTGAAGGAAAAATTGCCTGTTTCGATCACATTAGGTCTTTGGTCCACGCTGATAGCCTATGCTATTTCTATCCCGCTTGGCATACGCAAAGCGGTGCAAGACGGGTCACGATTTGACACATGGACCAGCGCATTTATCATTGCAGCCTACGCAATCCCCAGCTTTTTGTTTGCAATCATGTTGTTGGTATTGTTCGCTGGTGGCAGCTACTTCCAGTGGTTCCCATTGCGCGGCCTGACCTCTGACAATTTTGAAGACCTAAGCGCAATTGGAAAGGTTTTAGATTACTTCTGGCACATCTCTTTGCCGGTTTTGGCAGGCACAATTGGTGGGTTTGCGACACTCACATTGCTGACTAAAAATAGCTTCTTGGACGAGATCAAGAAGCTATATGTCGTGACGGCCAAAGCCAAAGGGCTGAATGAACGCCAAGTCCTATACGGCCATGTTTTTCGCAACGCGATGTTGATCGTGATTGCTGGTTTTCCGGGGTTGTTCATCTCGGTTTTCTTTGGTGGTTCCCTCATCATCGAGACGATCTTCTCCCTTGATGGGCTTGGTCGATTGGGGTTTGAGGCTGCGGTGGCGCGTGATTATCCCATCGTGTTCGGCACGCTTTATATCTTTGGTCTCATGGGGCTTTTGGTCGCGATCCTTTCGGACTTGATGTATGTCATTGTCGATCCGCGCATTGATTTTGAGAAGAGGGAAGGCTGATGGCAATGTCCCCCCTTAATCAACGTCGCTGGCGCAATTTTCGGCGTAACAAACGCGCCTATTGGTCGATGGTCATCTTCGCCCTCCTGTTTGGCCTAAGCCTGTGCGCCGAGTTTCTTGCCTACGACAAACCGATCCTCGTGAGGTATCAAAACAGCTTTTACACCCCGATTTGGAGTTTTTACCCCGAAACGGAATTTGGTGGCGATTTTGAAACTGAAGCTGTGTACCGCGATCCTGAGGTGGAATGTTTGATCGTCTCAGGCGGATTGCAAACCTGTTTTGATGATCCTGAAGGCGTGATAGCTGACAGCTCAGATGGTGTTGTAGATGGCACGGAGATCACCAAAGGCTGGACCATTTGGCCCTTGATCCCGTATTCATTCGACACGGCAGTTGAACGCCCCGGTGCAGCTCCATTGCCACCCAATGCGCAGAACTGGCTGGGCACGGATGGGACCAAACGTGATGTCATGGCGCGTGTAATTCACGGCTTCCGATTGTCGGTTTTTTTCACTCTGATCGTTACTGGAACAGCGACCTTAATCGGTGTCGTTGCAGGTGCGGTTCAAGGCTTCTTTGGCGGTCTAACCGATCTGATTTTCCAGCGCGTGATCGAGGTGTGGTCAGCAATTCCCGTCATTTACGTCATCATCATTATGTTCGCGATTTTAGGGCGAAGTTTCTGGCTTCTGGTCTTCCTTTTGGTCCTATTCTCGTGGACAGGCCTTGTCGGTGTGGTGCGGGCTGAATTCCTACGCGCACGCAATCTTGAATACGTCCGCGCCGCCCGTGCGCTGGGTGTCAGTAACGTTACGATCATGTTCCGCCACATGCTGCCAAACGCGATGGTTGCGACCCTGACGATGCTACCGTTTATCATCACGGGCACCATCTCGACCCTTGCGATCCTCGACTACCTTGGCTTTGGTTTGCCATCCTCTGCACCGTCTTTGGGCGAGCTGACCTTGCAGGCCAAACAAAACCTTCAAGCGCCATGGTTAGCTTTCACCGCCTTTGGTACTTTTGCAGTAATGCTCTCGCTACTGGTGTTCATATTCGAGGGTATCCGCGACGCCTTTGACCCACGAAAGACATTTCAATGACCGCACTGCTAGAAGTGCAAAACCTGACCGTGGGTTTTCGCCAAGACGGGGCTGTCACACACGCGGTGCGCGGTGTCAGTTTTACCGTGGACCGTGGTGAAGTCGTAGCGTTGGTCGGGGAGTCTGGTTCAGGTAAATCAGTATCTGCCTTGTCGACCGTATCACTGTTGGGCGACAGTGCCGAGGTCACTGGGTCTGTCAAATACGATGGTCAGGAATTGATCGGCGCAGATGAACGGTTGCTGCGCCAAGTGCGCGGCAATGACATCAGTTTCATTTTTCAGGAACCGATGTCTTCGCTGAATCCGCTCCACACAATTGAAAAGCAACTGGCCGAAAGCCTTGCGCTGCATCAAGGGATCATTGGATCTCAGGCGCGTGGTCGTGTGCTGGAACTGCTGGAGAAGGTCGGTATACGCGACGCAGAAAGCCGTCTTGGTAGCTATCCACACCAACTCTCTGGCGGACAGCGCCAGCGCGTGATGATTGCGATGGCATTGGCCAATAAGCCTGACATTTTGATTGCTGACGAACCTACGACCGCGCTTGATGTGACCATTCAGGCGCAAATCCTTGATCTGCTTAAAGACCTAAAAGACGCCGAGGGCATGGGCCTATTGTTCATCACACACGACCTTGGCATCGTCCGCCGCATCGCGGACCGCGTCTTTGTTATGCAGCAAGGGGAGGTGGTCGAAAGCGGCCCAACTGCAGAGTTGTTTGCCAATCCGCAGCACCCATACACAATCAAATTGTTAAGCGCCGAAGCCAGTGGCCAACCGCTGCCGGTTCCTGAAAATGCACCCGTTGTTGTTGCAACAGACAAGCTAAAAATCTGGTTTCCAATTCATGGCGGTTTGCTCCGTCGTACTGTTGGACACGTAAAAGCGGTTAATGCGTCATCGTTATCTGTGCGGGCAGGGGAGACTTTGGGGATTGTTGGGGAAAGTGGATCAGGTAAGACCACGATGGCACTGGCAATTATGCGTCTGATCGCGTCAGAGGGTGGCATCACCTACAACGGACAGGACATCCGCAGTTGGAGCACAAAGCAGCTGCGCCATCTTCGCAAAGATATGCAAATTGTGTTCCAAGACCCCTATGGCAGCCTGAGCCCGCGTATGACCTGTGCCCAGATTATCTCTGAGGGGTTAACGATCCACAAGATCGATCCAGAACGTGACCAGCGTGATCTGGTGGCCGAGGTGATGACGGAAACTGGGCTTGATCCTGATACGATGGATCGCTACCCGCACGAATTCTCAGGTGGACAACGCCAACGTATCGCGATTGCACGGGCGATGGTTTTGCGACCAAAGTTGCTGGTTCTGGATGAACCTACCTCGGCCCTTGATATGACTGTTCAGGTGCAAATTGTAGAATTGCTGCGCGATTTGCAGCAAAAATATGGACTAGCGTATTTGTTCATCAGCCATGATCTAAAGGTCATTCGTGCGATGTCACACAATGTCATTGTGATGAAACAGGGCGATGTTGTTGAGCAAGGGACTGCGACGGATTTGTTCGAAAACCCGCAAACAGAATATACGCGTCAATTGCTACAAGCGACGCATTAGTCAAACTTCACTTCAAAGTGAATTGTGCGATCTGCTTTGCATTGCGGCCAACGACATGGCACCGTTTGTTCAATTAGAATGAAAGACAAATTATGCGTGCCATGCCACAATCCGTGTATCGCTATATTTTCCGGTATTCCAAGAAGCGACAGGTTGTTGTGATTGGCATGACGTTGGCGTTGTTGCCACTGGCTCCGATCCCATTGGAATTGCAGCGTCGACTTCTTGATGATGCGGTGGCCAACAAGGACGTCTCGTTGCTTGTTTGGTTAGCGGCCCTTTATGTTGGTGCGCTGCTGTTGGGTGCCGGTATCAAGCTGGCAATGCGTATCCAACGCGAGCTGATCTCGGCCCAGATTGTGCACACGCTCCGCCGGTCTGTATTTTATTGTATTTATACAATGACGCCCCCTTCTAAGATCAAAGCAAGTGCGGACGGCGAAGACGTTGTTGACGAAGGCGCTGTTGTTTCGATGTTATCGAGTGAGGTGGAAAAACTTGGTGGATTTGCAGGATCGGCCATCTCTGGACCGCTGTTGCAGGTTGGCACGTTGATTTCTGTTTTGGGGTATATGTTTTACATCGAGCCACTGGTGGCTGCGATTGCATTGGCGCTTTATTCCCCGCAGTTCATTGTCGTCCCGATTTTTCAGGCGCGTATGAACCGCTTGGCGGCAAAAAAGGCCATCAAAGTACGTGAACTTGGCACATTTATCGTAGATCAGGCGGAAGAAGAATTGCTGGAGCAAGAACCACCAGCGGTTTTCACCGAGCTGACGGATGCGATCCTGCGCATACGTACGAAGTTTCTGATGACGAAGAACATCATGAAAACCATCAACAATCTTTTGATTGCTATGGGTCCATTCGGAGTTATTTCCTACGGTGGATATATGGCTATTCAAGGTGAGATCGAGGTCGGCGTGATCCTCGCCTTTGTCTCTGGGCTTGAGCGGTTGGGTGGACCGATCCGCGATTTGATTGGTAGCTACAGTTCAATCACCGCCGCACGAATGCGGTACGGTATTTTGCTTAGCAGTTTCCCATCTCACATTGATGCAGATGATCCGGTCCCTATGCCAGATATGATGAGCAATGACTTGAAGTCGGACGCTTAGGGACCGACCATAAAGCAAGTCACGTTGCGGGCCTTTAGCCGACGACATGCTAGATCAGCAGTTTCACGGGTCATGCCTAAGAAATTTGCATCAAACCCACGGTTGCTGCGCACGACTTTGCGAAGTGATCCATCCAATGTTGCCATTTCAGCCAGTGCGGTTTTAAGCAAAACACGTTCGGCTTTGTAGCGGCTGGTGTAGCGGCCAACATTGACGCCCCAATGACGCCCGCCAGACGTTGAAATACGTGTAATGACCTCGGGTTGGGGGGCTGCACGGGCAAGAACCAAGTTCTTGGGCCTTGCGGCAGGACGGGTAGACACAGCAGCAACCTGTTGGATGTTCTCGATTTTGGGTGCGTCAGCTTGCGCTGCAACAAGTGCTGTATTTATGTCGGCAGGCAGAACATTGGTTTCGGTTTTAGGTGCAGCGGCCAACAAAAGTGGAGCAGTGGCTGACTTTGGACGCGCCTGCGGTCGGATGCTGGTTTTGACAGCCACATTCAAGCGAATGGTTTTACCCGCACCGCTTGGGACGCTTTCAGCAACATATGCGGGTGCATTAGGTTTACGGAGACGCGCGTTGGTCGGTGCGCGGCGAAATCCAAGGTCTAGCAATTCGGCAACTTTAGCATTGCGAGACGCAGACGATTTACCGCCAAAAACTGTTGCGATGATACGTTCGTTGCCACGCTCAGCCGAAGCCACAAGGTTAGAACCCGCAGCACGCGTATAGCCAGTTTTGATGCCGTCAGCACCCTTGTAGGATGCAAGCAGACGACGGTTGGTATTGGAAACTTCGCGCATACCAGCGTCTGTGGTGCGACGAGAGAAGAGATTATAGTATTGTGGATAGTCATACAGAATGTGGCGGCCCAGAATGGTCATGTCATGTGCCGTGGACATGTGTCCTTTTTCGGTCAGGCCGTGTGCGTTTTTGAAGGTTGTCCGCGACATGCCCAAAGCCTTGGCTGTGCGGGTCATGCGGCGGGCGAAACGGGCCTCGGAGCCGGACAAAGCTTCTCCAATAGCGGTGGCGGCATCATTGGCAGATTTAACTGACGCTGCGCGGATCAAATAGCGCATGGCAATTTTTTGGCCAGATTTGAGGCCCAGTTTTGAGGGGGGTTCGGCAGCTGCATTTTTCGAAATAGTGACCATCGTGTCCAATGAAATTTCACCTTTTTCAATGGCTTCAAACGCCAAATATAAGGTCATCATTTTGGTCAGCGATGCTGGATGCAATCGGGTGTCAGCATTGCGGGCGTGCAAAACTTCACCAGTACGCGCATCAATAACATATGCTGCATAGGGAGCGGCCGCGACGCTAAGTGGTAAAACCACAAGCATCCACACTGCCGCGATGATCAACAGCCCAAAACGGGCTGGCTGAATACGCCAAACCTTCACGATAAATCTGCCTTTTTCTGCCTCAGTGGCCGCTAATTTTTTGGCTGACCTTATTATTATTGCTTGCAAGGTAACATAAGTTCGATTTTCGATAAACCCATAGAATCAATGATCTAGGCAGGAATGTGTCATTTTGAAATCATACATCTAGGGGATGATGCGAAATTCACCCCTAGAGAGGCCAATGTGGCAAGAATGTGGCGAAGAATGTGTTCGGCACTGGCCTAAGGTTTGAATTGGTTCGTTACGTAGGTTTTGGGCGAAAACGAAATCATCAATGAAAAGAAGCAGGGCTGGGTCAGATGGGCCTTAACAGCGGTTTCTAGATCAGCACTTAGCGCGTTCATAAACACGTCATCACGGTGGGCTTTGGGTAGCATCGAAATCTCGATGATAAGGTGGGTGTGGTGAAATTCTGCCGCTGGATAAGCGCGACCTTTGCAGTCACCAGCCCCAGAATCGTGGTCTTGGATCACCGTTTCAATGGTTGCCAGAATAGCTGCCGCGTCCACGGTCAGGTCATTTGAATATTTCAGTTCTGCGTGCGGCATCATTTAGACTTTCAAAATGTTGGTCAATAAGTCTGGGAAAGCACCAAGATTTTCAATCTCTTTATAGCGAGGGTGATCCAGTTGAGGTTCAGCGTGCTCGATCTCCCAGTGCTGGCCATGTGGGACATAAATGCCCCAGCCACCGGCATCCAGCATTGGATTAACGTCTGACTTCATCGAATTGCCGATCATCACCCCGTTGAACGCACCAGTGCCGTGATGTTCAAAAATACGGATATAGACCGATGACACCTTGGTAGAGACAATTTCGACACCATCAAATAGATCGCCAAGCCCCGATTGCGCGAGCTTGCGTTCTTGATCAAGCAGGTCGCCCTTGGTGATCAGCAATACCTTTGCATGACGGCGCGCAGCCTCGACAGCCTCAGTAGCAAATGGCAGTAACTCAATCGGGTGGGCCAACATCTCTTTGCCCGCATCAATCAGCTCTGCAATGACTGTGCCGGGTACTTGGTGTTTTGATACATCCAGCGCGGTTTCGATCATCGACAAAACGAAACCTTTGATCCCAAACCCATACTGCCCGATGTTGCGCTTTTCTGCTTGCAGAAGCGCGTCCATCAGATCAGGAGTATCGCAATGTGGGGCCAAGATTGACGCAAACCGCGCTTGGGTCAGCTGAAAAAAGCGTTCGTTGTGCCAAAGTGTGTCATCGGCATCAAAGCCAATAGTTGTTACCTTTGGTGACATGTTGCGTACTGCCTCTTTTCTCAAACCGTATGGGCGTTATATAGAGCAGTTGAATACCTACCATTGGATTCTATAGCCGGAGTGGCAATGACTAAAGACTTACACATGATGTCGGACAAACGTGACGACGATGGCGACACCTCTGTGATCACGGATGTGAAGCCCAAGACTAAGCGCCCGCCGCTTTATAAAGTCATGTTATTGAACGATGATTTTACACCAATGGAATTTGTCGTCATGGTGTTAGAGCGATTTTTTGGTGTTAATCACACTCAAGCGTTCGAGATTATGTTGGCTGTGCACGAAAAAGGATTGGCGGTTGTAGGCGTATTTAGTCATGAGATAGCCGAGACTAAGGTCGCCCAAGTTATGGACGCTGCACGCCAAAATCAGCATCCGCTGCAATGTACTATGGAAAAAGAAGAATAAATTTATGATCGGTGATCGTTTGCCTCTCGCTCTGGAAACGGGCGGATTGACTGTGCCTGAAGGCCGTATTGCAGTCTTTCATCCCGTATCGGATGCGGATTTGCGCAGTTTACCACAAGCACAGTGCGAGGTGATCCAACCATTTCGCCCCACATATGATGCGTTCACAAACGCAGGGTTTGCCTGCGCGGTTGAACCGTCACAGCGATATGCACTTTCGGTTGTTTGCCTGCCACGCTCCAAAGCAGAAGCGCGTGTGCTGGTTGCACAGGCGGCGGCCTGCACCGATGGGCCGATCATTGTTGATGGTCAAAAGACCGATGGCGTCGATAGTATTTTCAAAGCCCTGCGCAAGCGTGCAGATGTTTCGTCGACGATCTCTAAGGCCCACGGCAAACTGTTTTGGATCAACAGCCACGATGGCCTTGAGGATTGGATACAGCATCCTGCCCTGACGGACGGTGGTTTTTGGACAGCCCCGGGTGTGTTTTCTGCCGATGGGATCGATCCTGCATCCGAATTGTTGGCACAGGCATTGCCCGAAAAGCTGGGTAAACATGTCGCTGACTTGGGCGCTGGATGGGGCTATCTTTCCGCCCACGCCCTGACCCGTGACATAAACGAACTGCATCTGGTCGAGGCAGGGCATATGGCGCTGGAATGTGCCAAACGCAATATCACTGACGAACGGGTGCAATATCACTGGGCTGATGCAACCAAATGGGCCCCGAAAGGGCGCATTGATACCGTTATAATGAACCCTCCGTTCCATGTAAGTCGTGCTGCTGAGCCATCTCTTGGACAAGCGTTCGTAGCGTCTGCTGCGCGTATTTTGGCCAACTCTGGTCAACTGTGGATGGTCGCCAACCGGCATTTGCCGTATGAAGAGGCGTTGAACGCTAACTTTGGCAAGGTGACCGATTTGGGTGGTGATGCGCGTTTCAAGTTATTCCATGCGGCAAGACCTTTGCGCAAACGCGCCTAATTTCCTAACCTGATTAAATTTGGGCTAACTCGACAAGGATCAAAACCATGTCATTTTCTATTTCCGGTAAGACAGCGATTGTGACAGGGGCTGCCAATGGGATTGGCTTGTCTATTGCCCGTAACTTTGCGGACCGTGGTGCCAACGTGATGTGCGCCGACATGGACGAAGCGCGGCTTAAGGAAGAGTTAGGCCCGCATTTGGATGAAGGTAACATGCGTTATTTTGCCGGTGATCTGCGTCAGCGTCTGACCATTGCCAACCTGATTTCAGCAACTATCGACGCCTTTGATCAAGTCGATATTTTGATCAATGCATCACGCCAAGTGATGACCACAGATGTGCTGGATGTTGAGGATACCTCTGTCGAGGTGTTGCTGGAACAGAACATGATGACCAGCCTGCGTCTGACGCAACAAGTTGCCAAACGCATGATCAAACAAGCTGCCGACCAAACCGAAGGGCCAGTTGGGACGATTGTCAACCTAAGTTCAATCGCGGCACGCAGCACACGGCCTGAGCTGATGGGCTATTCTATCGCGTCCGCCGCGATGGAGCAGATGACACGGTCGATGGCTCTGGCCCTTGCGCCGCAACGGATCAGGGTGAATGCAATCGCCTTTGGCTCAGTTATGTCAGCTTCGTTGAAATCTTCGATGATCGAAAATTCAGATTGGCGAGACGAGATTGAGAAGAAAACACCTCTTGGTCGTGTGGCGGGGCCTGGTGAACTGGTTGATGCGGCGCAGTTTTTGGCCTCAGATGCTTCGGCCTTTATGACGGGCGAGATTGTTACCGTTGACGGTGGACGCAGCCTGTTGGATTCCGTTGCAGCACCAGCACATTAATAAGAACTGAAAGATCGTGACATGACTGACAATCAGACCAGCACTTTTGATAGCGAAAAAGCACAGGCCTCCGCATGGTTCCGCGAATTGCGTGATAAGATCGTCACGGCCTTTGAGAGAATAGAAGCCAACCATGACACTGGCCCGATGTCAGACGCGCCTGTAGGCAGCTTTGAAGTCACGGAAACCACTCGTACCTCCGACGATGGTTCAGATGCAGGTGGCGGGTTGATGAGTGTCATGCGCGGTGGCCGTGTGTTCGAAAAGGTTGGCGTCAACATCTCGACTGTCTACGGGACTTTGGGTGAACGGGCTCAAAATGCGATGGCCGCGCGCAAGGGTATCCCGGGGATGAAAGACGATCCACGGTTTTGGGCGTCTGGTATCAGCCTTGTCGCACATATGCAAAATCCGCATGCCCCTGCCGTTCACATGAATACCCGTATGTTCTGGACGCCGCACGCTTGGTGGTTTGGGGGCGGGTCTGACCTTAACCCGTGTATCGAATACGCAGAAGACACAGCGCATTTTCATGATCAGCAGAAACAACATCTCGACCCGCATAGTGTCGATTTGTATCCCGAGTTGAAAAAATGGGCGGACGAGTATTTTTATATCCCGCACCGCAAACGCGCCCGTGGTGTTGGTGGCATCTTTATGGATGATCGTTGCACCGATGATTGGCAGGCAGATTTTGCGCTGACCCAAGATATCGGCCGCGCCTTTTTACCAGCTTACGTCCCGCTTGTTGAACAGCGTAAAACGCAACCGTGGGACGCGGGCGACAAGGACGCGCAACTGATCCATCGTGGGCTCTATGCGGAATACAATTTGGTCTATGATCGTGGAACTAAATTCGGGCTTGAAACCGGGCATGACGCGGATGCGGTATTGATGAGCCTGCCACCATTGGCCAAGTGGGTCTAACGCCCCCAACCCGCTTCTGCCATTGCAGGCCAGTACCCTTTAGCAATCCGCATCTGTGACCCCAGACCTTTGGTCAACAACACTTTATGCATGGCTGGTAACTTCCAACATGGCACATGCATGACCATGTGGTGCTCAAGGTGGTAGTTGACCCAGTAGGGCGCAACGAGGGCACGTGCGATCCAATTAGCTTGGGTGGTGCGCACATTCTGCAAAGGGTTCTCTGACTCCTCAGTGGCACCATGTTCTGCGATATTGCGTACACGCAAAACAAATTGGAACCACGTCAAATAGGGCAGTACCCAAAACGCCAAACCCCACCACCAGTCGCCGATCAAACTGATAGCCAATCCAATGGCGCCGAAAACAGCCAGCGATTTGAACAGATTGGTCGACTTGAACGCCTGCGCCGCGTCCGCTTTAGCAGCGTCGATTGCATCGTCATCGCCCGCCAACCGAATGGCCGTCATAACCTGAGCCACAAGCAGTTTCACACCGGTCTGTCCGGTTAAGTCACGCACAAATTTACGGCGCAGTGATGCATGAGACGTTGGAAATTTTGCTGACAACGCCAAATCGGGGTCTTTGTCGGTCTGGGTAAATCGATGATGGGTTAGGTGGTAGTGACGGTATGCCAACAACTCTGCCATTATGGGTCGGCCGCACAACCACTCGCCTGCAAATTCATTTATGGCGCGGGTTTTGAACAGTGCCACATGTGCTGCTTCGTGCATCAAGATAGCCAAACCCAATTGTCGCGATCCTATCAAGATAAGTGCCAAAACAAAGGTCAAAGGATTTGGCCAGATGGCGAACAGGGCAATGGCGAAGCCAATCACGAGCCAGCAATGCACCACCAGCCACAGGCCCATCGTGTCGGAACGCTGGGCCAGCGGTCTAATCTCTTCACTTGATAAATAGGTTTTTCCAGGGGTCATTTCTGTGCTCCTACCCAAAGGATCGCCGATCGCCTGCAGTTAGGTCAAGGAAAACACGACGTCAGATAGCGGTGGGATCAGCGCGTGTGCCAGTCAAAGAAACCCTCGCCGGCACGTTCCAACAGCTCTTGGGCCAAATCAATACCCATCTTTGCGCCATCTGCTATCGGGCCGTTCCGTTCACCAGTGATCGACTGTGATCCATCAGGGCGCAGCACTTCACCGCGCAGGTGCAGCTGATCTCCATCCAATACAGCCAGCCCCGCAATCGGTGTCTCACACGAGCCATCCAAGGCCTGTAAAAATGCACGTTCAGCCGCAAGGCGTTGGCCGGTCGGAGTGTCGTGGATTGCGTCCAGAATTTGCTTCATTCGTGTATCGTCAGCCCGCCGTTCGATCCCAATGGCACCTTGCGCCACGGCTGGCAGCATATCTGCTGGATCGACTGGTGTCGCCGGCACATCGGATCGTCCCAACCGTTTCAATCCAGCACTTGCCAAGAATGTGCATTCTGCAACGCCATCATCTAATTTCTTCAGTCGGGTCTGCACGTTCCCGCGAAACTCGACCACGTTCAAATCGGGGCGACGGTTCAGCAATTGGGCGCGGCGGCGCAGGCTAGACGTGCCCACAACAGCACCTTCCGCCAGCTCAGTTATCGAGCCCATTGTTGGGGAAATGAACGCATCCCTCACGTCTTCCCGTGGCAAATACGTGTCCAACAACAGCCCATCGGGTTGGATCGTCGGCATGTCTTTCATTGAATGAACCGCGATGTCGATTTTGCCCGCCAACAGGTCCTCTTCAATTTCGCGTGTAAACAGACCCTTACCGCCGATGTCTTTCAAAGGGCGATCTTGGATCATATCCCCTGTCACCTTGATCACCACAACGACAAATGCATCCTCAGGCAAGTCAAAGGCTGTCATAAGACGCCCCCTCGTTTCATAGGCTTGAGCCAAGGCCAAAGGCGATCCACGGGTGCCAATTTTGAGCGGTTGGGCGGGGGAGGGAAGCTGAAAATTCATACCCCGTTTTAGGCGCGTCATTTGCGCCTGACAACCTACGATCTCTTGACAAGAGGGGCGTGGCGCGTGACCAACAGTCAAATGCAAAAGGATACCAATCATGACCTCATCCAAAACTATTCTGCGCGCTCTTGCCGGTGAAACATTGCCGACACCGCCGATTTGGATGATGCGGCAAGCGGGGCGGTATTTGCCCGAATACAAGGCAACGCGAGCCATCGCCGGTGATTTCCTATCTTTGTGCTACAATCCTGATCTTGCGACCGAAGTGACCCTTCAACCGATCCGCCGGTATGGTTTTGACGCAGCGATCCTTTTTGCCGACATCTTGCTGATCCCCCAAGCTCTGGGCGCTGATTTGTGGTTTGTCACGGGCGAAGGGCCACGCCTGTCTACAATCACGTCACAGGCTGATCTGGACAAGCTGGGACCGGTCGAGGACATTCACGAGACGCTGAACCCGATCTATCAAACGGTTCGCAACCTTTCCGGCGCTTTGCCTGCCGAAACCACGTTGATCGGCTTTGCTGGTGCCCCTTGGACGGTAGCGACTTACATGATCGCCGGACAAGGCACTCCGGATCAAGCACCGGCGCATAAGCTACGGATCGAACAACCCGCTGTCTTTGATGCGTTGATGGACAAAATTACTGTGGCAACAATCGATTACCTGTCCAAGCAAATCGAAGCAGGGGCCGAAGTTGTTAAGATATTTGACAGCTGGGCAGGTTCATTGCCAGGTGACGCATTTCAGAAGTATTCGGTGGAACCAGCACGCCGCATTACGTTAGCGCTGAAGGCCAAGTACCCAAATACCCCGATCATCGGATTTCCACGCGAAGCTGGCGAGGGCTATATTGGCTTCGCTAAAGCAACGGGCGTTGATTGTGTGGCGCTCGATAACTCGGTCACCCCAGAATGGGCAGTGAAAAACGTACAAGTTGACGGGTGCGTTCAGGGTAACCTCAAATCCTCCCACATGGTCACAGGTGGCCAAGATCTGGTCGATGAAACCCGCGCAATCGTCAAGGCATTCTCGGGTGGGCCGCACATCTTTAACCTTGGCCATGGCATCACGCCCGACGCTGATCCAGACAACGTTCAGCGCATGATTGACACTGTGCGTGAGGTTTAAGCGATTTGAGGGTTGACGACTCTGTCTGTCTCTCATAATTCCCGTCCTCACGGCGCGGTAGCTCAGTTGGTTAGAGCGATCGACTCATAATCGATAGGTCGGGAGTTCAAGTCTCCCCCACGCCACCACTTTTATCCCTCTGAAATTGTCTCTCGCCCGCTTGGGATCTTCGGCATATGTTCTGCCATAGGAAAACAATTGACCTAAATCGGAGAACCAATATGACAATCGAACGTATGCACACCACAGGCCGGATGAGCCAAATCGTAAAACACAACGGCGTTGTATATCTGGCGGGCCAAGTTGGAACGTTGGACGATAGCGTGGCAGATCAAACCCAAAAATGTTTGGATCAGGTTGATACGCTGTTGGCTGAGGCTGGAACGTCCAAAGAGAATATCCTTCAAACTACAATTTGGCTGGCTGAAATGGCTGATTTTGCCGAAATGAACGCCGTCTGGGACGCATGGGTACCTGCAGGTCACGCACCAGCGCGTGCATGTGGCGAGGCCAAGTTGGCACGCCCTGGTTTTACCGTTGAAATTTTAGTGATTGCAGCTGCTTAAGCTGCCAGCGCTGGTGCGCCGCTGTGTGAATGCCTATGACTAGTGCATCAATCACAAAGGGGCATCAGCCATGACCATTGAACGTATCCACACCGGCGAACGCGCCAGCAAAATCGTTAAACATAACGGAACTGTTTATCTTTCTGGGCAGGTAGGTACGTCTGAGGATAGCATTCACGATCAAACCCAACAGTGTCTTGATAAAATCGATGCGCTTTTGGCTGAAGCTGGCAGCTCCAACAAGCAGCTGTTGCAAGTAACCGTTTGGCTGTCTGACATGGGGCACTTCGCCGATATGAATGCAGTCTGGAACGCATGGGTGCCTGCAGGGCACGCGCCAGCGCGGGCTTGTGGTGAAGCGAAATTGGCACGTACTGGCCTTAAGGTCGAAATTCTTGTGATTGCTGCCTATTAAAGAAACGCGGGTCGGATTGATCCGGCCTTCGCCCGCTCGATTTCAGTCAGGATATCGATGATCTCAACGTCAAAGGCGCTACGCAATGCGTCTTTGTACGGAGGGAGATTGGTGCATTCTAAAAGCAACGTTTGTAGCGCGTTTGTGGTTTGCGCCCGAACCGTTTCAACGGTTTCGTGCGCGGCGCGTTTGGCGTCTAGGGTCGTGGCACCACCACCAATCACCGCGCGAAGATGGGCGTCGGGGTCTAATCCGATAATACAGGGCGCAAAACGGGCGTTTTTACCCAAATGGGATGCCCCTAGCTTTGCCGCATCATAGGTTAGGATTGCGAGACCGTCGATAGGATGGTCGGCTAATCGGTCCAAAGCACCCAAAGATGAGCTGATAAAGGGGCGTTGGGTCTGGGTCTCCAAATATCCCTGCCAATAGCTTAGGAAACCACATGAGGTGACAATTACGTCCCCCCTAGCAGCCTTCAAAGCGGCCTCAAACGGGGCTATATCAATCGACGCAGGATAACCCGTCACAACCCCCGCTACAGACGCGCCAGATACCCTAATGATTTCGACATCACCCACATAAGTCTCATAGCTGCCAACATCCCCCGCGATACGCGGGAAATGTGTGTCTAGCTGCAATACAGATACGGTGGGGGGCATGGCTGGGTTATGACGGCCCTTGGCGCAGGTTGTTTGGCAACCATGTGGCCAATTCGGGCCAAATCACCAAAATCACCACCATGAGCAGCATCAAACCTACCATCGGCAAGGCAACCTTTGAGATGTATGAAATCTCGTGCTTGGTCATGCCTTGTAAGACGAACAGGTTGAACCCGATGGGCGGAGTAACCTGTGCCATCTCAACCACCACAACGATAAAGATACCGAACCAGATTACGTCAATACCAGCCTGACGGATCATTGGTTCTACAATCGCCATGGTTAGAACCACAGATGAAATGCCATCGAGGAACATACCGAGGATGATGTAGAACACGGTCAGTGCCGCGATCAAAACGATTGGAGACAGGTTCATCCCGTCGATCCAAGCAGCTAACGCGCGTGGCAATCCAGTGAAACCCATGGACAATGATAAGAACGACGCCCCCATCAATATCAGCGCGATCATTGCCGAGGTGCGGGTAGCCCCCATGAGGCTTTCGCGGAAAGCTTCCCACGTCAGTGAACGTTGGATACCTGCAAGTGTCAGGGCTCCTAAAACGCCTACAGCAGCAGCCTCAGTCGCCGTAGCCCAACCAAAGTACATCGATCCGATGACGGCAAAGACAAGACATAGTACCGGGATCAAGAAACGGCTTTCGGCGATCATGGTGCCAAAGGACATTGGCGGTTCTGGTTCAGGGCGTTCATGTGGGCGGATATAGTGCCACGCAATGATATAGGACATGAACAGCGCAGCTAGTACGAGGCCGGGGAAGATGCCTGCCATGAACAGCTTGATGATACTTTCGTTGATGGACACGCCATAAACGATCAACGTCAAGGATGGAGGGATCATTAGACCCAGTGTTGCGGCACCAGCCAATGTGCCTACAATCATGTACTCGGGATAACCACGTTTGCGCAGCTCTGGGATCGACATCTTACCAACGGTGGTCAGGGTCGCGGCAGAGGATCCTGAAACGGCGGCAAAGATTGTGCAGCCAGCGATGTTGGTATGTAGTAATCCACCAGGCAACCAACGCATCCAGGGCGCCAAACCACGGAACATATCTTGGGATAATCGGGTTCGATACAAGATTTCGCCCATCCAGATAAATAGGGGTAGGGCGGTCAGGGTCCAACTGCTGGAACTCGTCCAGATCGTCGTGATCATCGCGTCACCTGCAGGGCGCGTTGTGAACAACTCCATTCCAACAAAGGCGACGCCCATCAGGGCAAGGCCGATCCAGATTGAACTGCCCAATAATGTGAACAGCACGAATAGGAAAATGAATGTGGCGTATAGTTCGGTCATTCTACGGCCTCCGATACAATCGGGTTCACGCCTGTGACAAGCATCCGATATAGGGTGTCCCAAAGGGCAATCGCCAACAAAATTGTGCCAATGCACATGGCCAATTGCGGTATCCAAACAGGTGTATAGATCAGCTCGGACGATCCTTTGGCCCATGTCTCGCCCCATTCGCTGGGATAGCTGCCAATGGTACGTAGACCTGCATCGACCCAAGCAGGGATTTGATCCTGCCCTTGCGTACGGTCATTCAGCATCTCGGAGAAAAAGGTCGTTTTGACTGCATAACGGGCGAAATACGTGGCGATAACAGCTGCGCCAAACACAGCAAAGGCATCAAGCCAACGATTGAGAAACCGGTTCATGTTCAAAAGGATAGAGACGCGAATATGTGCACCACGAGTCAGTGCGTGCGCCATTGCAAAGAAAGATGTGGCAGCCATCGCGTAACCTGCGAATTCAGTGGTGCCGGGTAGGGCGACGCTGGCCCAGCGGGCGATCATACCCGCGACGATCAGGCCCAAAATGGTGATCATGCAACACGCAGCGATTACACCACCCGCAACATATACCTTGTCCAAGATACGCCAGATTGGACGCAAAAACTTTTCAATCCGGTGTCCCGCGATCAAACAGATCACCCCAAACACGGATGGCAATACAAACAGCCAAACCCAAAGTGGCAGGCCCATCACAGGCGACCAATCACGCATATTATTTTGTCCTTAAAATAGAAAAACCAGCCCCAATGCAAAGATCGGGGCTGGTTAGAAAAGCGCGAAGCTTAGTTGTTGTATGCGTCGATGATCGCTTGGCCTTTTGGACCCGCTGTTTCCAACCATTCGGCTGTCATCTTCTCACCGATTGTTTTCAGCTCGGCCAAGAATTCAGGACCAGCATCTGTAACCGTCATGCCGTTCTTTTCCAGCTCTGCGAAATAGAAATCAGCCAGTTCTTCAGACTTCGCAGCACATGCAGCACCGGATTCGTCAGCGGCTTTTTGAACGCCTGCTTTTGTTGCATCATCCAAATCAGCCCAAACCTGAGAGTTCACCATCACATAGTTGCGCGGCAACCATGCGTTGACTTTGTAGTAGTGGCTTAAGTGTTCCCAAACTTTGCGGTCATACCCTGTGGAACCGGATGAGATGAACGCGGATGCAACGCCTGTTGCGAGCGCTTGGGACAATTCTGCCGCTTCCACCTGAACCGGGATCATGCCCAACTCTTCGGCGAAGGTTGCTGTGGCAGAGTTATATGAGCGGAATTTGATGCCTTGGGTGTCAGCGGAAGATCCGACTTCTTTGTTGAAGTAGAAACCCTGACCCGGCCATGGGCAAGTATAAAGCGCGACCAAGTTCAGGTCTGCCAGCTGCTCGTTTACGATGTCACGGGCGGCTTCCCAAAGTTTTGAATTGTCTGCGTATGTTGTGGCCAAGAACGGCAGGTTGTCCCAACCCAAAAGCGGGGCTTCGTTTGCGTGTGCAGACATGAAGCGTTCGCCAATTGGCACCTGACCCGTTTGCACGGCGCGTTTGATGTCGCCGCCGCCGAACAAGGAACCGCCGGGGTGGACCGTGATGTTAATTGCGCCATCGGTGTATTCTTTGACACGCTCAGCAAACATCACACCTTGTTCCGAGTGAAAATTGGTTGCGGAATACGCCATCGGCATATCCCAGTTTTGGGCATGGCCATCTGCCATTGCAGCGCCTGCGGTCATTGCAACTGTGCATGCGAGCGTTGTGATCGTTTTCATATGTACTCTCCCTGAGTGGTATGGCGTTTATTAGCCGTTTTTTGAAATATGCTTGTTTGGATCAAATGGCGCCAAATCTATGTTCGGCTTTTTACCTGCAATCAAATCTGCGATGATCCGACCCGTTTTAGGACCACCTGTCAAGCCAACGTGTTGATGCCCAAAGGCGGAATAGCTTTTGCCACTTGCATCGTTGGCCCCAATTGTCGGCAATGAATCCGCAGGTGCTGGACGGTGGCCCATCCATTCCACCACCTCGTCGTATTTTACATCTGGTAGTAACGCGGCCACCTGTTTGCGCAGCAATTCAAATGGGCCACGACTTGCGGGGGCATCCAATCCACCAAATTCGACCACGCCTGCTGCGCGAATTCGACCATGCATCGGGGTTATAACGAACTTGCCGGAGGCCACCATCATCGGAGAACGAGGCATGCCTGAGGGGTTCATCAATTCGATATGATAGCCACGTTCGGATTCGAGCGGAACTTTAACACCCAATTTATGTGCAATTTTTTTGGACCAAGGCCCCATTGCCAGCAGAATTGTATCGGCTGACATAGGTCCGTCATCCGTTAGTAGTGCAGTGATTTGGCCATCAGCGACCTGAACGTCATTGATGTTTGTGGTGATCAATTCGCCACCTTGCTCCACGAAGTGATCGGCCAACGCGTTGATGTAGGCACCTGGGTCAGAAATGCGACCATGAGATTTGCAGCGGACAACTGTTTCGAATTGAGTGCCATAAAGTGGATCATAGGTGGCATATTCCTCACCGCTGACCACTTCGAAGGGAACATTTTGGGCTTTGCGTTTTGACCACCCATAGCTATCCGCCTCAAAGGCTGCATGGGTTTGATAACCAAAACAGTAATCCTCGTTTGTCACATACCCTTCGGCACCCGTCCCTGCAGCCAAAGCGTGATGTTGGTCCACAGAGTCATGCAACAAAGTCGACATGGATCGGGCGTAGTGGTCGACATGGGCGTCAGTCGCATAGCCCAGATATTTGGCCAAGAATGGCAGCAGTTTGGGCAAATAGGACCAGCGTAAAAACAGGGGCGATGAAGGATCTAACAACATTGATGGCGCTTTGCGCATCAAACCCGGCACCGTAACGGGCACAATGGCACCGGCGGCTAAAACGCCAGCATTGCCATGACTGGTCCCGCTGGCGGGGCCTGCACGGTCCACGATCGTCACGCGGTAGCCTGCGCGTTGCAACCAAATGGCGGAAGACACACCGACAATTCCGGCACCTGCAATCAATATATGTTTCATAAGCCAATCCATTACACGCTGGAGTTTTTGTGACAACGAAAACAAGTCACTTTTGTAACTGTCAAACAAAATTGACGCAAATCAGGTTCTGATGTCGCAAATACAAACTCGTGACACCCCACCCTTTCTAACCTAACAATTCGAGACCGATTGAGTCGCGCAATCAAAAAAACGCGAAAAATAAGGGAGAAGAACACATGAATTTATCACGCAAAACGTTTCTGAACATGGCAGGGGCCGCGGCACTTGCTGTTGGTTTCGGCGCTGCACCTGTAAGCGCCCAAGAGGTGACACTGTCACTGCACCAATTTTTGCCTGCACAAGCCAACGTGCCAAAACTGATCTTGGATGTCTGGGCTGACAAAATCGAAGAAGCCTCGGCCGGTCGCATTAAGATTGATCGTTACCCTTCCATGCAGCTGGGCGGCAAGCCACCAGAGTTGATGGACCAAGCGATTGATGGCGTGGCAGACATTGTCTGGACCGTTGTGGGTTATACACCGGGGCGTTATCCGTCCACCGAAGTGTTTGAATTGCCGTTCATGATGACCGACGCGGGCGCAGGCCCAGTCAGCCGCGCGTACTGGGAAATGTTTGAAAAAGGCATGAAGGACGGTGAATTCAAAGACGTGCATATCCTTGGTACGTGGGTTCACGGCCCAGGCATGATCCACACAAACGCAGAAGTGAAAACACCTGCAGATATGGAAGGCCTGAAAATTCGTGGTGGGTCCCGCTTGGTCAACAACTTCCTTGCGCAGTTAGGCGCGTCACCAATCGGGATGCCCGTTCCAGCAATTCCAGAAGCTTTGTCTAAAGGTGTGATCGACGGCACAACCATTCCGTGGGAAGTTACAGCCGCGTTGAAAGTACCAGAACTTGTTGCCAACCACACTGAATTCGAAGGCTCTGCTCTTTATACTTTGGGCTTTGTACTTGCGATGAACAAAGACAGATACGAAAGCCTGCCTGCTGACTTGCAAAAGGTGATGGATGACAATTCCGGTTTGGAATTCTCTGTCTTTGCAGGCACCACCATGCAGGGCGCAGACGCCCCAGCACGCCAATTGGCAGTGGACCGTGGCAATAACATCGTCACGGTATCGGGCGCAGACGTAGACGCATGGAAAGCAGCGTCAAAGCCTGTCTATGACGAATGGATTGCTGATATGGAGTCCAAAGGTATCGACGGTCAGGCGTTGATTGACGAAGCTCGCGCCTTGATCGCGAAATACTCCGAGTAATTCGGAAATACACATTACCGCGGCGCACCACGTGATGCGCCGCGGTTTTTTATTGCTTCATATAAAGGCAAAGGCAGAATGCACCGTTTTTTCAAGAATCTAGCACGATTGACTGCCATTGTTGGTGGCTTCGTTTTGGTGGTGCTGATTGTGATGACAACGCTGTCGATCATCGGGCGCACGATAAACAAGACGATGCATTCTGACTTTGCCGCATCATTGCTTGGATCCTTTGCGCAAAAGATCATCGATCTGGGTGTAGGCGAGATAAATGGCAACTATGAGATACTTGAGGCGGGCGTGGCCTTCGCCATCTTCTCGTTCTTCCCGATCTGCCAATTGTATAACAATCATGCGACTGTGGATATCTTCACTTCGGCCTTACCAGCACGGGCATTGCGCTTTTTACGTGCCTTTTGGGAAGTGGTTCTAAGCGTTACAATCATCTTCGTTACATGGCGTTTGTATGAAGGTATGCAACGCTACATCGGCAATGGAGAAACCACGTTTTTCCTACAAATGCCATTGTGGTGGTCCTACGCCGCCAGCTTCTCGGCTGCTGTTGTCGCTTGCATCATCGCAGTTTATTGCGCTGTGATGCGGGTGAATGAAGCCGTCACCGACCGCACAATCCTTCCTGAACATTAAGGCTGCACAATGGGCACGTTACTCGATCTTTTGCCCTTTGCAGGGATGTCGCGATTGGAACTGGGGTTCTGGTCTTTTCCAGTTCTTTTGGGGATGATCTTCCTGCGCGCACCCATTGGCCTTGCTATGTTGTTGTGCGGCTTTGGTGGCTGGTATTTTGCGATGAACGGTAATCCGGTTCCGCTTCTGGCCAAGCTGAAATCCGAGACTTATACGACTTTCTCAAGCTACTCCCTCACTATCATTCCGCTGTTCTTGCTGATGGGTCAGTTCGCCACTTTATCTGGTATGTCGACTGCCCTGTTCAAAGCGGCAGAAAGCTTCCTTGGCCATCGTCGCGGCGGTGTTGCAATGGCGGCTATCGGGGCCTGTGCGGGGTTTGGTGCAATCTGTGGATCGTCCCTGGCAACAGCTGCAACAATGGGCAAAGTAGCGCTGCCAGAATTGCGCCGCTACGGATATTCGGGCGGCTTTTCTACCGCGACACTTGCAGCAGGTGGCACCCTTGGCATCCTGATCCCACCCTCTGTGATCTTGGTCATCTACGCGATCATTACCGAACAGAATATTGCCAAACTGTTCCTTGCCGCCTTCATCCCCGGTATTCTGGCGGCTGCGGGCTATGTGCTGACCATCTCGCTTTATGTCCGGCTTTATCCCAATTCTGCAGGCACACGGCCCCCAATTCCAATGGCTGAACGCTGGAAGGCGTTGGGCAATACATGGCCAGTGCTTGTGATCTTTGGCCTTGTGGTTGGCGGTATTTACGCAGGCTGGTTCACCCCCACTGAAGGTGCTGCAATCGGGGCGGCAGGGACAGGAATTGTTGCAATGATCTCTGGCAACCTCAAATGGCCAACGTTCAAAGAAGCCCTGCTTGGCACTGGGAAAACCACAGCGATGATCTTCTTTATCGTGCTTGGGGCCAGTTTTTATAACGGCTTCCTCGCGCTATCAGGCGTGCCGCAATACATGGCTGATTATGTGTTGAATCAAGGGTTCAGCCCGTGGTTTGTACTGGCTATTATCCTAATGTTTTACCTGATTTTCGGGTGTGTCATGGACAGCCTGTCGATGATCCTGCTAACCGTACCAATCTTCTTCCCCGTCATTTCTGCGATGGATTTTGGGCTAAGCCCAGAACACGTTGCGATCTGGTTTGGCATACTTGTGTTGATCGTGGTTGAAGTTGGATTGATCACACCGCCCGTTGGCATGAACCTGTTCATCATCAACGGCATGGACCGCGAAACTAAGATCACCGATACATATAAGGCAGTGATGTTTTTTGTAGGGTCCGACATTGTGAGGGTCGTGATTCTAGTCGCTTTCCCTGCGATCACATTGTTCCTGATCCCATAAACTTGAACCGCAGACCTTTGCAGCTCTCTACTTTGTAGATCGCCACGTATTTGAGGGACGCGAAGACAAAACCGCGTCTTATGAACACCCGTCAGGGCGTGTGCTGACTTATGGCATGTTGGCTGCTTAATCAGACAAAACTGGAATTGCTATGGAAGAACCAGCCGTAATGCTGGTTTCGCCTATAAATAGCTTTCATAAAAAAAGGGCCGCAAAGTCGCGACCCCTTCGTAATTTTACATCATCCGGTTTACGTCCAAGCAACGCGCTCTGGGCGGAATTCGAACGAGATGTGCATCTCACCGCCAACAAGACCTTCGCGGGTGTTGTTGTACAGCGAACGCCAATAGGGCTGGATCGTTACGCCTTCATCTTGAATGATCGCTTGGCCTCTGGCCATCAACGCGCGACGAGCTTCAAGGTCAGGTGTTGCCAAAGCTTCAGCCAAAATGCCGTCGAATTCGGCATTGGACCAACCAAATTCGTTCCATGCTTCATCAGAACGGTAAGCCAAAGCCCAAATCTGGACACCTAGTGGACGGTGATTCCAATTTGTGGATGAGAACGGGTATTTGACCCAGTCATTCCAGAAGGTTGAGCCAGGAAGAATGGTGCGCTTCACCTTGATACCGGCGTCACGCAGCTGGGCAGCTACAGCGTCAGTGGTATCTTTGCGCCACGCATCATCGATAGAAAGCAGTTCGTGCTCGTAGTCAGCCATACCTGCTTCTTCCATCAGGGCCTTGGCCGCTGCTGGATCAAATTTGCGTGGTGGAAGTGCAGCAAACTCTGGGTGCATTGGACCAACGTGATGGTTTTCAGCAACTTCACCGCGACCAGCAACGCCAAGTTCCAGAAGAACGGCGTTATCGACAGCCATAGAAATCGCCTGACGGACGCGTTTGTCCGCATATGGTTTCTTGCCATCAACTTCGGCCAATTGATTTGGACGAATAACAATTGTCGCACCAGTCACAACATTGTTGGTGTTCCAGCCATCTAGTGTTTCGAACAGATCGATGAACTCGCCCTGCATCTCGTATGTCATATCAACTTCTTCAGCCTCCGCCGCTGCAATCCATGCAGACGGGTCGGTGCCGTAATCGATAAATTCGATGCGATCCATGTAAGCGCCGTTGCCAGCGTTCCACCACGTGTGGTCCTCGTTGCGGACCAGCACAGCTTTTACACCAACGTCCAAGGACTCTGGCTTGTATGGGCCAGTACCGACTGGGTTGCTCAGCATTGTTTCGGGCGTGTAGGACGCTGGAACAATCGCAGCTGGGTAGTCAGCCATGCCTGGGATCAAGGAAATGTCAGCCGAAGGCAGGTTCAAACGAACCGTGTGGGTGTCGACAACTTCAATTGCGCCTTCAATGGCTTTGCCGGTATCAGCATCGATCAAAGTCGCGAAACGACCAGCCATCGAATTGCCTTCAAGTTCTTTGTCACACCAACCTGCGATGTTGCGGGCAACGTCGTCTGCGGTGAAATCGCTGCCGTCATTCCATTTGACGCCTTTACGGACGTTCAATGTATAGACTGTGGCGTCGTCAGAGATTTCCCAGCTTTCGAGCAAGCGACCTTCAAATGTGCCATCGTTTTCGTAGTGAACGAGATACTCAATCCAACCACGTGTGAAGTTGGCGATTTGGGACCAGTCAAACGTGCGCGGATCTTTTAGGGCGCGTACTTCTGTTTGGTAGCGCAATGTGCCGCCCATTTTGTGACCGGCTGCCATCGCAGGGGCTGCCATGCCCAACATCCCATAGGCCGTCACAGCAGTTGCACCGAACGCGCTGGCCATGGCCAAAAATTCGCGACGGCTTACGTCTGAGTCACCGGCAGAAGCTGCAGAATCCACAATGTGTTGTGGCAGCGGCTTACCCGTGCTTGTTAAAAAGGTCATAGTCTTCCTCTCTGTTGTCGCCACGAAAACTATTTCGTGGCAAAAGCGTGCAGTAGAACGTTGCACTAAGTGTTGCAGTATCTTCTGCATTTTGCCTCCCTTCGAACGGGGGATGCGATGAGTGTCGGCAAGCGACAGTGCTACGTCAACCCCAAGTAAGGAATGGTGCGATCACGATACGGTCTGCCCGCGTTTGGAACCTTGTTTATTAGCGCCATCTAAGGGGTAAAAAAACGCCTCCTGTTGGCTGCGAAAGGCCTGAGAGTAGCATATACATGAAAATCTGTAAAATTATGCGATCGGCAAAATTCTAGATTTCATTTTTTCAAATATAGATGGTGTTTGCACATCAGATAATCGAGGGAGAATTGGCGATACTTTCTATCGCAAATAATGGATTTCACCAGTTACCCTATCCAAATGTCTCGCAGGAAAGGCGAACTGCCCTAACCAAAGTTGACGAATCTCTCTGGAATCTGGGCACCGACCTTTATCAATGTTTTAAAAGTCGATGGTCACTCCGGGCAAGTTGAGTGCTTTCATTAAATCACGTAATTCTTGACGTGCAGCGATGTTCGAAATGTTCAGCTGCTTCACTCCGATGTCCTTAAGGTCCAACAGGGTCAGACCGCGTGGGAACAGTTCGCGAAAAATCACGCGCTCATTAAAGCCGGGGGCGACCCTAAACCCAATCCGTTTGGCCAGCATATCGATGGCCCGTTCCATCTTTTCTTTGTTGACCATCCGCTGCGCCCCCATACGGTTGCGTACGACAATCCAGTCAATCGCCTTTAAACCGGCCTGCGCCCTAAGCTGACGCGCGTTCCAGACCATCTCAGAATAAACTGATGGTCCTTTGATTTTGTCGCCTGACACGTCGATCCTTGCCAGCAGGTCGAAATCCACAAAGCTGTCGTTGAGCGGTGTTATCAAGGTGTCTGCTAGTGAATGGGCCACTTGGCTAAGGCGCGTGTGTGATCCGGGGCAATCGATCAAGATAAAATCATTGTCGGCCTCCAGCGTTGCCACGGCAGCTGACAGACGATGGTCATATATGTTTTCGCCGGGCTTCAACGCTTCGGCGGAAATCTCTGGCAGCTCGTGTACTTCGGGACTTGGTAACGATAGCCCTGCAGTTTTTAGAAACTCCGCGCGGTTTTCCACATAGCGGCCAAAGGTACGCTGGCGCAGATCCAAGTCCAATGCGCTCACCTTGTGCCCCATACGAGACAAAGCGGTTGCCACGTGCATCGACACAGTGGATTTGCCTGCGCCGCCTTTTTCGTTGCCGACGACGATAATATGCGCCATTTAGTTGTCCCCTTTGGCCATGCTGAAAACAGAGCTGGCTTATTTTAGGCAACTATATGGCGGGCGTACGGGTTTGGGAAGTGTCACATAGGGCTTTGATCACAAGTCAGATTTTGGGATAATTTTGGCGGATGACGTGATGGGTTCAGATAGGCAGCAAAACGGTGTCATGATTGGTCTGGATTACAAGGCAATTGGGAGCAGTGGCTTGACTAATGTCGGTCGCAAGCCTCGACTATCGCTTGCGCGGTGGCGTCACTGGACTGCGACAAGGCACCGATAGATATGCCCATTACCTTTGGTGCAAAACTGCCTTCCCAATGCACCATTGGCGAGTGACTGCGATGCTGGAAGGCCTGATTATGTATCCTAAACAAAGCCAATTGCCTGTCCGGTCTTTGTCATGAACCGCTATAAGGCTTGCGATGTTAAACACAGCAGATGTCTTACCCTTTTCGATCAGGATTTTTGTATGAACCAATTGGCGTGACAGGTCATTTTTTGGAGCGGCTCGTGCGGTTTCTAAAACCGTCAATGCATCTATCAATCTTCCTGAAACAAATAAACACTCTGTCATAATTCTGGATATCAAACTTTCAAGCGGCTCAATGTTATCCAAAGAAAAAGGGCGCTACCCTTGCAGGTAACGCCCCTTTTCCAAATAAGTGGTAAAAGCTTAGAAGCCCAAACCTGCATACTTGTTTTTGAACTTGGAAACGCGTCCGCCCGTATCCAACAAACGACCGCCGCCGCCTGTCCATGCTGGGTGAACCGTTGGGTCAATATCCAACGCCATTTGGTCGCCTTCAGCGCCCCAAGTGGATTTCATCTGAAAGATCGTACCGTCAGTCATTTTGACGTTGATCAGGTGATAATCGGGATGTGTATCTGTTTTCATCTACCCAGTCCTTACGCTTTAATTGGCTTGTAGTTTACGTTCTCAACGATACGTGCGGATTTACCACGACGCTCACGCAAATAATACAATTTCGCACGACGGACACGACCGCGGCGAACCACTGTGATCTCGTCGATGTTGGTGGAGTGCAACGGGAACACACGTTCAACGCCTTCACCAAAGGAAATCTTACGAACAGTGAAAGAGCCGGCGATACCTTTGCCGTTGTTGCGCGCGATGCACACACCTTCATAGTTCTGAACACGGGTACGGGTACCCTCGGTTACTTTAAAACCTACACGAACTGTGTCGCCGGCTCTAAAGTCAGGGATTGTTTTCCCTAGGGCGGCAATTTGCTCCGCCTCGATTTGTGCGATCAGGTTCATCTGACGCTTCTCCTAAATTACGTGGTTTGCCCACTGATTGTGCGTGATGTCAGAGCTCTGTGCCTTCATCGGGTCCACCGCAGCGCCCGCCAGAGAATAACGTCAACATTTCTTAAGTCTTTCACGCTGTTCTAAGCGTCGCGAAGAAGCGACCACAACACAAAATATCCGGGCGACTCGCGTCGGTTCCGAACTTGATCCGTATAGGGGGAGTCTGGGGTTCGCGTCAAGAGGGGCAAACAGCGGCGATAAGCCATAATAAAAAGGCCAATTGCCTGCTTTTAGTGCTTATGATTTTGGGGCGGCCAGTGCCTTTGTCGCGACGATTTCGTCATGTAGTTCTTTTGCGCGTTTGGGGGACACACCTAACAAGGCCTCAATCTTGTGCAAAACGGCTTCTTCTACCTCGAGCTCAAGACCATCTTCAAAGACAACTCGCCACAAGGCCCGCAACGCGTTTTCCATTTCTTCTACGCCAATGGCTTCACGTAGAATGGCGGCCAATTCGGCGGTGTCTGGCATTTCTTCTTCTAGCTTTTCGCACGCGGCACGCATTTTGGCAGCTTCAATTGGTCCAAGTTGATGACGCTCTGCCAGAATACGGTCGATGGTTTCGACCTCTTCAAACAGGTATGCTCGATCTGCCTTGGCTGCGCGTACCATCAGCGCACCCACAACATGGTTCGCATCTGCCTCAGGCATTGGGGTTTCATAACTGTGCGGATTGCGGAAGAATTCAGTCAGTTTTTCGAACATTACCATGCCTTAGGTTTTTAGTTTAAAGCAGGCTAGTCTGTCTTGTTCTGTGATGCAAAGCTTATGGTCGGACCCGTTGGATCAATAAGGTCCAATTGCGACTATTGGCGTCTGGCCTGTTGATATTCTATAGATCAGTGGTCCAGCAAGAAAGCACATCATGGCCACCAACTTTGATTTTCGAAACAAAGCCTGCGCAAGCCTGACCAATGAAATTGGGGTTTACGTTCTGTGCGATCTGGACAGGACACCGATTTATGTAGGGCAATCCAAAGACGGTATTCGCAGTCGAGTGCGTCGTCACCTGACGTCCGCCCGGTCTGATATCATTGCCAACCGTCAAATTGATGTCTGGGAAATCGCCTATGTGATGGCTTTTCCGGTGGTAGATCGGGGTGATATCACCCCGCTTGAGGATTCACTCTATCATCTCTTTAACGACACGTCGCCGTTGATGAATGGGAAGGTGCCTTTACGTCCGGATACTGCTGATGCGCTTCTTGAACCTGCGCAAATCGTGCAAGTTATGTCAGACGCAGAAATCGCAGACAAAAGCGACCCTGTTCAGCGGCTACCAAGGCAATCGGCCCACTACACGCAAATGGTAGATCATTTCTTGAATGTCAAAAATTCGACCGAGATTTTGCGCGCGATCGAGGCCCATTTCGACCGCTTGCAACGCTACCATAAAACGCTGGTTAAATTACAAGACGACTAAGTGGCTATTGGGCGCTGTGATTTTTAGGGTCTGCAACGGTAACCTGCGCCAACAAATTTGGCTCTAGAATGTGCCGTGCAATATAGCTAACAACCGGCACCGCAACGCCGTCACCCGTCAAATGATAGGCCTCATTGTAAACCGCGGGCAGAACATAGCTATCTGGCAGCCCCATCAATCGCGCCGTTTCTCGGGCAGACAAAAGGCGCGAACGGATTTTATCCCCTTCAACTACCAAAATAAGTTGCCGAGACGACCCGCCACCGGGTGTACGTAAGCAGCCTGCAATATCGTCAAACCGCACTTCGGCACGCTGTACCTTAATGCCGTGATGCAATCGCGTGCGTTTATAAAGCCCACCAACCATGCGTACGCCTGCCGCTTTCGCGGTTTCGACCTTGGCCAAATTTACATCGCTCATCATCGACAGCAACGCGCGGGTTTCAGTGGCGGTGTGCCATTTCACGCATTTCGGCTTTTCCTCGATCACATCTGCAAAACGCATTTCGCGTTTTGCAGGTTCTGGCATGTCCCACCATATCCACGACTTTTTTAATTTCTTAGGCAATTGCGCATGTGCGCGTTTCAACGCTGTGGTGTGCCATCGTTTTTGTGGACCGCTGGCCGTACATGTCACGGCCAAATCTTCACGCACTGCAATCACAAACAACCGCGCCCGTGATTGGGGTAAAAAGGATGCTGCATCCACAACAACCGTGCCAAACCGGTAACCAAGATCATTCAAAGCCGTACAAATCGCTACAAAGTCCGTCCCTTGATGCGACGTAAGCGTGCCAACAACATTCTCAAGCGCGATCATTGCTGGCGCACGGCCGTCGGTCTTCAATTCAGCAAGAAGCGCCATAAAGGGCCAAAACGTGCCGGATCTGTTGCCTTTCAAGCCAGCACCGTTGCCTGCTACAGATAAATCCTGACAGGGAAAAGACCCCCAAACCAGATCAGCAGTACCCTGTAAATCACTGGGGGAGATGTTGCGTAGATCGTCCACAACCATTGCGCCTGTGCCCCAATTGCGCTCATAGGTCACGCCCTTCTTGGGGTCAAAGTCATTGGCAAACAAACAGGCCCAATCGGTCCCAAGGCCCGCGCGGGCCATACCACCGCCAGCAAAGAACTCGTAGAAATTGAACATCTGTAACAGGTCTCACTTGGTTGAACGCGGAGGGAGTGGAATTCTTGCTTTGTTCTCACTTAGCATTCGACAAGCAGCGCTGTCACTAAGTTATTGGCGCAGATCAACCAATCAGGTTTGTCAAAAGCGCATTGACCTCATTGCCCACATCCAACTTATCAACCCACTCTTGGGGAATGCCATGCGTTCCACCTATACCGTAAACGGCACCGGCAATCGCGCCGACAAGCATTGCGCGGCCACAGTTATCGCCACCCGCATATATATTGGCACGAATGGCGGTGCGATAATCAGGGGATGTGGCAAGGTTGTGAACAACGCTTGGGACGCCATACCGCAGATCGCAGGCCATGCCAAAATGCTTGGCAACGTCTGTGTTGGGCTGATCTATCATGGACACAGCGGTGGCCAGAAGCGCGTCAATTTCTTCATTCGCCACGGCGCGGCCTTCGGCAATCACTTGTGTCATGTCGGCACCATTTATCGCCGCCTGCATCATCTTGGCGCAAACAGGGGCATAGGCTATGGAGCGAGGGTGGTCACTCGTGGTGCGTACCGCAGAAACTGCGGATCGCAAAAACGTATCCTCATCCACATCGCCAACGGTTTGGACCGCAATCAAAGCCGGCAATTTTGCGATCGCTGGCAACTGTTGATCGGACGCGCCGTAAACCGGACCTATCGCTAAAATTTCGTCCAACACCTGAAAGCCATAAGCCACGATGATGTCATCATCGTGTGTCATGCGCACTGCTTCTTCGAATTTTTCGCGCAGGACTTCGCTTTGATATTGCTTGATTACCGCATTCGCTTTGCCCACCATCGCAGTGGTGATACTGGCATCTCCCTCAAAGGGAATTGCTTTGGCGCGGAGCAATATCCCATCTTCGGCGCGTCGAAAATTATCAAGGGTGTCGCGGGTCGCATGATCAATATAGCCTACGTATTTTCCGCCATATCCAAAATGCGCACGGAAATGATCGGCATAGACTGTTCTGTCATAACTACCCGCATTTGCGGCCAAAGCGCGGGCCATCACCAAGGCTTGTTCGCCGTACTGTGATTGCGCGCCGGACGTCCGGCCCGCATGTGCAAAAAAGGCAGGAACACCGTCAAAATGTGCAGGATTTGGGCCTACGAATTCTGGGGCCTCAGGGGCGACTTCGCGAATGCGATCCTGATCATATAGCCAATGCAACCCCATCGTTGCAGCGTCTGCGACCAAAGCGCCTAGAACAAGATTACGGGCGCGGCTTTGAATATCTGTGGTCATAGGTTTTTCCTGTCAACAAAGAAGGGAGGGGCTGGGACTTAACTTAGGCTGCAGGTCCGCAATTAGAAAGGGACCGTGCAAATTTATAGCCAAAGCCCGTGCCGTGTGGTCGTAGAAATTGGTTATTTTCCGCCATCAAAAACCAATTTGGTGGCTAATCCACCAAAGACGGTTCCAAGAAAAAGGCGGGACCATTTTTGAAAAGATCGGTTGTTTTTGGACACCATACTTATACTGCCAGCCAGGAAAATAACGGTCAGGTTTACTGCAAAACCGACGGTATTAAGAATAATAGCCAAGACCAAAATTTGCATTCCAACTGCGCCCGCCGCAGGTTCAATAAACTGTGGAAAGAGAGCCAAGAAAAACAAGGCAACCTTTGGGTTCAGCAGATTGGACATCATCCCTTGGCGAAAAATGACCAGCATTGTGCGTTTCGTGTCAGTCCGGCCTTGGACGGAAAAGCTGTCGCTGGCGGTGAACGCTTGCCATGCAAGATAGGCCAGATAGAGCGCGCCCGCATATCGAACAACCTCGTAGGCATAAGGAACCGCCAGAAACAGTTGTGACAAGCCAAGGGCTAAGGCCAATGCATGTGTGAAGGAACCTGTCGCGACACCTAGATAAGTAAACAGTCCAGCCAATCGACCTTGCGCCGCACTACGGGCAGCGATTAACAACATGTCCGGTCCGGGGGTGGCTGTCAGTGCAAGACATGCAAGGCTGAAAAGGACCAGTGTTTGAAAATCCATGTTATCTTCCGTTTGACGGTGAGGGGTGCAATCTAAGGCTTAAGGTTTCAAAAATCCCAAATCAGGTTCTGTCAAGCTGGTGATATAACGTGTGCCGTCCATAGCTTCGATCAAGCCAGTCGTCAGTGCGTAGTCCCCTGAAGGCCCTTGCAGCGTTTCCAAGACATTACCATATTCATCAATCTTAAACACAAAGCCATAACGCTGTGCTGCAGGGCGCATTGTAGCGGGTAAGCGCATGATCAATTTACGCATAAACGGTTTTTCTGACAATCCATCCGCGACCTCAGAACGGGGGCTGACCAATCCAACCCAAAAAGTCCCGTCAGCATTGCGATTAATATTATCGGGAAATCCAGGTAGGTTGTCGATGATCACTTCTGGCGGCGTGGTTCCGTCCAAGGCAACCTTCACTATCGAATAGTTCCCAGTCTCAACAACGAGGAAATGCGTGCCACTGGCCGTCATTGCCAGTCCATTGGCAAAGCTTAAGCTATCCAACACTACTGCCGTTTTCGTCGTTGCCGGATCGTAGCGCAAAACGCGGCCATGTCCGCCATGTTCCATCAGGTCAAGGAATGACCCGGCCAATGTACCGCCGGACTTTTCGGCCCCAAACTTTACCGATGCATCGGTAAAGTAAACAGATCCATCCGGCGCAATATCAACATCGTCGGCGTAAGTGATCGGGCTGTTACCATCGACAGTATCTGCCAAAACCGTAACTGATCCATCTGGTGTAATAGCCAAAAGCCCACGATAGGCATCGGCCACATACAAGGTCCCGTTGCCCCCGAATTCGACACCAAGGGGACGGCCACCCGTAACCGCAAATTTGGAAACGTCGCCAGAGTTGGGATCAAATGTAACCACAGCCCCTTCATGTGTGGCGATATAAAGTAATCCATCGGGCCCAAAAGCGGCATCCTCCGGCCCAGTAAAGCCATTTAAGGGGGCGCGTTCGATATTTTTAAGTCGATCATTGGATGCAAATGCCCCGATATAGCCCTGGTTTTTAGGTGCGGACCACGCGATTGGATCAATCGGGACCGGCCAAAAAACCAAATAGGCCGACAGCAGCAAAACCGACAAACAGAAGGCGGTTAGAATATGTTTGATCATGCCGCTATGGCCTCCCTTTGAAACTGTGTAGCGATGCAATCTTTAGAAACCGTAAAGACGACCCGCTGGCTTAGTTTTGATCATGTTACTTATTCAAAAGTTAATGTGGCAAAGAAAAGGTTAACACAGTTGTACTCTAAACAAAGAGTAAATCTGCTTTAGGCACCCCAATCGTACAATTTGAACGGTGAAGCGCAGAAACTGTAACCAATCGATACATTTGCAGCATTTTTGGCCGATCAAAATGTACAAATTTGAGCTCCATTTTGTACAAAATATAGGCTACCCAGAACCGAACGACGAATTAACCGGAGCGTTCGTTGTTCACTTTTGAGCCGGACGTTTGGCCCATAGATCTGGGCGGCGCACCTTGGTGATTTCTTCTGACATTTCTCGACGCCACGCTTCGATTTTAGCGTGGTTGCCAGACATCAAAACGTCGGGAATCTTATGGCCTAACCACTCTGCTGGCTTGGTATATTGTGGGTGCTCCAGAAGGCCATTTGCGTGACTTTCCTCAACCGCGCTTTGAGCATTTCCCAACACACCTGGGAGCAGCCGGACCGTCGCATCGATCATCGCTTGAGCTGCAATTTCACCGCCCGTCATCACAAAGTCACCTACGGAAATTTCAGTTATTCCATAGTGTTGCATGACCCTTTCATCGACACCCTCAAAACGACCGCACAGAATTGTCACGCCATCGCACCCCGCCCAATCCCGCGCCATAGCTTGGTCAAACCGTCGTCCACGTGGGGACATATAAACTAACGGAACGCGACCCTTTGCCTGCGCCTGAACTGCTTCAATCGCGGGGCCAATCACATCTGCACGCAAGACCATGCCCGCGCCACCACCTGCTGGCGTGTCATCCACATTGCGATGTTTGGTCAGCCCATAATCACGCAGATCGTGGGTGTGTAGTTGCCATTTACCATCTTTCAACGCGCGACCTGTCAGGCTTTCTCCTAAAACACCGGGAAAAGCGTTTGGAAACAACGTCATAATACGCGCCTGCCAGACGCCTGCCAGTTCCTCATCGCCGTCCATAAGTGAACGTGGGATGGCTGTTGGACGAATGGATTTTCGTCCGTAAGATTTTGGTTTGTCGGACATTTTTGTTAGCCTCTGCCAAAATTAAATGCTTGGCTGCTTTGCGTTCATCACGATCTGCATATGCACGGTTTGCATCCAATAAGGCAAGTAAAACAGCATCGTTCATGCGTTGGTTTTTTGCAGGTTGCGGGATGATCTTTTTGCGCAAGTCAGTAGATATATCGCATAGGTCCAACAGTGGATCGGCAGGCCCAAGGGGGAGATCGCCACAGCTCTCTAAAGACGTATCGTAGACATCTGCCTGTATGGTTCTCCTTGTTGTCGAAATAATTTTTCCGAAATCCACAGCCTGTCCATAAACCTTTACGAAAGCGACGTAATCCAGTGTCATCGAAGATGATTTCACATGTTCCCAATAGGCGCTTCGCAACCAAGCGTCGGGATCACGTGTCGAGAAATAAATCGCTTGTTCAGCCTTCGGAAATCGCGCCGAAATTTCCTCAGAAAATCGCTGTAATAATATGGGTGCGGCACCGTAATCCTTTAGTCGGTCACGTCCGGGCAAATGACCTGAAAGCTCCTCGGCCGAGATCACAAGAACCCGCCGGGGCATCAAAGCTAAGCCATCCAGAACGGCACCGAATCTCCGTGTCGCTTTGGCCAAAGTAAATGGATCGCGCCACGTCGAATAGCCCCGCGTCGCGTGCATCAAACCCTTCATTTGCCCTTTTAGCCGCATGGCCAATTCTGGCTTTAAGATAGCTCTATTCGCACGCAATACTTGTTGCACAGATGAGGTGCCTGTTTTGTGAAATCCAGCATGTAGGATAATCCGACGAGGCATCAAAACACCTGTTGATTGAGCGCGCGTTTGGCCGTTTTTAGATCGCTGTCAGAAAGAGCAGAACGGTTCAATTCCAGCAACTTGTCTATCTTAGCTTGCGGCGGTGCAACATTGGCCGGCGGTAGTATTCTCAATTGATCTCTGATCGATTGGGATACCGTCAAATGGTCTAGAAGTGGTGAAAGAGGCCCCAATCTCTGTGTTGCTGAATCCTCCAAAGCGGATGACACTACTACAGCATGAGGCACTGATTGTTGTACGTTTTCGATCACCTTGCTGAGTTGTGCCGAGGCCTTGTGAGAGTTCGCATAATCTTGGGCAGATTGTGTGATCCGTGTGGCCCGGAGATGTTGAACATAGCAGCTGTTTAACCAAGTCTTCTCAGCACGTGTACCAAAGAAAAATGAAACCTCAGCGTCGGGGAAAACTTCTGCCGCAGCCCCGTAAATAGCGCTTAAGATCTTCGGGGCAGCAGCGTAGGATACAAGGCCCCTGCGGCCTGGCATATGGCCTGATAGGTCCTCCGAAGTTAGCAGCAATGTGCCGCTGAAATCAGGAAATTTTTGTAATGTTTCGGCGGTTTCAAACAGAACCATGCCTAGGTCCCATGCGCTTTTACTAACAGAGTATGCGCGCGCAGCCTCGCATAAACCTACCATGCCATCACGTGAAACGACGCGAATGTCATTTCGTAGTAACAGTCTGTTTTGACGAAGTGTTTTTTGGATCGAGGTCGTGCCAGTCTTATGAAAACCAGCATGAATTACGATCCGTTTTGGCATGTTAGAACAGGCCGTCAGGCGGATCAGCGATGATGCGGCCTGTGTCCAAATCAACTGTTGGGATGACTGCTAACGAAAAAGGCACCAAAACGGTCGCCGAACTGTTTGGGAGTTGGACTTCAATCAGATCACCTGCGCCATGGTTTTGCACCGAATGGACTTTACCCAGAATTGCGCCACCGGTGTCCAATACCTGCAAACCCTTCAAGTCTGAGTGGTAATACTCGTCGTTTGGTAGGCTGGGCAACTGATCGCGCCGTGCGTAAAGTTGAACGCCTTTGAGGGCGTCTGCTTGTTCTTTGGTTGCGACATCAGGAATGCGTATAGCGAAGCCACCTTTGACGGGACGCACGATTGCGATCGTGAACGAACCGGTGCCATCTTCACGGGTCAGTGGACTATACGTTTCGATGTCGTCGGCCATCGCGCAAAAGCTTTTGATGCGCAATTCGCCGTGTACGCCGTATGAACCACCAATGCTGCCAACACAGATTAGATCATCGCTCATTTTGGTATTCCTTTGCAAAGGCCCGCATCCATTTCACCGCCCAGTGTGGCACAGCGTTCAGAGGTTTGGCTACGCTCATAAAACTGTCCTGCGACAAATGCGAGTAGAACAAATATTATGAGACGGATCAACTTGAACATTACGACCTCAGCGGGTTTCGATTGGAAGGGCGTCGCGGCGGGTTTCCCAGCCTGCGGTTTCTAATTCGGGGGTGGTCGAGTTGGCTTTGGGCCATCCGATACACAGGTACGCGATAAGGGACCAGTCCGTTGGGACGTCTAGATCGGCGCATAGCTTTGGAGCATCAAGGATGGAAACCCAGCCCATGCCCAGCCCGTGTGATCTGGCGTGCAACCACATAAGATTTATTGCACCAACAACGGAATAGCGCCGCATTTCGGGCATGGTTGTTGCGCCCAGTCCAGACCCTTTGGTGGTGCTATCATCGCAAAATATGGCAATATGTTCAGGGGCTTCTGACATTCCAGATAGTTTGAGGCCAGAGTATAACGCCGCCTTTTCACCGTCATACCCATCAAGGGCAGCAGTGTTGGCTGTTTGGTAATTTTGGATGGCTTTTTGGCGAAGGTCGGGTGAAATGACCCGCACAATGCGCCAAGGTTCCGAAAGCCCAACGGAAGGTGCAAGGCGGAAGGTGTCGAGGCATTGCATCAGCAACGCCTCGTCCACGGGATCGCTGCGGAAGCGGCGCACGTCGCGCCGCCACCGCATCAGTTGCGACAGATCGGATCGGAAGCTGTCCGAGAACGCTTCCATTTCCAGCCTTATTCTGCTGCTGCTTCGTCGGCAGGTGCTTCTTCTGCTGGCGCTTCAACTGGGGCTGCTGCGGCTTCGGCTGCTGCTGCGGCTTTTGTTGCTTTTTCTTCTGCGCGATCGACAGCTTTCTTGTGCGGTGCACCCTTCTTAGGGTTGTTACGCTCTGTCTTTTCACGAACGCCAGCTGCTTCGAGCATACGTGCGATACGGTCTGTTGGCTGTGCGCCTTGACCCAACCAGTACTGAACACGTTCCATGTTCATTTTCACGCGCTCTTCGCTGTCTTTCGCCAAAAGTGGGTTGTACGTACCCAATTTTTCGATGAAGCGACCATCGCGTGGCATACGGCTGTCGGCAGCTACGATACGGTAAAATGGACGTTTCTTAGAACCACCACGGGCAAGACGGATTTTCATAGACATAGTATTGATTTCCTTAGGTTTATTCGAATTCTATTCTTGGTGTTTTTTATGATGCTGAATGACTTCAGCGATGATGAAGTTGAGTAACTCCTTGGCGAAATCGGGGTCCAAATCGGCCCGGTTTGCCAAATCTTCTAGCCGTGCGATCTGGGATGCCTCGCGGGCGGGATCGGACGGGGGAAGGTCGTGTTCGGCTTTGAGTATGCCGACGGCCTGTGTGTGTTTAAACCGCTCACCGAGGGTATAGATCATAATCGCATCAAGGCGATCAATGCTTTCACGGTGGCCTTTTAGGACCTCGGCAGCGCGGGTGACGGCGTCAGACATAACGGCCTCCGAACACTGAAAAACGGACGTCGGTATTACGTCGGTACAACGTCGGTATTGCGTAGGTTGATGAGACAGATGTGAAAATCATGGCGCTACTTCTTCTTTCCGAAACCAGAAAGACCAGAAGGCAGACCCATGCCGCCGCCCATACCACCAAGACCGGGCATTTTGCCGCCCAACTGTTTTGCTGCAGCCTCTAACGCTGCTGGGTCCATTTGGGACGGGTCCATGCCAGCGCCGCCTTTGCCGCCCATCATGCCCTTCATGGCTTGCTTTAGCATGCCACCTTTGCCCATTTTGCCCATCTTCTTCATCATGTCAGACATCTGACGCTGCATTTTCAGCAGCTTGTTCAGATCGGACACTTCCATGCCGGCACCCTTAGCGATCCGCTTTTTGCGTGACGCTTGTAGGACACCCGGATTGGCACGTTCTTTTTTGGTCATGGATTGGATCAAGGCAATTTGCTGTTTCAGCACCTTGTCATCAATCCCAGCGGCTTCGACCTGTTTGGCCATTTTGCCCATGCCAGGCATCATGCCCATCATGCCCTGCATGCCGCCCATCTTCATCATCTGTTCAAGCTGCATCTTAAGGTCGTTCATATTGAACATACCTTTGGCCATGCGCTTCATCATGCGTTCGGCTTGTTCAGCCTCGATTGTGTCTTGGGCTTTTTCAACAAGGGCAACAATGTCACCCATGCCAAGGATGCGGCCAGCAACACGTTCTGGTTCGAAGGTTTCAAGCGCGTCCATCTTTTCGCCAAGGCCGACGAATTTAATTGGCTTGCCTGTAACAGCGCGCATGGACAGGGCTGCACCGCCGCGTCCGTCGCCGTCCATCCGTGTCAGAACAACGCCGGAGATACCGATGCGTTCGTCAAAGTTTTCCGCGGTGTGCACGGCGTCTTGGCCAGTCAGACCATCGACAACCAGCAATGTTTCGCGTGGGGTTGCGACGTCGCGGACAGCGGCGACTTGAACCATCAGTTCTTCGTCGATCGACAAGCGGCCCGCAGTGTCGAGCATATAAACGTCGTAGCCGCCCATTGCGGCCTGAGTTTTGGCACGTTTGGCGATTGATACGGGATCTTCGCCTTTGACGATTGGCAATGTGTCGACGCCAATTTGAACGCCAAGGATTTGCAACTGTTCCATCGCGGCCGGACGGTTAACGTCAAGTGACGCCATAAGGACTTTTTTGCCCTCGCGTTCCTTTAGACGTTTCGCCAGTTTCGCGGTTGTTGTGGTTTTACCTGAGCCTTGCAAACCAACCATCAAGATTGGGGCAGGGGGGCTGTCGATTTTCAGATGGCCCGGTTCGCCTTCGCCTTTAAGCGTGTCGATCAGCGCGTCGTGGACAATTTTGACAACCTGTTGACCTGGTGTCACGGATTTGGTGACGGCCTGACCTGTGGCTTTATCTTGGACGGCTTTTACGAAATCACGTGCCACGGGCAGCGAGACGTCGGCCTCAAGCAGTGCAACACGAACTTCGCGCAGGGCAGTTTTGACGTCTTCGTCAGACAGTGCGCCCTGTTTGGTTAGTCGGTCAAAGACGCCGGAGAGGCGTTCGGATAGATTTTCAAACATGCCAAGGCTCCTTTGCCTGATTAGTGTTAACCCCTAGATAGGAAGGGGCAGTGAGGATTGCATCAACGTGATGCGAAATACAGTTTTACCCCCACGGGCGAAACTCGCTGGTGGGGGGCGATCCTTGGTCGTCCAAGGACCGGAAGGTTTGATGCTTCCGGACGTTGATGCGGATTTAGGCGGTTGGGTGGTTGGAGTCAACAGGAATGGGGCAGAGAGTTGGCTCTGCCCCGATCTGTGCCCGTAGCGTTACGCTGCGATGGCTTCGATTTGTTCATTGGCCGCTTTGATGGCTGCATCGCTGTTGGCTGCGGTGCCTTCAGCGCTAATGAATGTTACGTCGGTGATCCCTATAAACCCTAGCATTGTGCGCATGTAGGGACTGGCATGATCCATTGGTGAGCCAAACGGCACGCCGCCTGATGCAATGACGACGATGGCCCGCTTTCCGGTCATCAACCCGTTTGGCCCCTTTTCGGTATATTCAAACGTGTGGCCTGCACGGCAAACCAGATCTATCCATGCTTTGAGGCTGGCAGGGATGCCAAAATTGTACATGGCAACGCCGATTACCAGCGTGTCGGAATCTTTGATTTCTTGGATCAGTTTTGTTGAAACCGCCAGTGTTTTAGTTTGCTCAGATGTGAGGTTTTCGGCTGGAGTCCAGTTCGCACCAAGCCATTCAGGGGAAAGCTGTTGCAGGGGCTGTTCAAGCAGGTCGCGGTGCGTCGCTTTTCCACCAAGTTTGGTTACGATTTTCGCAGATAGTTCACGTGAAATGGACCCTTCGGCGCGACCTGAGCTATCGATGTGTAGGATGTGTGTCATGTTTGGTTCCTTGCGCTGCGCGGTGTTTTGCTTCCGACAACCTACATAGTGTTTGCAATTTTGAACGATACTGTCGTAAATCAACACGAGGTGTGTATTTTCGCACGTATCGGGGGTGATATGAACAATTGGGATGAGATAAAGACCGCCTATCAAGTTGCTCGTATGGGCACTGTCAGTGGTGCGGCCGAAGTTTTGGGTGTGCATCATGCCACCGTCATTCGCCATATTGATGCCCTTGAAGGCCAGTTGGGTGTGAAACTGTTCCAACGTCATGCCCGTGGTTATACTGCAACCGAAGTTGGTGATGATCTGTTTCGTGTGGCCCAAGCCACCGACGATCAGTTCAATCAATTGGTGGGTCGTATCAAAGGCCGTGGCACGGACGTGTCGGGCGAATTGGTGGTCACGTCATTGGTGTCCTTGGCCCCGCGCATGGCCCCGCTGTTGGTTGCGTTCCAACAAGAACATCCTGATGTGGTTGTCCGCTATCTGACAGGCGAGCGGTTGTTTCGTTTGGAGTACGGCGAGGCTCATGTGGCGATCCGTGCGGGCGTGGCTCCGGATCAACCAGACAATGTGGTGCAGCCGTTTGTTCGACAGCGGATGGGATTGTACGCGAGCAAATCATATGTCGCCCAATATGGTATGCCGAGCGGTGCCTCAGATTATTCTGATCATCGGTTTGTGGGGCATGACGATGATGACAGTCGCGCCCCGTTTAATCGGTGGCTGCGTGAAAAGGTGCCAGAGGCTGCGCTGACGTTTCGCAGCACGGATGTGCGCGCGCTTGAGCAGGCGGTGTTGGCGGGGGCAGGAATTGGTTTTATTCCCGTTACAGATGGCGAGGCCAATCCTGATCTGATCGAGGTATTCCCCCATCAAGAGGAATGGTCTGGCCCGTTGTGGTTGGTCACTCACGTTGATCTGCACCGGACCACCAAGGTGCAAGCGTTTCTGAATTTCCTCAAAGAACACTCGAAAGAGTGGGGCGACTGATTGTGCACATGACACCTGCGCGCCAAGGCCATCTGGCGATGTTATGTTTCTCTATGTTGGTGGCAGGGTCCTTTTCCTTGGGGTCATTGGCTGCAAATGAGATCGCGCCGGGGGCATTGAATGCTGTGCGCTTTGCTTTGGCTGCCTTTGCGATTGGGATTGCCGTTGCGTTGACGGGCGTTTTTCAACGATCTGCGTTCCAAGCCCCTTGGCGTTATATGGCGTTGGGTGGCATTTTTGGAACCTATTTTGTCCTAATGTTTGAGGGGCTAAAAACGGCCCCTCCCATCAGTGCAGCCGCAGTGTTCACCCTGATCCCTATTATGGCCGCTGGCTTTGGCTGGATATTGCTGCGTCAGGTTTTGACCAGGCGTATGGCTGTTGCATTGAGCATCGGAGCAGTGGGCGCGCTTTGGGTGATCTTTCGGGCTGACGTCACAGCATTGCTGGCGTTCGAGATTGGACGCGGAGAACTGATCTTTTTTATCGGCTGTGGGTTTCATGCGTTCTATACCCCGTTGGTGCGCAAATTGAACCGTGGTGAGCCTGCGCTTGTATTCACCTTTGGGGTTCTGTTGGCAGGATGTTTGCTGATCACGATCTACAGTTGGGGTGACCTGCGCGCGACCGATTGGATCGCGTTGCCGCCGATTGTTTGGATCACGATCATATATGTAGCGCTTTGTGCCAGCGCGATGACGTTTGTGTTGATGCAATTTGCGACGATGCGGCTGCCGTCAGCAAAAGTAATGGCCTATACATACCTTACCCCCAGTTGGGTGATTTTGTGGGAAATCGCGTTGGGGAATAGTGTTCCGACAGCGTGGGTCTTGGGTGGCATCGGGCTGACAATAGCGGCACTGTTGATGCTGCTTCGGGATGAAGCTGGTTAAGCACTTTGCACCGCGTCTAGTAACTATATTCCGCAGTCTCATTAACGCTCCTTTTATTCTTCGGCGCTACAACACGGTCCTATAACCGGTATCCGTGAGGACGATTGTAGTGATTAATCTTGATACAACGTCACTTAGTTACTTCGATGTTCCGGCCTTCATAATGGAGGTCGATGACGAAGGGCGTGCCGTGTATTGCGTGGTCAATCAGAAGTGGTGCGACGGTGCCAAACGGGTGTCAGAAGATGTGGTGGGCAAAACGGCTGAAGACCTTTTTGGCAGTCATTTAGGGCAGGCGGCCCAAATGCGGCATATGGAAGTTATTCGTTCAGGTGAGAAGCTGACTTACGATGTGGTGATCCCCGTAGGTGATCGCAATCATAACTTCCGCACAACCTTGGTTCCAGTTTTTGATTACACGCGGCGTGTCACCCAACTTGTCGGTGTTTCGTTTGATCGAACGGCCGAGGCGGAAGGGGCCGCAATGCAAGCCCGCCTTGCGGCAGCGAATGCTGATATTGAGCGGTTTATTTCAATTGCAGCGCATGACTTAAGGACGCCGATGTACAACATCAAAAGCCTCGCGGAGATGTTACGCGAGGATTTCGAGGATCAAGGGGATGGAAAGCTTGAACTGATCGATATTCTGGCAACGGTTGCGGTAAAGGCTACGGCGCTGATCACTGATATTTTGGCCCATGCGCAGGCATCTACAGCAATCAAATTAGAAGAGACGTTTGATGTTGCCCAGCTTTCTAACGATATCCTTGTGACCCTTGATCCCTTAAATCTGCACGAACTCAATATTAGCTGTCAGTGGGTTTCAGCAGATAAGACAGCAGTACAGATAGCGTTGCGCAATCTGTACGATAACGCGATCAAACACTCGGGCCAGAATGTTGTCGAGTTGTCAGTCGGGGTAAGTTCCATTGATAAAGAGACCTTGGAATTTTCGGTGCAAGACAACGGTGTTGGCTTTAATGATCCAGCTGTCGCCTTCCTTGATGGTGGAAACCTTCGCATAGACAGTGGATTTGGTTTGCTTGGTGTACGGCGCCTGATCACAGCGCGTGGCGGCGAAATTGGAGCTGAAAACTTGCCAGATGAGAAAGGCAGCGTCATTCGCTTCACAATGCAGGGCCACTTGGTTCAGCGTCCTTTGAAATAGGCGCGGTGATTTAAGCGCGGTAATTTGACAAAGACGCACCTCCTTCAAAGTAGGTGTTATGAATTAAAGCTGCCCATCAAGTTCAGTTTCAAGAAACCGCTCAAATGCATCCAAATTGACCGGCTCGAACTGTCCAAAACCTTGCATCCAAACAGATGCGTTTTTCATCGCGTCAGGTTCTAGCTTGCACCATTTCACCCGCCCGCGTTTTTCCTGCGCAATCAAGCCAGCCTTCATCAGGATTGTCAGATGTTTGGACACGGCAGCCAATGACATCTCAAAGGGGTCAGCCACATCGGTTACAGCCATGTCGTCTTCCAACAGCATGGTCAGGATCGCACGACGTGTCGGATCGGAGAGGGCAGCAAAGATGGAGTCTAGTTTATGGCTCATCCCTTTGCTTTGCCCAAGGTGCGGGCAATCGTCAACCAAATGGTTGAATGTCCTATAAAAGGTCATAAAGGTGAAAAGGAGTTGCGACAGAATGGCTCGCAAACATCGATGCGACGGAAATTCGTTTAAAAACATTAGGTTAAATGGTGTGTCGGGTGCGTGCTCAAGCTGTTGACTCGGAGCCCAGCCGCCATTAGCACTCCATCAAGATTTCTAACTGGGGAAAACCGCGTGAGCGATCCTGATCATCAGCAGCAAATGCAGCAGCTTGAGGCCAAGATCGCAGCGGTGAAGAAGGCTAATTCGCCTGACCCCAAGCAGGAAGAGCATTATTCTCAAGCGCAGCATGCGTGGCGGATGGTGATAGAGTTGGTGGCCGGTCTGGGGATCGGTTTTGGCATAGGGTACGGGTTAGATTACCTGTTTGGGACACTTCCCATCTTTATGTTGATCTTCACCGTTCTGGGTCTGGTGGCCGGGGTCAAAACGATGATCCGCAGTGCCAACGAGATGCAGGAACAGCAATTGGCCGAATTGGCCACGAATGACGATGCGGGATCACCCCGCAAAGATGAGGGAGCCTGAAAATGGCAAGCGAAGCAAAAGGCGAAAGCTCTGGCGGGTTGGAATTCCACCCAATGGACCAATTCAATATTGAATCGCTGTTTGGCGGTTCGATCTCTTGGTACACACCTACAAACGCAACGCTTTGGATGGGACTGGCGATTGTCGCCGTGTTCTGCCTGATGGTTTTGACCACGAACAAACGTTCGATGATCCCTTCACGTGGCCAGTCGGTTGCTGAACTGGCTTACGGCTTTGTTTATAAGATGGTTGAAGACGTGTCTGGCAAAGACGGCGTCGTTTACTTCCCATACATCATGACATTGTTCATGTTTATCGTTTGCGCCAACTTCCTTGGCCTGATCCCAATGTCCTTCACAACGACCTCCCACTTTGCGGTAACAGTTGTTTTGGCGATGGCAGTGTTCTTGACGGTAACGATCCTTGGCTTCGTCAAGAACGGCACCAAGTTTTTGGGTCTATTCTGGGTGTCTTCTGCACCGATGGCATTACGCCCAGTCCTAGCGATTATCGAGATCATTTCGTATTTCGTGCGTCCGGTCAGCCACTCCATTCGTTTGGCAGGCAACGTCATGGCGGGTCACGCTGTTATCAAGGTGTTTGCAGGTTTCGCGGCTATCGCAGTGGTAAGCCCAATCGCAATTGCCGGTATCGCAGCAATGTACGCCTTAGAGATCTTGGTCTCTTTCATTCAGGCCTACGTATTCACAATTCTGACGTGCGTGTATCTGAAAGATGCGCTTCACCCAGGTCACTAACGAACGACTTTCTAACAACGGCGGACATTCGTTCGCTTACCAATCTAACTTCCAATCGTAAGGAGATTTCACATGGAAGGTGAACTAGCACACATCGGCGCAGGCCTCGCAGCAATCGGATCCGGCGCAGCCGCAATCGGTGTTGGTAACGTTGCAGGCAACTTTTTGGCAGGCGCATTGCGCAACCCATCCGCAGCAGCATCACAAACAGCGACACTGTTTATCGGTATCGCGTTCGCAGAAGCTTTGGGGATCTTTTCGTTCCTCGTCGCTCTGTTGCTGATGTTTGCTGTCTAAGACAGTCTAAACAACAGCGTTGTTTGTACACGAGTGCAGACGACATGTTCCTTACGGTCGGGCGGTGCATTTCGATGCCCCGCCCGATGTAATGACCGTACAAACGGAGACCAAAATGGCAACCGATACACACAGTGCCGCTGAGGCTGCCGGTCCCGGCATGCCACAACTGGACTTCTCGACATGGGGCAATCAGATCTTCTGGTTGGTTATCACCCTTGTTGTGATCTATCTTATTCTGTCCCGCGTGGCGTTGCCGCGTATCGCTTCGGTTTTGGCCGAACGTCAGGGGACCATTACAAATGACATCGCCGCAGCTGAAGATTTGAAAGCCAAAGCACTGGACGCAGAAGCGGCCTATGACAAAGCATTGGTTGATGCCCGCGCCGAAGCAGGCCGCATTGCGGCTGAAGCCAAAGCGGGCATTCAAGCCGACTTGGATGCAGCTATCGCGAAGGCTGACACCAAGATCGCTACCAAGGCTGCCCAAGGCGAAAAAGTCATTGCAGAAATTCGTGCAGGCGCTTTGGTGAACGTCAAAGACGTGGCCAAAGACACTGCAAAAGAAATCGTTGCAGCCATGGGTGGCAAGGCCGATGCTAAAACCATCACCGCCGCCGTGACCGCGCGGATGAAAGGGTAATGATCATGCGTTTTACACAAATCACCCTGACGGGCGCTGCCACCACATTGATTGCTAGCCCTGCGTTTGCGGCCTCTGGTCCGTTCTTCTCGCTGGGCAACACAGACTTTGTTGTGATCCTTGGTTTCATCGCTTTCATAGGTATCTTGTTCTACTTCAAAGTGCCTTCCATGTTGGGCGGCATGCTGGACCAACGCGCAGTTGGCATTCAGTCTGAAATTGATGAAGCCCGTTCATTGCGTGAAGAAGCACAGACTTTGTTGGCCAGTTACGAGCGCAAGCAACAAGACGTGCAGGCCCAAGCGGACCGCATTGTTGCTGGTGCAAAGGACGAAGCCAACGCTGCTGCGGCACAAGCCCGCGAAGATTTGGCACAATCCATCGAGCGTCGTTTGGCGGCTGCCGAAGATCAGATCGCTTCTGCGGAAGCCTCTGCAGTTAAAGAAGTGCGCGACCAATCTGTGACCATTGCAATTGCAGTGGCGCGTGATGTGATTGCGAAACAAATGACGGCTGCCAGTGGCAATTCGTTGATTGATGATGCGATCGCTCAAGTGGACGCAAAACTACACTAACTTAGCTGCACAGTTTTAAGTAATATAGAAAGGCCCGAGCGATAACGCTGGGGCCTTTTGCTTTTGGTACTCAGGATTTTTCGGTTGCGTGATCCAGCCGCTGTTGGGCGACCTTTTCATTACGCTGCGCCTTTCGTTGATCATGCAGGCTGGACTCCACATAATCCAGATGGGCGTGAACTGCTTCTTTTGCACCAGCCCCGTCACGAGCCTGCAAAGCATCGTTTATGACACGGTGTTGATCCAACAAAACCTGACGCGTGGTGCGTTGGCTGAACATCACCTGACGGTTATAAAACACACCCTCACGCAGCAGTTCATACATTGAGCGCATCATGTGGAGCATCACGACATTATGGCTGGCCTCGATGATTGCCATGTGAAACTGCGCATCGAGTTGCGCATCTTCTTCAGCGCCTCGCTTCGCGTCAGTCGCTGCCATTTTGGAAAAGACAGCCTGCACAACCTTTAGATCTGTATCAGACCCAAGACGAGCGGCGCGTTCAGCCGCGAGCCCTTCCATATCACGGCGGAAAGATAGGTAATCAAATACGGCTTCGTCGTGACGCGCAAACAATTGGGTAAGGGCGGGTGCAAATGCAGAGCCAAGAACATCCGCAACATAGACACCGGCGCCGGGTTTTGGCGTCAAAAGGCCACTGTCCTGTAAGCTGCCAATCGCGTCACGCAAGGAGGGACGTGAAACGCCCAACCGCTCGGCCAAATCCCGTTCTGGCGGCAAGCGTTCTCCGGGTCGTAATATGCCACGAAGAATCAATTCCTCGATTTGGCGCACAACAGCGCCTGAAATTTTTTCGGACTGGACGGTGGTAAATGGCATCGTGGTTCCTTCGATTGGTAATTTTATATGACCAAAAGAAAAGGGTAGCAATTTGTTTGTCGGCTTTTGATTTTTAAGGGCGAAGTTTCATAATAGATTAATCATGTTCTGAAACGTTACGGGAATGAAAAAATTAGCATATCTTTTGACTGCCCTCGCTTTGGCTGGTTGCAATACGCCGTCGATGGCGTTTCGTGGAATTGCACCGACCAAAATTAGCGTCGATGGTTCGACGTTTGATGTGCGGGTGAAAGGCTTGCTGGCCCAAGCCATTCGTACAAATGTGCAATTCGCACCCCGCATGGGGCCAATCGGAAAACGAGCAAAAGCTGCCATTGAGCAGGCAAGCGGGTGCACGGTCTATCAAGTTGGTGGTGATCAGGCATTGATTTCTGCCGTGCTGGATTGTGGTAAAGGTCCGCCGCAACCCTTGCCCATCGTAAATGACTACGAATGCCACTCAGTTGGTAGCATTGATGTTGGCAACGGCGATTTGAGGGATCTGACATTGGAGTGTATAGCTGTAAAACGCCAATAACGGGACAAATATCGCGATATCTTGTAGATAAGTTGCCAGATCACCCTGTTTCTAGTGTCTAGGA
>JBLHPE010000013.1:0-44381 GCA_047624005.1 Ascidiaceihabitans sp.
TGAAGGCGGTAAGCGGCGCAGTGGCACAATCGTTGCTGAGACGGAAACGCACGCGTCTTCGCTACTGACAGACAAGGGGCTGTTCGTTTCCGAACTAACACCACGTGCGACTAAGCCGGATTTTTCTGATTTCTTAGGGGCACGTCGCGCCGCATTATCACCAGACTTGCAAGCGGTCTTTACGCGACAAATGGCTGTGTTGTTAAGTGCTGATATGCCCGTTGATGTCGCATTAGAGGCTGTTCGTCAGGGTGGTCACACGACCTTAGACACAGTTGCAGCTAAAATTCGCGCACAGTTGATGGACGGGTCCAGTCTGTCTGAGGGGCTGGCCGCCAGCGGCGCGGGATTTGCACCTTTCTATATAGCGTCGGTGCGCGCGGGTGAAGTAGCGGGCAATCTTGCAGGGGTTTATGAGGAACTTGCCGATCATTTGGAAAACCTGCGTACGGATAAGGCCCAAATTTCTACGGCGCTGATTTACCCAGGTTTTGTGGCCGTGATTTCCCTTTTTGTTTGTGCAATTTTGATGGTCAACGTTGCACCGGAAATCGTCGCGATGTTTGAATTGTCTGATCGCCCACTTCCCAAGATAACCCAAGTTATTCTGGGCATCAGTGATTGGATACAGGCCCATCTTCTTCTGTTGGCCATAGGTGCTATTTTATTGGTTTTGTTGGGCATCGTGTCAGGCATAGTTCCGTCCATGCGTGAAAAACGCGATCGCCTATTTTTGCGTATACCTATGGTAGGGCGATTTATGCGACTGTCTGCTGCGGTCCAATACCTTCGCACACTTGCCCTTGTTCTTGGCAGCAAGAATACGGTTCCAAGTGCCGTAGAAAACGCGGCACAAGTGCTTAATATTTCGCAATTCCGTGAAGAGGCCGCTGAAGTATCCGAAGCTATTCGCCGTGGCGAAACGCTAAGTAAAGCCTTGCAAAAACTGTCTGTTATTCCCCCCGTCGCCCGTCAACTTATTCAAGCTGGGGAGGCATCTGTAAGGATTGCGGGTATGACAGAACGCAGCGCGATCTTGGTAGAAAATGGGCTGTCTACAGAACGCAAACGCATCGCAGCATTGTTAGAGCCAATTTTGATGATGGTTGTTGGCGCGTTTGTACTTACGATTGTTTTGGCGGTCCTACTGCCGATCTTTGATCTGCAGTCCGTAGTTGCTGGCTAATTCGCCCACAAAAACCCACCAATGTTCTTTTTCGCAATAGTACGTGCGACCAAAAGTGCGATCACCCATCCGGTTGTGACGGCTGTGGCGATACCAAACCAGACCCCCCAAACGCCGAATGCCATCGGGCCGATAAAGAGCCAGATAAAGAAGGCCACGCCAAACCCTTGACGATAGACACTGATCCATAAAGTCCAGATTGGCTTCTTAAGCGCCTGAAGCAGGGAGTTGATCGAAAACAGCATCATATAAATCGGGAACAAGAAACCATCGACGCGCAAATAACTGATCCCAATCTCGATCACCTTCGGGTCATCTGTAAAGATCGACATAGCGAAGCCTCCACCGAACCATAGGGCAGGGGCCGCGACCACGGTCATAGCGAACCCCAGTTTCCAGCAAAACCACAGGGCGTCGCGGACGCGTTCGAATTCTTTAGCCCCAAAGTTTTGGCCTGCTATTGGCAGCAACGCACCAGTCATGCCCAATACTGGCAATAGTAAAATTTGCTCAATCCGCAGTGCAACGCCGTAAGCTGCTATAGCTGACTCGCCAAACCCTTTAAGTGCAAATTGGACCACGAAACCTGAGAAAAACATGACGACCAACGCTGTGCTGGCAGGCAATAGTTGCGCGACAATAGCGCGGTAGCTTTCGCTGCTAGGTTTAAATTCGGACCATTCCACGCCCTGCATCACATCAAGCCGGAAGATGCGCCACAAGATGAAGGACATGACACATGTCTGGCTAATCACGGTCGCCAACGCGATGCCGTTGAACCCCATGCCCTGCCAAATACCGGGAATGCCAAACATCAATAGCGGGTTCAGCACCACGTTCGCAAAGAACGCGCCCATCAAGGCCCGCTGTAAGGATCGCGAGTCGCCATGTGCTTGCAAAATTCCGTTGCCGCCATAAGCCAGCATAAAGCCGGGAAGGGCCAAGATTAGCCAAAAGAAATAGGCGGTGCCAGCATCACGGTATCCACCCGGTTCCGACACCAGCTGGATTAACTTTGGACCAACCCAAAGGCCAATAAACATTAGCGCAACAGTGACCAACGCCCCAAAGCTAAGACCCTGTACCGCCAGTTTACGCGTACCAGAAGTGTCCTTGCTGCCTTTGGCGTTGCTGACCAAAGCGCTAAGCGAAGACCCCAGCCCGAACCCAACGGCCATCAAGATAAAGAACGCTTGGTATCCAATGGCTAGCCCCGCCTGTGCTTCAGTTGAAAGGCGGCCTGCGTAATAAACGTCTACGACGTTATAGAGCGTTGCGAACAACATCCCCAATGCCGCGGGAATGGCCAGGTTCTTGAAATGCAGAACCATTGGGCCTGTTGTTAGATCATCTGTTGCCACCGTTAGGCCTCGCTGCTGTTCATGCGACGCTCAAGCCACCTAACACCAGCGGACACAATCAAAATCAGCACAAGGTACTCCAGAACAAGAATCGTGTAGATTTCCAAAGGGCGATACTCCGACACGACCAACTCGTTAGCCTTTCGGGTCAATTCCTGCATGCCGATGACCGACACCAAAGATGACATTTTCAGCATATAAACCAGTTGATTGCCCAATGCGGGCAAGATGCGACGGATCGCTTGAGGAAGAATAATATAACGCATGGTGTCGCGATAGTTCAACGAAATGGACTGCGCGGCCTCGTATTGACCTTTGCCAATCGATTGAATGCCTGCGCGAAAAATCTCGGCTTGAAAGGCGCTGTCGGACAAAGCTAACGCAAACACACCGGCCCAAAAGACATTCAGGGTGATGCCGCTAAGTTGGGGTAAGCCATAATAAACCCACAGGATCAGAACAAGGATCGGGACGGCGCGCACGATCTCGACATAGATGCGATTGACGGCACGCCAACGTTTCTTTTCCGACAAGCCGGGTAGGGCGACCAACAAGCCGACGATGACCGAAATGACAATTGCAGTTAGTGACATCAGGATTGTGTTGTAAGCGCCACTTGCCATAAAGCGTAGGTTGTTCGCGCCGTTGGTTGTCGTTGGATCGACAACGTACCAACCCCAATTCCCTGAACAAGCGGACAGAAATAAGAAGACGGACAGGAGGGCAAAAATACGTTTCATATCATCAACCCCTAGTGGTTCAGAATTTGTTTAAGGAAGGCTGCGAACCGATTAGATTTTGGCGCGGTAAAGACATCTTCTGCGGCACCAACTTCGACGATCTCGCCCTTATCCATGAACACCATCTTATCAGCGACGCGACGCGCAAACCCCATCTCGTGGGTCACAACGATCATTGTCATACCGCTATTGGCAAGTTCGGTCATAACGTCCAGAACTTCTGCGATCATTTCGGGATCAAGGGCCGAAGTCGGTTCATCAAACAGCATGATCCGTGGCTCCATACACAAACTGCGGGCAATCGCGACACGCTGTTGTTGACCACCAGAAAGTTGACGAGGAAATTTGTCGGCCTGATCCGGAATTTGAACGCGCTCTAGATACAGCATTGCGCGTTCTTTGGCCTCAACCTCGGACAAGCCCAGTACACGGCGTGGCCCCAATGTCAGATTTTCGATCACGGTTAAGTGGGGGAACAGATTAAACTGCTGAAAGACCATGCCAACCGTGCCACGAATTTTATCAAGGCTTTCTTGGCTGGTGGTCAGTGTGACGCCATCCACGATGATCTCACCCGCCTCATGCGCTTCAAGGCGATTGATGCAGCGGATCAATGTGGATTTCCCGGAACCAGATGGTCCGCAAATAACGACACGCTCACCTAGTTTTACATCCAGCGACACATCCTTCAACGCTTGGAAGTCACCAAAATGTTTGGACACATCACGCATCTCGATCAAGCTGGATTCATTTGGCATAGGGGCAGGTGTCTTTCCAATGTTCACGGATTCGTCATTGATTTGACCGCGAAATAAGTTTTCTAGGCACTAGGACTTCCCAAACCTATCTGACAAACTAGCTATCAACGACAGTTTGAAAAGGGAAACCAATGAAATTTTTTAAAATTGCAGCAACAGCGGCCATTTTGGCTACAAGCGCAATCCAAGCCAACGCGCAATCTGCGCTAAGTGAAATCCTATCAGGTGGTGTACTGAAAGTCGGTACAACGGGTGATTGGAACCCAATGTCCATGCGCGACATCGCAACAAACACCTATGAAGGCTACGACATCGATGTGATGACAGCCTTGGCCGCCGATCTTGGCGTCGAAGTTGAATTCGTACCAACGGATTGGAAAACTTTGGTCGCAGGCGTAACGTCTGGTCAATACCACATTACAGGGTCTGCTTCTGTTTCTCCGGCACGTGCAAAAGCGGCTGGTTACTCAGACAGCTACTTCTCATTGGCGACAGTGCCGTTGACGTTGAAGAAAAATGCGGATCGTTTCACCAGCTGGGAAGATCTGAACAAAGCAGATGTGTCTGTGGCGGCAACTTTGGGCACAACGCAAGAAACCCAAGTGAAGCAGTATTTCCCCGATGCGCAATACCGTATCGTTGAAGCACCTGCACGTGACTTTCAAGAAGTCCTTTCTGGTCGGGCAGACGCAAACATCACGTCCAACGTTGAGGCGAACAAACTGGTCGCACAATATGACCAACTGATGATCGTACCTGTTGACGCAGGTCGTTCACCAACGCCAATCGCGATGTTGTTGCCACAAGCGGATCAAGTGTGGATCAACTACGTCAACACGTGGATCACTTTGAAGCAAGAGCAAGGCTTCTTTGATGAGCTGGGCGTAAAATGGCAGCTTTTGGCTGAATAATATCTAACACGTAAACTAGGGCCGGTCGTTTGTTCGACTGGCCCTTTTTCATTTCTAATCTGCAGGTATGGCATGCTGACAATATACACCGTTCCCGTTGCTACATATTGCGCAAAGCTGCGCATCATGATGCGTCACAAGTCGATTGCATGGGAAGAGCTGCCGCCGCCCGGTGGTTACGGTTCTGTGGAATATAAAGCGATTGTGCCATCGGGAAACCTTCCCGCGATGATCCACGATGGTTTTATGCTGTCGGATTCCGAAGCGATTGCCGAATACCTGAACGAGGCATTTGTCGAAACGCCGATGTTGCCGGACACGATCCAATTACGTGCCAAAGCCCGCGAAAAGGGACGTTTCCATGACACGCGCTTGGAGCCTGCAGTTCGCGCATTATACGCCCAAGTTGCTTTTGAATCCCGTGATATGTCTGCAGTCAAAGCAGGCGGAGATGCTATTTCCAAACATCTAGATGCACTGGCGTTATTGCTAAGTGATCTAACGCTTCCGAAAGATCAATTGTGGTTGTGTGATTGCGGATTTGCCGTGACCTTTGCGTGGATCAAGGCATTTGAACGGGCGTTTGATTTGCCCGTTATTTGGCCCGACGCCGTTATTAACTACGAGAAGCGGCTGCACCAATTTGCGCCAGTCACAGACGAGTTAAAGGCCTACAAGCCCGCGATGGGTGCCTACCTTGAGAAAGCAAAACCTCCAGCTGATGACGCTTAGTTAGAGACGTAGCCAGCAACAACTTGCAGCAACTTATAGGCAGTTGATGCGTCATTTTCGACAACTGCCAAGAATTCCTCGGCACCGATGCGCAGGCAGGTCAACTCACCCTTTGCCCGCATATCTAGCGCGCGGGGTTCATTCTTGATCAAGCCAAGTTCGCCAACCAATTTGCCTTCACCGCTTGTTGTGATCAAGATATCGTCATCGTCTTCTTGTGGCAGCAGCAAATCCGCTTCGCCGTCCACAATAAGATAGGCACCACTTGTTGGGTCGTCATCTTTGTAAAACACATACTCCCCTGAAACAGCGGAATACCAACGTGCGCCAAACGCGAGTAGGCGCAATTGTTTACGGTCCAATCCCGAGAACAGTTCGGTTTGCTCCAAAGCGCGTAATTTCCGCGATAAGTCAGCACTGACAGAACCGTCTTTGTCTTCAGCCATATCATCGTCATCTGTCGTTAGACGTCCATTTTGCATCTCAAAATGCAGGTCGAATTCTATGCCATCGTCAAATTTAGCAGCAAGGCAAATCATAGTTGTGTCTGGCAAAAGCGCACGCAGATTAGTGTAAACATTTGCCCGCGCGGCGGCGTCGTAGCTTCCCAAGATACTGTCCAGTATTAGGACATGTGGGCGTTTAATCGTGGCACGGCTTACAGACAACGGTTCGGCAAACAATGCTGGCAAGTTTGCGCCTCCAAGGGCGATCGGCATATCAAAGATCAACCCCAAGACCAAACTGTCCAACCCTGCCTTGTGCAATACTTCGGCTAAGACAGCACGTAGTTCTTCGCCGCGTTGCCCGGCACTTTCTGAAACCTTCCCGAACAATGCGTTTTCCAAAACGGTAAGGCAGGCGACGGGTGCATCAACTTTAATTGGGGTGAACAAGGATGACATGCTTGATTGAAGCGCGTCGCCATGTGTACGGCGGATCGCCAAAACTCGTTCAATAATATCAGATGGAAACGCTGGACCAATCTTTTCAGCAGACAGTACAAATGGAACCGCCAACAGTTGGGATTTCTCAAGAGGGGTAAGTCCGGTCGCGGCACGGTGCTTTTGGATCAATGCGACGGCCTGTTCATAGGTCACAACATCTAAACCTAATTTGCGGAAAAGTGGATGGTCAGTTCCATCCAATCCAAAGGTTTGTCGCAGCATTTCTACTATATCGACGGCAAGTTGTAGTAAGTCTTTTTCCAGATCAAGCGAAGCCAAAAGGTCTAGAAATTCTGTTTGTTCGACCAAAACGTCTGCCGAAATGGTAGCACGTGGGGTCGCATACAATAGGTTATCAGCCACAGGCAGTGCTGGGTTGTAAATCTCTGGATCAAGGGCCCAAGCCTGCGCATCCAATCCCGCATCACGCACGGCTTTTGCGACGGTTGGGCGTAGCTTGACCAAGGCTGCGGATAGATCGATATGCTCGGCAGGATCAAAACGTTGATCTAGACCACGCCGAAACAAAGCATCGTCGCTGCCCATGCTTTTCACCAGATCAAGCCACCAATTGCGTAATTGGTCGTGATCATCCACCCCTGCGGTCGCAAAATTGAGCCAGTCAGTATCTAGGATTTCAGCGCTATTTCCTGCGCGTGTGCTTTCGAGGCTGTCAGCTGTTTCTATGACACCGTTCAATGGCTGATACTTAAGGGGCATCAGTACATTGTCACTAAAGGTTCCTTGGAACATCACAGGGCGTGCGGTTGCGTGGCCGATACGTGTCGCAATCGTCGCTTGATGTAGTTCGGATAAGGAGTGACCGGCAATTTTCACCTGACCGCTTGCAGGCGTCAATTCACGGATCAAGAGATCAGCAAGAGCGCGACGGTCCTCATCGCTGGCGGCCGTGATTGCAACGGTACTACCCGATGGGAAGGTTACGTTAAGGTCATCTAAAATCGAGTTCTCATCCTCATCGTGGACGGTGACGTTGATCAATTCGATATCACCCAAAAGGGTTGGAATTGTATCGGGGGTTTCATCAAACAACGCCTCGTCGATCATCCCCTCAGGAGCGAAGCGTTCGGTAATTGTATCCCAACGTAGCGACATATCTTGGGACTGGTTGTAATATGCCAACAACTCTTTCCATGGGCTTGCAAGGTCTTTGTAAGCCGCTAACGCGGCAACCAACGCGCCAATTGTGATCTCGCCTTGAATGGTAAGATACCCACCCAGTGAATAGAAAAAGAAGGGTGTTAATTGAGTGATGAAGTTGTTGATAAACTTCATAAAGAATTTCTTTTGGAACACCTCAAATCGGATAGCGTAAAGACGTCCCAATCGATCAGAGATCATGGCAAGACGGTAGCGCCAGCCTCCGTTGATGCGCAAAGCAGTTGATCCCGTTGCACTTTCACCAATCTCGGCAGCCAAAGCACGCACCTGTATGATCCGCTTTTTGTTGAGCAAGTTAATTTGTTTTTGCATCCGTGGAATGAGCCATGCTTGCAAAGGGATCAATGCACATGCGGCTAGACCAAAGGTAATACTTTGCGAGAATAGAAAAAACAAAATGGTAAGCATCTGGCCCGCTTGAAGAACGGGTTGGGCAACTGCATCCCCCATCAACCCACCCATAGGTTCGGATTCTGATGTGACCATCGACACCAATTCGCCTTGGCTGGTGCGTTCAAAGTAGGGGGCAGGAAATCGTAGTATGCGTGCAATCAAGGTATAGCGAAAACGACGCAACAGGCGTTCAGCCAATATACCTTTCATCGTATTGATGCGCATTTTCATTATGCCGTGGACGAAAACGGCCAACAAAAATAGCCCGCAGAGAACCATCAAGAACTGTACTTGGCTGATGGTGACGCCAAAGTATGTGACCGATGCGTCCCCGCCAATTGCGTCATTGATAATCCGCTTGGGCAGCTCCAATGTCACATAAAGCAGTGGCATAAGGGTCAGTGTCACCAGCAGTAAAACCAGCTGATCACGTTTGGAGTACTTCCAGATAAAAGCAAAAAGTGAACGTTCTATGGGGGTATTCCCTAAAATAATAATGTTCTGATCAAGTGTCTATAAATGCATACATTGGGCAGGGGGCACAGATCAAATGATTTGCGACTTTGGCGATTGGCGCTAGGGTGGGGTAACATCAGGAGAATTCATGTGACGCCGCTTTTGCAAACCACTTTGACCTTGCTTGTACTTTTGCAAGTGAAACACATGTTTGCAGATTTCTTTATGCAGACCCCGCGCATGTTATCTGCGCGCAGTGTTTATTTGCATATCGGACGTGCGCAGCACGCGGCGATACATGCAGCCTTTTCAGCTCTTGTCTTTCTTGTCATTGGCGCACCGATTGTATTTGTCGTTTTGTTGTGTCTGCTCGAAGGCGTAGTTCATTACCACATTGATTATGCAAAGGGGCGGTATTCTGAAAAAGCGGGTCATGGACCGGATCAATCAGGATATTGGCGTGCATTTGGTGTTGATCAAACACTGCACCAGCTAACCTACGTCGCTATGATTTGTGTTTGGGCTAGCTACGCGCTGTAATCCAAAATCTGTGATTCATGGCATTCGGCGGGCAAGTCACAACAATTGCTACGATCCCTCTTGCTTTCTATACCGACTCGACCTAAACGCGGCCAAGTTCTGTTGGGGTGTGCTTTTGCGCGCCCTTCTCGGTTCTATATTAAAGACGCGATGAAGGTATGCGGTGAGCGTATATCCTCCTCTCCGTTCTAAGCCCTAATCAGGGATGATGACAAAATGGCCAAAAGCCAAAATATCCGCATCCGTTTGAAGGCGTTTGATTACCGCGTGCTGGATTCGTCCACACAGGAAATCGTAAACACTGCAAAACGCACCGGTGCATCTGTTCGTGGCCCAATTCCGCTGCCGAACAAGATTGAAAAATTCACAGTTCTACGTGGTCCACACGTTGACAAAAAATCCCGTGACCAATTTGAAATCCGCACGCACAAGCGCTTGCTGGATATCGTTGATCCGACTCCACAAACGGTAGACGCGCTGATGAAGCTCGACCTTGCCGCTGGTGTGGACGTCGAGATCAAGTTGCAGTCTTAAGGAGGGTATGAATATGCGCTCAGGAGTACTCGCAAAGAAATTGGGCATGACCCGGTTGTTCATGGAAGACGGCAAACAGATCCCTGTTACTGTACTTCAGATGGACGGCCTTCAGGTTGTGACACAACGGACTATGGAAAAAGACGGCTACACGGCTGTTCAACTTGGCGCAGGTACGCCAAAAATCAAACGTGTAAGCAAAGCCATGCGCGGCCACTTCGCCGCACAAAAGGTTGAGCCAAAGCGTAAGCTGGTCGAATTCCGTGTTTCCGAAGATAACTTGATCAGCGTCGGTGAAGAACTGTCCGCTGAGCATTACCTTGACGGTCAAAAAGTTGACGTATCAGGCACATCCATTGGTAAAGGTTTCCAAGGTGCCATGAAGCGTCACAACTTTGGTGGTTTGCGCGCGACGCACGGTGTTTCCGTGTCTCACCGTTCGCATGGTTCCACTGGTCAGTGTCAAGATCCTGGTAAAGTTTTCAAAGGCAAGAAAATGGCCGGTCACATGGGTAACGCTCGTGTAACTACGCAAAATCTTGAAGTTGTTAAAACTGACGCAGAACGCGGTCTGATCATGATCAAAGGCGCCGTTCCTGGCTCCAAAGGTGGTTGGGTTACTGTTAAAGATTCTGTCAAAAAGAAATTGCCTGATGGCGTGCCTTTCCCGGCCGCTTTGAAGTCAGCAGTTGCAGCAGCTCCGGCTGTCGAAGCACCTGCAGAAGGTGGTGAAGCATGAAACTTGACGTAATCAAACTGGACGGCACATCTGCTGGTACGCTGGACTTGGACGAGGCCCTGTTTGGTCTTGAGCCACGTGCAGACATCTTGCACCGTGTTGTTCGCTGGCAGCGCAACAATGCGCAAGCCGGTACTCACAAGGTTAAGACACGTTCCGAAGTGAACTACTCTACCAAGAAGATCTATCGTCAGAAAGGTACCGGCGGCGCACGTCACGGTGCACGTTCTGCGCCTATCTTCCGCGGTGGTGGTGTTTACAAAGGTCCAGTTGTGCGTTCGCACGGCCACGACCTTACTAAAAAGTTCCGTAAACTGGGTCTATGTCACGCATTGTCCGCCAAAGCCAAAGCCGGCGAATTGGTAATCATTGAAGACGTAAACACTGATGGCAAAACATCTGCTCTTGCGAAGGCTGTTAAAAACCTTGGTTGGAAACGTGCGTTGATCATCGACGGTGCTTCTGTGAACGAAGATTTCCTAAAAGCGTCACGCAACATTGAAGGCTTGGATATCCTGCCAACGATGGGTGCAAACGTATTTGACATCCTGAAGCGTGATACACTTGTCATCACGAAGTCTGGGATCGAAGCACTGGAGGCTCGACTGAAATGAGCGCTAAGGCAGAACATTACGACGTAATCCGCAAACCGATTATCACGGAAAAAGCGACTATGGCTTCTGAAGCCAATGCAGTTGTTTTTGAAGTTGCGATCGCAAGCAACAAACCAATGATCAAAGAAGCTGTTGAAGCTCTCTTTGGTGTAAAGGTTAAAGCCGTGAACACCTCGATCACTAAAGGTAAAGTGAAACGGTTCCGCGGTGCGCTTGGTCGTCGGAAAGACGTGAAAAAGGCGTATGTGACACTCGAAGAGGGTAACACAATCGACGTCTCCACTGGTCTGTAAGACTTAAGTGATAAATTGATTAAGAAGGGGCCTCTGCGAAAGCGGGGCCCTTTTTTCTTGAGCGGCGCATTGCTGCCTAATTTTGCGTAATGGCGATAAACGCTTGCTTTTTACATCAGACAGGCGCAAAAGCCGCGTGCAACGTTACATCTATCGTCATCACTGCTCCTTACGGCTCAGTCTTTCGATCTATCTTTGACTTAGCCGCCCTGCCGCATTTCGTGGGCAGTCTTAAAAGGAATACTACAATGGCTTCAGGTACAGTAAAATGGTTCAACACCACTAAAGGTTTTGGTTTTGTCGCTCCCGATGGAGGCGCAAAGGACGTGTTCGTACACATCTCTGCAGTTGAGCAAGCTGGTCTTACCGGTTTGAGCGATGACCAAAAAGTAACATTCGACATCGAAGCCGGCCGTGACGGTCGCGAATCTGCGACAAACATCAAACTGGCATAAGCTGGTTCCCTTCTTAGGAGGGGTTGTTTGAGAGATTAAGATGGGTCTATCCGTAAGGGTAGACCCATTTTTCGTTTGATGGGGTAGGGGTGCTTTCAGGCCATTTAGAAGTCACCAAACACTCTTCTTGTATTCGTAGCCGATTGTTTCCATTATCGCACCAATAGGATCAGGCGCCCGCACAGCGGGTGTGGCGCCCAACGGATGCCAATCACGTCTAATTCGTCATCTTGTGGAGGCCCTTATGTCATTCAAATCACTGTTGCCAGTGGGGGAGCTTGATCAACTGGCCCAAGACGCTGGTACCGATAAGTCGTCTAAGACCCACGATTACATGCGGCTGTATGAATTCGCATTTGCACCTTACAAGGACGCTGAATTCTGCTTTATGGAGCTTGGCGTGGGTCTGCCGCGTGTCAACGCTGCATCCTTGCGCAGTTGGCGCAAATTTTTCACCAAAGCCAAAATTGTTGGGGTCGACAATGACAAGCGCGTCGAAAAATTTTCAGGCGAAGAATTTACCATCGAAATCGGAAACGCGGCGCGCCCACGGTTCCTTAATCGCTTAGCTGAAATCTACAAGCCAAGTATCGTCTTAGACGACGCCAGCCACAAATGGTCCCACCAAATCATTGCCTTCAAAACCCTGTTCCCGCTTTTACCGCCGGGTGGTGTTTACGTGATCGAAGACATTTTCACATCGTTCCCAATGGACATCAAATACGATGTTTATGCGGATCATCATGAGTCGACGTGGAATTTCATCTCGCGCTTACAAGGCGCGTTGGCGGGTGCGCAAACCGAATGGCCGCCCATTAGTGCGGAAGAGGGCGAACTGGTTGCTTGGATCGATGCCGTGTTCCTGACGCGCAAAACGGTGGTGTTTGTGAAGCGAACAGAACCACGGGCCGAGGAAGTTGCGCGGGTTGAGGAACTTAAGCGACGTCAGGAGTAGGGCGGCGGGAAGCTGAGTAGGCATCCAACTGGCATAAGCTGGGGCGTTTCTTTGCGAAGGGGTATTTGACAGATTAAGATGGGTCAATTCACGAGGGTTGGCCCATTTGTTTGTAGCGTTTGAGGAATTCGATGAGGTTAATTTTCAACTATATTTGTTTGCTATAGGAGAGAAACAATCCGAGATAAGAGTGAAATTATCATACCAGATGACAAAACGGCATCAATACCGCGGCAACAGGATGCTGACGGTTTCTATTTGCACTGTACTGGAGGGTTCCGTGCGGCAGAAGTCATTGACGGAAAATGGCAAGTGGAACCCATTCTTGTCGGTGGAACGCCGTCCGCAAAAGGATTTATCTCGCGTAAGGAATTACAAGTGCTTCTCGAGAGGGCTCAGCTTATGCCAATAGCATTTGAGCGCATAGGTTGGACGAATGGTCTTTACCATTCAAGTTGGGTGCCAATTGTCCCAAACAAGGAAAACCATTTTCGTGGACCATCAGATCTTTGGGGAAGTATTTCAACGAACCTTTCTAAGACTAGAACTGATGATGCTTTGAATAGGTTGTCGAACCCTAGCATTGATGAGGTGGGCGCAATACTTGACGCCCGAACACGTGAAGAGGCTCTTGCCCAATCCATCAGTTTAAGTTTGCGCTCGATGGACATCAGCGTTAGCCGAATCGCCGAATTTTACAATGAACAAGCGGTAAACTTGTCCGCTAGCGGACAGCTTGACGGTCAACGGTCCAGCACATCTTTAGACCAAACATTGTATACTCACGTTCACTCATTCTTTCTGCAACTTGGTGCCGCTCGTGACTATCTCGGCGCATATATAGCTCTGAAGATAGGTCTTGATTCAGAAAAAGTTGATGACATGGCGCGCCTAACAGCGAAATTACGGACTGAGTCATTTGGACAGGAAGCTGTGCTGGATCTGCTGTTAGAGAAGGGATATCTTATTCCGAAGCTTGAAAGTTTGAACAAGTCGGATGTGGCTGGCTGGCTAAAAGATGTGTCGGCACTTCGCAAAGAGTTCGTCCACAAGCGCCCATACGGTTCAAAATTTGCCGAAGCGTTGGGGTTTTTGGTCCCTATTTCGACCGAGGCTGGGCTTTTCCGGTATTTTAGGCCGATCAGTTTGCCTGACGGCAGCGAAAGTGATGTTTTGGACGTCATAGTTCAACATTACAGGGCTTGTAACGAACTATTTCAAAACGCTGCCGATCGCTCAGAGCAGGATACTGCTATACTAACTCTGACAGGAGGCGATGTTATTTCGATAGAGGTTAAGGTGAACCAACAATAGTGAACCCAAACCACTTGACCCGACCCCCTGTCTTTTATAGGTGAGGCCATCGGCACAGCCCCAGATTCGTCTGGGGCTTCGTCGTTGTTCGAAAGAACAGTAATTCGGGCACCTACGGGGGCCTATAACCAAGACGGCGCATACGCGCGCCCGATAAGCAAAACGGAAGACATCAACATGGCACTAAAGTCGTATAAGCCGACTACGCCAGGCCAACGCGGGTTGGTACTGATCGACCGTTCGGAGCTTTGGAAAGGTCGCCCAGTCAAGGCCCTCACTGAGGGTTTGACGAAAAATGGCGGACGGAACAACACCGGACGAATTACGATGCGTCGCAAAGGCGGGGGTGCTAAGCGCCTTTACCGTATCGTCGATTTTAGACGTAACAAAATGGATGTGACGGCGACTGTCGAACGCATCGAGTATGACCCTAACCGGACAGCCTTTATCGCTCTCGTAAAATACGAAGACGGCGAACAGGCCTACATCCTAGCGCCACAGCGCCTAGGCATTGGGGACAAAGTTATTTCTGCTGCAAAAGCAGACATCAAGCCGGGCAACGCAATGCCGTTCTCTGGCATGCCAATCGGTACGATTATCCACAACATCGAAATGAAGCCAGGTAAGGGCGGTCAAATCGCTCGTGCTGCTGGCACATACGCCCAATTCGTTGGACGTGATGGTGGATACGCTCAGATCCGTTTGTCTTCCGGCGAACTGCGTCTTGTACGTCAGGAATGCATGGCCACCGTTGGTGCCGTGTCTAACCCAGACAACTCGAACCAGAACTTCGGTAAAGCGGGCCGTATGCGTCACAAGGGCATCCGTCCTTCTGTACGTGGTGTCGTTATGAACCCGGTCGATCACCCTCACGGTGGTGGTGAAGGTCGGACATCCGGTGGTCGTCACCCGGTTTCCCCATGGGGCAAGCCAACTAAAGGTGCACGTACTCGCAACAAAAACAAAGCGTCGCAAAAGCTTATCATTCGCTCGCGTCACGCCAAGAAGAAGGGACGCTAATTTATGTCTCGTTCCGTTTGGAAAGGTCCTTTTGTCGACTCGTATGTGTTGAAAAAGGCCGAAGCGTCTGCTGAAAGCGGTCGCCACGAAGTGATCAAGATCTGGTCACGTCGTTCTACAATCCTGCCACAATTTGTTGGCCTGACTTTTGGCGTTTATAACGGCCACAAGCATATCCCAGTGAACGTCACTGAAGATATGATTGGTCAAAAATTTGGTGAGTATTCACCAACGCGTACCTACTACGGTCACGCGGCTGACAAGAAGGCGAAACGCAAATGAGCAAGGATAAGAACCCTCGCCGCGTTGCTGATAACGAAGCAATGGCAAAAACACGCATGTTGCGCACCAGCCCTCAAAAGCTGAACTTGGTTGCGCAATTGATCCGCGGCAAAAAAGTGGACAAGGCCCTTACGGACCTAACGTTCTCTAAGAAGCGTATCTCTGGTGATGTGAAAAAATGCCTGCAGTCAGCAATTGCGAACGCAGAAAACAACCACAATCTTGACGTCGACGAGTTGATCGTTGCCGAAGCTTGGGTCGGTAAGAACATGACAATGAAACGTGGTCGTCCACGTGCGCGTGGTCGTTTCGGTAAGATCCTTAAGCCTTTTGCAGAGGTCACAATCTTGGTTCGTCAAGTTGAAGCAGTATCTGGGGAGCAAACCTAATGGGTAATAAAGTAAATCCAATCGGCATGCGCCTTCAGGTTAACCGTACTTGGGACAGCCGCTGGTATGCGGACACCAAGGATTTCGGGAACCTGCTTCTTGAAGACCTGAAAATGCGCGAATTCATTAAGAAAGAGTGCGTCCAAGCGGGTATTTCCCGTGTGATCATCGAACGCCCACACAAGAAGTGCCGCGTTACGATCCACACAGCCCGTCCAGGTGTTATCATCGGTAAGAAAGGTGCAGACATCGAAGGTCTGCGCAAGAAACTGGCGAATTTCACTGCTTCCGAATTGCACCTCAACATTGTTGAAGTTCGCAAGCCGGAATTGGATGCAGCCCTTGTTGGTGAATCCATTTCACAACAACTGGAACGTCGTGTTTCGTTCCGTCGCGCTATGAAGCGTGCGGTACAAAACGCAATGCGTATGGGTGCCCTTGGTATCCGCGTTAACGTTGCAGGCCGTTTGGGCGGCGCAGAAATTGCGCGTACTGAATGGTACCGTGAGGGACGCGTTCCGTTGCACACACTGCGCGCGGACATCGATTACGCACACGTTGAAGCGATGACTGCTTATGGCATCATCGGGATCAAAACCTGGATCTTTAAAGGCGAGATCATGGAACACGATCCAGCAGCGCGTGACCGTAAGGCACAAGAACTCCAAGACGGCCCAACACCTCGCGGTGCTGGCGGTCGTCGTTGATAGGGGGGTACACAGATGCTTCAGCCAAAACGTACTAAATTCCGCAAGCAGTTTAAGGGCTCTATCAAGGGTCTTGCTAAAGGCGGTTCCGATCTGAACTTTGGGACTTACGGTCTTAAGGCAACAGAGCCTGAGCGTGTAACTGCACGTCAAATCGAAGCGGCTCGCCGCGCGATGACACGTCACATGAAACGCCAAGGCCGCGTCTGGATCCGTATTTTTCCAGATGTGCCAATCACAGCCAAACCTATCGAAGTTCGTATGGGTAAAGGTAAGGGCTCTGTCGACCGTTGGGCCGCCAAAGTTAAGCCTGGCCGCGTGATGTTTGAAATCGACGGCGTTGACGAAGTCATCGCCCGTGAGGCCCTGCGCCTTGCAGCGATGAAGCTGCCGATCAAAACGCGTGTTGTGGTTCGCGAAGATTGGTAAATTCTTGCGCTTAGGCGCAATGGTTTAGAATTAAAGAAGCCCCTGCCGAGTGATCGGTGGGGGCTTTTTGTTTGTGTCGCCTCCCATGCTGGGCCATGCTTTCTCTATGAAACTATTTCGCATTCTCTTTGGCAGCCGCTTTCTCAGGTTCGTCGTCCTCTCAATACTCTTGATCGGTGCCATGTATTTCACTGTCAGGTTAGCCGCGACAATTGTATATTGGTCCGGGAAAATGTATAAGCTTGGGGTGTCGACCGGAATTTGGGGCTTCTATTTTTGGGTCTTCTCTTCGATCTTGGGGATATTGGCGCTCGGTAGCCTTTGGCTTCGCCCAGCAAAAGACCGCCTCATTCTGTTGGTCTATAATTTGTTGGCGTTGTTGGTTCTGTTTTCCGTATTTCGTCATGAAGATCACGATATTTGGTTCTGGGTGACGTTCCTATTTTCGGCCCTCGCCTCAAATCTGATCCTCTATTTTGCGACACGCTTTGTCCCTGACGTTAAAGCGGAGTCTTCCTAACTTTGGTCTGTACCTTGTTGGGGGAGATGCTGAAATTTTGGCGTTCTTGCCCACCACATCTAGCGGTCGCCCGCACCGACGTGATATCGACATAATACAGACGTGATACCGATAATAAAAATGGGTAAATCCGATGCTTTCCCTATAAAACAAAAGGGACTTGCCACACATCCCAAACCCTCCTATACGCACCATTCTACTATGGACTCCACTAGAATCATGGTCACCCAAATGGGGCCAGCTGGTGATGTTGAAAGGAAAAGGCGATGAACGCCCAAGAACTACACGATCTGACACCAGATCAGCTGCGCGAAAAGCTGGCTGATATGAAAAAAGAAAGCTTCAACCTGCGCTTCCAAGCAGCAACTGGCTCTCTTGAAAACCCAGCACAAATCCGCGTTGCACGTCGCAATGCGGCCCGTGTTAAAACAATCTTGAACCAAAAAGCCGCTGCTGCGGCGTCTGAATAAGGAGCACACCAATGCCTAAACGTATTTTGACCGGCACAGTGACTTCTGATGCCAACGCCCAAACAGTAACGGTTGCCGTAGAGCGTCGCTTTACTCACCCGGTTCTGAAGAAAACAATTCGTCGGTCCAAGAAGTATCGGGCCCACGACGAGAACGAATCCTTCAAAGTTGGCGATTCCGTACGCATCATTGAGTGCGCGCCACGTTCGAAGACAAAACGCTGGGAAGTGATCACAGCCTAAAAGCTGCGACTGCCAACAGTATAATCGAAACCCTAGGGACCAGGCACGCATCGCCCCCTACAGGTCGGGAGAAACCAAATGATCCAGATGCAGACAAATCTTGAGGTAGCTGACAACAGCGGCGCACGCCGTGTTCAGTGCATCAAGGTTCTGGGTGGTTCCAAGCGTAAGTACGCATCGGTCGGCGACATCATTGTCGTGTCCGTTAAGGAAGCCATTCCACGTGGTCGTGTTAAGAAGGGTGACGTCCGTAAGGCCGTCGTCGTTCGCACGGCAAAAGAAGTTCGTCGCGATGATGGCACAGCCATTCGTTTTGACGGCAACGCAGCAGTTATCCTGAACAACAATAACGAGCCAGTAGGTACACGTATCTTTGGTCCAGTTGTTCGCGAATTGCGCGCTAAGAACTTCATGAAAATTATCTCCCTCGCTCCGGAGGTGCTTTGATATGGCTGCTAAGCTCAAAAAAGGCGACAAAGTCGTTTTGCTGACAGGCAAGGATAAAGGGAAAGAGGGTACTATCTCTTCCATCAGTCCAAAATCAGGCAAAGCCGTTGTTGATGGTTTGAACATCTCAATTCGTGCGACACGTCAGACGCAAGAATCCCAAGGTGGCCGTATTCCAAAAGCCATGCCAATCGCCCTCAGCAACCTTTCGTTGCTTGATGCGAACGGCAAAGCAACACGCGTTGGCTTTAAAATGGATGGCGAAAACAAAGTGCGTTTCGCTAAGACAACAGGGGATGTGATCTAATGTCTGATTATACACCTCGTCTAAAAACTTCTTACCGCGAGACAATTCGTCCTGCGATGAAAGAAGAATTTGGCTATAAAAACGATATGATGATTCCACGCTTGGATAAAATCGTATTGAACATTGGTTGCGGTGCAGCTGCTGTGCGTGACAGCAAGAAAGCCAAATCGGCTCAGGGTGACCTGACGTTGATCGCTGGCCAAAAAGCTTTGACCACAATCGCCAAGAAATCCATCGCGGGCTTCCGTGTACGTGAAGAAATGCCAATGGGTGCGAAAGTTACCTTGCGCGGCAATCGTATGTACGAATTCCTCGACCGTTTGACCACAATTGCAATGCCACGTATTCGCGACTTCCGCGGCGTATCTGGCAAATCTTTTGATGGCCGTGGCAACTATGCTATGGGCTTGAAAGAGCATCTTGTATTTCCAGAAATCGATTTCGATAAAATCGATGAAAACTGGGGTATGGACATTGTGATCGCTACTACGGCGAAAACCGATGACGAAGCAAAATCGCTGTTGAAAGCTTTCAACATGCCATTCAATTCGTAAGCGGGAAGGAATTTAGATATGGCTAAGAAATCCATGATCGCACGCGAAGTTAAGCGTGAGAAGCTTGTAAAGCAGTACGCAGACCGTCGTGCCGCCCTAAAAGCAATCGTCAGCAATCAAGAGCTACCTATGGAAGAGCGTTTTCGCGCTACTCTTAAGTTGGCAAAATTGCCGCGTAACTCGTCCAAAGTCCGCTTGCACAACCGTTGCCAGCTGACTGGTCGTCCACACGCTTACTACCGTAAGCTCAAAATTTCGCGGATCGCGCTACGGGACCTCGGCTCTGCCGGTCAAATCCCTGGCATGGTCAAGTCGAGCTGGTAAGGAAGGGCATTAGATATGAACGATCCTATCGCAGATATGCTCACACGCATTCGTAACTCTTCATTGCGCGGCAAATCCATCGTCGAGACACCAGCTTCAAAGCTGCGTGCCTGGGTCTTGGACGTGTTGGCTGATGAAGGCTACATTCGCGGCTATGAAGCAACGACAGGCAAAGACGGCCACCCGGCCATCGAAATCAGCCTGAAGTATTACGAGGGCGAACCTGTAATTCGTGAACTGAAGCGGGTCTCAAAACCCGGTCGTCGCGTATACATGGGCGTTAATGACATTCCAGTGGTCCGTCAGGGCCTAGGTGTGTCGATTGTCTCCACCCCACAGGGTGTGATGTCGGACGCAAAAGCACGGGCAGCCAATGTTGGCGGCGAAGTGCTCTGCACCGTATTCTAAGGAGAACAAGATGTCTCGTATTGGTAAAAAACCGGTCGCGTTGCCAGCAGGTGTTACAGCCGCTGTCTCCGGCCAATCCGTCGAAGTCAAAGGCCCAAAGGGCACACGTACGTTTAAAGCAACGGATGATGTGACACTTTCGGTTGAAGACAACGCTGTAAAAGTCACACCACGTGGCTTGTCCAAGCGTTCGCGTCAGCAGTGGGGCATGAGCCGCACGCGCATCGCAAACTTGGTTGTTGGCGTTACCGAAGGTTTCAAGAAAGAACTTGAAATCCAAGGCGTTGGTTATCGTGCTGCCATGACTGGTAACACATTGAAACTGAACCTCGGTCTGTCTCACGATGTTGACTACGTTGCGCCTGAAGGCGTTACCGTAACAGCACCTAAGCAAACCGTGATTGTGGTAGAAGGCATTGACGAACAAGTTGTTGGTCAAGTAGCTGCCGAAATTCGCGCTTGGCGGAAACCAGAGCCCTATAAAGGCAAAGGTATTCGCTATAAGGGTGAATTCGTCTTCCGCAAAGAAGGCAAGAAGAAGTAAGGAACGCACAGATGGCAAACAGCAAAAGAACATTGTTTCTAAAGCGCCGCATGCGCGTTCGGAACAAACTTCGCCGGGTAAACGCGGGACGCTTGCGTCTTTCCGTTCACCGCTCAAACAAAAACATCAGCGCCCAGCTGATCGACGATGTGAATGGCGTGACGCTTGCGTCCGCTTCCACACTCGAAAAAGCATTGGGTGTTGTTGGCAAAAACAACGTCGAGGCGGCTGCTAAAGTCGGTACGGCGATTGCTGAGCGCGCGATTAAAGCAGGCGTTGAAACCGCTTACTTTGACCGTGGTGGTTTCCTCTTTCACGGTAAGGTTAAAGCAGTTGCTGACGCCGCACGTGAAGGTGGTCTAAAGATCTAAACGACTTGAAGGCGGCTCCTTTAAAGGGGCCGCCTCGATGATCCGGGGGCATGTTGCCCACTAGGATCGAAATTAACGAGCGCTTGCTCACCCATATAAGGATGTTCTCATGGCAGAACGTGAAAACCGTCGTGGCCCACGCCGCGATCGTGACGAAACACCAGAATTTACGGATCGCCTAGTCGCGATTAACCGTGTTTCCAAAACTGTAAAAGGTGGTAAGCGCTTTGGCTTCGCCGCACTTGTTGTTGTTGGTGACCAAAAAGGTCGCGTCGGCTTCGGCAAAGGTAAAGCGAAAGAGGTCCCAGAGGCCATTCGCAAAGCCACAGAGCAAGCAAAACGCCAAATGATCCGTGTTCAATTGCGCGAAGGCCGTACATTGCACCACGACATGGAAGGCCGTCACGGCGCAGGCAAAGTTGTCATGCGTTCGGCACCTGAAGGTACTGGTATTATTGCTGGTGGTCCAATGCGTGCAGTTTTCGAAATGCTGGGCATCAAGGACGTTGTGTCCAAGTCCATCGGTTCGCAAAACCCATACAACATGATCCGCGCCACTATGGACGGTCTACGCAAAGAGTCTTCGCCTCGTTCCGTAGCCCAACGTCGTGGCAAAAAAGTAGCTGACATTATGCCAAAGCGCGACGATGCGCCTGCAGCTGATGCACCTGCTGAAACAGCTGAAGCGTAAGGACTGATATTATGGCTAAAACAATCGTTGTAAAACAAATCGGTTCTCCGATCCGTCGCCCTGCAAAGCAGCGCGCCACTTTGATCGGCCTCGGCTTGAACAAAATGCACAAAACCCGCGAGCTGGAAGACACACCTTCCGTACGCGGCATGGTAAGCTCGATCCGCCACATGGTCGAAATTATTGAAGAAAAAGGCTAAACCTAACGGTCTAGCATATGGCAGGGTTCACCCCGCCTTTGATAGAAACGCCTCGCAGGAAACTGCGGGGCGTTTTTTGTATGTTACATATGATTGACATCGAGTGACAGTGCGTATATTGATATGTAACATAACAATATGGAGTTGAAAATGATGCCTGTTATCCGAGTAAGCGATTCGACATTTGCGCACCTCAAGACCATATCAACTTGGTTAGAAGGCGGTACACCATCCCAGACGATTGACCTACTTGTAGGCAAAACTTTAGAAGAGCTAAATCTCGAGAAGGACGAAATGCCTTCTGAATTGAATCAAATTGATTTGGGCGGAGTAATTAAATTCAGAGAAACTCCTGCACTTTCTTTTACGAGAGTAACCAAAGCCTTCGTTGATGGTCGACCGATCTTTAAACCCAATTGGGGTAATGTCCTGCTCTCGACAATAAAAATTTTGCAGAAGAAAGGGTTGTCAAAATCGAAACTGACTTCAGAACTTTGTATCAATTCGAAAGCTGGTGAGTACGACGAGCATGGGTACAAGTTTGTCTCAGATCTGGGCATTTCCGTTCAGGGGCAGTCGGCGCCAGATGCGTGGAAAGAAGCCAGTCGTCTTGCGAAAAAGTGGGGTATTGATTTGGAGGTAGAATTTCAATGGGGCGTCAATCCAAAGGGGCTTTTCCCGAACAGAATTGGTAGCATGAAAGTTTCTGGCTAGTTACGTTTGAAAGAATACGTCCCGTGAATCGGAGTTGTTGACGCGCCCACTCGCGGTCCGCCCCCATGGGCGGGCGCGACTGCGTCACTCCCGAGGCTATCGCCCTCGAAGGCCTGAAACTGTCCTCTGGACAGTTTACAAAACGGCCTCCGACCCGCGGGCATTCACGGCCCTGCGTTCCTCCAACCTGCGGCATATTAGTTGAAATTAACCAGATTCGGCGCGGCTACAGCCTCAAACCACCTCAAATGTACAATTCAGCCCCCCAATTTGTACAAATTGCCCAAAACGCGGCTTTTGGCGGCATCTGTAGCCACCCCAAATTGTACAAACCAACTCCCCAATATGTACAATCCCCCGCAAAACGACCGACGAAAAGCCAGCAAATCCGACGGTTAACGCATCGCTCGCATCCATCACTTGCTCCAACCACAAACCCAGTCTATACGCGCCAAGTGTTCACCATACAGGTGACTCGAAAACCAAACATGCCGTGGTTGTCCCATTTGCTTCTGGGGGCACATCCGGCGAAGGAGAAGCAAAATGTTTAAACTAAATGAACTAAGCGACAACCCAGGCGCCACCAAACCACGCAAGCGCGTTGGCCGTGGTCCAGGGTCCGGCACCGGTAAAATGGGTGGCCGTGGTATCAAAGGTCAAAAATCCCGTTCGGGTGTTGCGATCAAAGGTTTTGAAGGCGGTCAAATGCCTTTGTACCAACGTCTGCCAAAGCGCGGCTTTAACAAGCCGAACCGCAAAGCATACGCGGTTATCAACCTTGGTCTGATCCAGAAATTCGTAGACGCAGGCAAAATCGACGCAAAAGCGCCAATCACGCACGATGCATTGATCGCATCTGGTGCTGTTCGTCGTATCTTGGACGGTATTCGTGTGTTGGCTAAGGGTGAAGTGACATCCAAGTTGAACATCGAAGTCCACGGCGCGTCCAAATCTGCGGTTGAAGCTGTCGAAAAAGCTGGTGGTAAATTGACCCTCACAGCAAAAGTCGCACCTGCAGCATCTGAGTAATTAAACCTATCCACTTGTGGGCAGCAGTTTTGCCGCCTACATAGTCTTAGAGTTTTCCAAACGCCGCCCACCGGAAAACGGCTGGGCGGTGTTTTTGTTAAAGAAAGAGCCTAATAATGGTATCTGCCGTCGAGAATATGGCCGCTAACACAAGCTGGTCTGCGCTAGGTAAAGCGACTGACCTGCGCAATCGTATCCTGTTCACCCTTGGTTTGCTGATCGTATACCGTATGGGCACGTTTATTCCGGTTCCCGGAATTGATGGCATTGCGCTGCGTGACTTTATGGAAAGCGCGGGGCAGGGCATCGGCGGTATGGTTTCGATGTTCACCGGTGGTGCGCTTGGTCGTATGGGCATCTTTGCTCTTGGTATCATGCCCTACATCTCGGCCTCGATCATCGTTCAGCTGATGACCTCAATGGTTCCAGCGCTTGAGCAGATGAAGAAAGAGGGCGCACAAGGCCAAAAGAAGATCAACCAGTACACGCGCTATGGTACGGTCGCCTTGGCCACTGTGCAGGCGTACGGTCTGTCTGTCGGTCTGTTTAGCGGTGACTTTGTCCAAGAGGGCATTGGTCAATCCTACTTTATCTTCTCGTGCATGATCACTTTGGTCGGCGGTACAATGTTCCTGATGTGGCTGGGTGAGCAAATTACTGCACGCGGCATCGGCAACGGAATCTCTTTGATCATCTTCGTCGGCATCATCGCCGAAGTTCCAGCCGCCTTGGCGCAGTTCTTTGCCTCTGGTCGGTCTGGTGCAATCAGCCCCGGCGTGATCATTGGTGTGATCGTTATGGTTGTCGCCACAATCGCATTTGTTGTGTTCATGGAACGCGCGTTGCGCAAGATCCACATCCAATACCCACGTCGCCAAGTTGGCATGAAGGTCTATGATGGTGGGTCCAGCCACTTGCCAGTTAAGGTTAACCCAGCCGGTGTTATCCCGGCGATCTTTGCCAGCTCCTTATTGTTGCTGCCAATCACGATCAGCACGTTCTCTGGCAACTCCACCAGCCCCATCATGTCATGGTTGCTTGCGAACTTCGGTCCGGGTCAACCCTTGTACCTGTTGTTCTTCATCGTGATGATCGTGTTCTTTGCCTACTTTTACACCTTCAACGTCTCCTTCAAGCCGGATGATGTTGCGGAGAACCTGAAGAACCAGAACGGTTTTGTTCCAGGTATCCGTCCAGGTAAGAAAACGGCTGAGTATCTGGAATATGTGGTCAACCGCGTACTTGTGCTTGGTGCAGCTTATCTTGCTGCGGTTTGTGTCTTGCCGGAAATCTTGCGCGGTCAATTCGCTATCCCGTTCTACTTTGGTGGTACGTCCGTGTTGATCGTTGTGTCCGTGACTATGGACACAATCCAACAAGTTCAAAGCCACCTGTTGGCCCAGCAATACGAAGGTCTGATTGAAAAATCGAACCTACGTGGCAAAGGCAAAACACGTAAAAAACGGAGCCCAGCCCGCAAATGAATATTATCCTTCTCGGACCGCCAGGCGCTGGCAAAGGGACGCAAGCGCGTCATTTGGTTGAAACACGTGGCATGGTGCAGCTTAGCACCGGTGATATGTTGCGTGCCGCCAAAGACAGTGGCACCGAGATGGGTAAAGTCGTAGCTGATGTGATGGCGCGTGGGGCTTTGGTGACGGACGAGATCGTTATTGGTCTGATCCGTGAGCAACTGAATACGGTTAAAGCCAAAGGCTTTATCTTTGATGGCTTTCCACGGACTTTGGCGCAAGCCGAGGCTTTGACCACATTGTTGGCGAATGAAGGCGAAAGCCTTGATGCTGTGATCGAGATGGAAGTTGATGATGAGGCGCTCGTGGCACGGATCACAGCGCGCTCAACCTGTGCAGGTTGCGGTGAGGTCTATAACGATAGCACCAAGCCAGAGCCTGCTGATGGTAAATGCTCCAATTGCGGCGAGACTGGTAAGTTCCAACGCCGCGCAGACGACAATGAGGAAAGCCTGAAAACGCGCCTCATGGAATATTATAAAAAGACGTCGCCGTTGATCGGGTATTACTACGCCAAAGAAATGCTAACGCGGATCAATGGCTTGGGTGATATCGGAAAAGTCCAAGGTGATATCGCGGCAGTTCTTGATAAGTGAACAGCATTGATATTGGTTGTGTCTGACGCCAATTAGCTGCAATTGTCTCTTTTTAAATTAGGAGATAATTTTAGATGCTAGGTCAGAAATTTAAGTGTGAGTTTACAGTTGGCGAGGCTATTGGGCAGCTGGTGATTTGGATATTGTTGTCCATTATAACCTTTGGTTTGGCGCTGTTTGTTTTGCCGTACTATTTTCTAAAAGCGCCACTCAACCGAACTTACGTTGTTGATCGTGATGGCCATAAGATTTCGAAGGTTTATGTCGAAGTCGGTTTTATGGACATTCTCGGGCACGCTTTGATTTGGTTGCTTTTAACAATTGTTACGTTGGGATTAGCATATCTTGTTTATTGGCCCGCGGTCATAAAACGACTTCTAAATGCGGTTGAGTTGAAAGAGCTCTAATTTTTGAGGCTTCCTTCAATTTATGCGTCGCTACAATAGGCTCTTGACCGCTCCCAATAATCCCAATAATCAGCCCTATCTCTAGCGAGAATCAAACCGTGTGGCGGACTTTGTCCAGAATACGGGATCACCTGATCAGCTAAGGCCCGTGGGTTTTAAAACCAGCGGGCTTATGTTGTGAAAAAAGGGTCCGGAACTACGGACCCGCAACTAAAAAGGAATTGCACACGTGGCACGTATTGCCGGCGTAAACATCCCGACTGCAAAGCGGGTTCCAATCGCCCTAACATATATCACCGGTATCGGTACAACCTCAGCACAAGCCATCTGCGAAGCAGTTGGCATCGACGCAGCACGTCGTGTGAATGAATTGTCTGACGCCGAAGTTCTGAAAGTTCGTGAGCACATTGATGCAAACTTCACCGTTGAAGGTGACTTGCGTCGTGACACACAGATGAACATCAAACGCCTGATGGACCTTGGTTGCTACCGTGGCTTGCGCCACCGTCGTAATCTGCCAGTTCGTGGTCAGCGCACACACACTAACGCTCGTACTCGCAAAGGTCCTGCAAAGGCCATTGCTGGTAAGAAGAAATAAGGGAGGCTCTGACTAATGGCACGCGAAAAAGTACGCGCGAAGAAGAAAGAGCGTAAGAACATCGCCGCAGGTGTGGCGCATGTGAACTCTTCTTTTAACAACACAAAAATCTTGATCTCAGACGTTCAGGGCAACGCAATTGCATGGTCTTCAGCCGGCACGATGGGCTTTAAAGGCTCACGTAAATCTACGCCTTATGCGGCGCAGATGGCTGCTGAAGATGTAGCGAAGAAAGCACAAGACCACGGCGTGAAAACGCTTGAAGTCGAAGTGCAAGGTCCAGGTTCTGGCCGTGAAAGCGCCCTACGTGCTTTGGCTGCTGCTGGTTTCAACGTTACATCGATCCGTGACGTTACACCAATGGCTCACAACGGTTGCCGCCCACCAAAGCGTCGTCGCGTTTAAGCTATCTTATTACGGTTGGGGCCGCGTGATTTTCACGGCCCCAATTCGCATTTTCTGAAACCTCGGGCGCTTTTGTCTTTGGGACATGAGACAAAAGCAAGAATGGAGGGACGTATGATCCACAAAAATTGGGCTGAGTTGATCAAGCCGACACAATTGGACGTGAAGCCGGGCAACGACCCTGCGCGCCAAGCAACAGTTGTTGCTGAGCCGCTGGAACGTGGTTTTGGCCTGACAATGGGCAACGCCCTGCGTCGCGTTTTGATGAGCTCGCTGCAAGGCGCTGCTATTACATCTGTGCAAATCGACAATGTTCTTCACGAATTCTCCAGCGTTGCTGGCGTACGTGAAGATGTCACAGACATCGTTTTGAACCTGAAGCAGGTTAGCCTGCGTATGGAAGTTGAAGGACCAAAGCGTCTGTCAATTTCTGCAAAAGGTCCGGGCGTTGTTACAGCTGGCGACATCAGCGAGTCTTCCGGTATTGAAGTTCTGAATCGTGACCACGTAATCTGCCACCTCGACGATGGTGCAGATGTGTTCATGGAACTGACTGTCAACACTGGCAAAGGCTATGTTTCTGCGGAGAAGAACAAGCCAGAAGACGCGCCAATCGGTCTTATTCCGATCGATGCGATCTACTCGCCTGTGAAAAAAGTTTCTTATGATGTTCAGCCGACCCGCGAAGGTCAGGTTTTGGATTATGATAAGCTGACAATGAAGATCGAAACAGACGGTTCTATCACGCCGGACGACGCTGTAGCTTTTGCTGCACGTATCCTGCAGGACCAACTGGGTATCTTTGTGAACTTTGACGAACCAGAATCAGCGTCCCGTGCGGACGAAGATGATGGCCTTGAATTCAACCCGCTGCTTCTTAAGAAAGTGGACGAGTTGGAATTGTCTGTTCGTTCGGCAAATTGCCTGAAGAACGACAACATCGTTTACATTGGCGATTTGATCCAAAAGACCGAAGCCGAAATGCTCCGCACTCCAAACTTTGGCCGCAAATCTTTGAACGAGATCAAAGAAGTGTTGTCAGGCATGGGTCTGCACCTCGGCATGGACGTCGAGGACTGGCCACCGGACAACATCGAAGATCTGGCGAAAAAGTTCGAAGACAATTTTTAAGTAATTCGGTGGGGCGGGCTTTTGGTTCGCCTCACCACTTCGGTTTCATGTAAGTGCTTTGCACCTACGTAATACCGACAAGATACCGACGTTATACCGACATTGGTTTTGACGTCATACGATGGGCATCCGCCCCAAGGAGAGTCGGTGGCACGCACCACTGGCCAGACAAAGTAAAAACGCTCGTAGAGAGCACATTTGGAGATTAGAAAATGCGTCACGCACGTGGATACCGCCGCTTAAATCGTACACATGAACACCGCAAAGCGTTGTTCTCGAACATGGCTGGCTCGCTCATCGAACATGAGCAAATCAAAACAACTTTGCCTAAAGCAAAAGAACTGCGCCCAATCATCGAGAAGATGATTACATTGGCGAAACGCGGCGATCTACACGCTCGTCGTCAAGCAGCGTCCAAGCTGAAGCAAGACCAATATGTCGCGAAATTGTTCGACATCTTGGGCCCACGCTACAAAGACCGCCAAGGTGGTTACGTTCGTGTTCTTAAGGCTGGTTTCCGTTACGGCGACATGGCACCGATGGCGATCATCGAATTTGTTGACCGCGACCGCGACGCCAAAGGCGCAGGCGATAAAGCCCGCGTTCTAGCAGAAGATGCCGCTGGCGAATAAGAATTACGCAACCTTTTCGGTTGGTTGGAAAGCCCTCGCTGGTTCAGCGGGGGCTTTTTGCATGTGGTGCCAACTGCGCAGCAGGGGTTGCAACACCCACTCCTGCTGCGCATATCATTTGGTATGAAATATTTTCTTGCCTTTATCACGGTCCTTGGATTGTCTTCCCCAGCCGTCGCCGATCAACAGGTGCCACAGTCGCAAACTGAAATTCAACTTAGTTTTGTTCCTTTGGTGAAGCAGGCGGCACCGGCAGTTGTGAATATCTATGCCAAGCGGATCACACAAACCCGCCGAAATACGTTCATGGAAGATCCGTTTTTCCAAAGGTTTTTCGACGGCGCTGGATCGGAACCACGGGTCCAGAATTCGTTGGGATCAGGCGTTATTTTGTCATCAGATGGGATCGTCGTATCGAATTATCACGTGGTTGGGATGGCCACGGACATTAGGGTCGTATTGAACGACCGCCGTGAATACTCTGCCAGAGTTTTGCTAGGTGACCAAGACAGTGATCTTGCCATTTTGCAGCTGGAAGGTGTGATTGACCTACCCAGCCTCAACCTGCGTTCCAGCGACGAAGTGCAGGTTGGCGAACTGGTCCTTGCTATCGGTAATCCCTTCGGTGTCGGCCAAACTGTCAGCAGTGGGATTGTGTCGGGTCTTGCGCGTTCTGGCGGATCAAACGGCGGTGGCCGTGGATACTTCATCCAGACAGATGCCCCGATCAATCCGGGTAACTCTGGTGGTGCCTTGGTGGATATGGCCGGACGTTTGATCGGCATCAATACTCAAATTTTGACACGGTCTGGTGGATCCAACGGGATCGGTTTTGCTATTCCGGCTGATCTGGTTGCGGAATTTGTGGACCAAGCTAAAGCTGGCAATGTCACGTTTCAACGCCCATGGGCTGGGATGAGCGGCCAACCCGTTGATGCGGACATGGCAGAAACCTTCGGTCTTGATCGCCCCGGCGGCATCATCATTTCTGGCCTGCATGAAGAAAGCCCATTTGACCTTGCCGATTTCACCGTTGGCGATGTGATTACCGCAGTTGATGGTCAGCCCGTGAATACGCCATCAGAGATGGTGTTCCGGATGAGTGTTGCAGGGCTAGGGAATACCTCTTTGATAACTCGAATGCGGGATGGTACCGCGATTGATGTGCCAGTTCAGTTGATGGCTGCGCCTGATAAACCGTCGCGTGATTTAACGACATTGGATACCACTGCGATCTTACCTGGGCTAAAAGTGGCACGGATAAATCCTTCTGTCATCAGCGAAATGAACCTGCCGCTCAGTGCGTCTGGGGTCATTGTTATCGATCCTGGTCCAATAGCCGTACGGGTTGGCTTGCAACGTGGTGACGTGATCGAATCCATTGGGCGTATTGCCATCGAAGCGCCCCAAGATGTTGATGACGCCCTCAAGGCTTCTGGCCGAACAGTGCGTCTGGACGTCATCCGCGGTGTGTCACGTGTGCAACTGCGGTTCCGTTTGTAATGGCTGACTTATTTGGCGCGCCACCAACTGTAGACATGCCGCGCCCGTTGGCGGATCGCTTGCGGCCTAAGACTTTGGCGGAGGTGATTGGTCAATCCCAAGTGCTGGGGGCCGAGGGCCCGCTCACTGTCATGCTCGGCGCTGGAGCCTTGACCTCACTTATCTTTTGGGGACCCCCGGGTGTTGGGAAGACGACAATCGCGCGGTTGTTGGCGCATGAGACTGATCTGCATTTTGTCCAAATCTCAGCCATCTTTACCGGCGTTCCAGATCTGAAGAAGATATTTGAGGGTGCACGTATTCGGCATCAAAACGGGCAGGGCACGCTGCTGTTCGTCGATGAAATCCACCGTTTCAATAAGGCGCAGCAGGATGGCTTTCTGCCTCATATGGAGGACGGTACGATCCTGCTGGTGGGCGCAACCACCGAAAATCCATCGTTTGAATTAAACGCTGCTGTGTTGTCGCGTTCCCAAGTGCTGGTCCTTGAACGTCTCGATTTGGTTGATCTGGAAAACCTTGCAAAGCGCGCGGAAAAGGAACTGGATCGTGAACTGCCGTTGGATGGCCCAGCCCGCGCGGCTTTGCTTGAGATGGCGGATGGGGATGGGCGGTCTTTGCTTAACCTCATTGAACAGGTTGCGGCGTGGAAAACGGATACCGATTTTGACAAGGCGACTCTGTCCACGCGCCTGATGCGCCGCGCCGCGCAATACGACAAGGGCGGCGACGCCCATTACAATCTGATCAGCGCTTTGCATAAATCTGTACGTGGTTCTGATCCCGACGCTGCGCTTTATTGGTTCGCACGGATGCTTGAGGGTGGGGAAGACCCACGTTTTCTAGCTCGTCGCATCACGCGTATGGCGGTTGAGGACATTGGATTGGCTGATCCACAGGCACAGGCGGTTTGCCTGCAAAGTTGGGAAACCTATGAACGCTTGGGCAGTCCAGAGGGCGAGTTGGCATTGGCCCAAGCCGTGACATATCTAGCGTTGGCCCCAAAATCCAATGCAACTTACGTGGCTTACAAGGCCGCGCGTAATGCGGCCAAGCAAACCGGATCAGAACCACCGCCCAAACACATCCTGAATGCGCCGACTTCTTTGATGAAGGATCAAGGCTACGGCACGGGCTATGCCTATGATCACGATGCGGAGGATGGGTTTTCGGGGCAAAACTATTTCCCTGACACTATGAAACGTCCAGAGTTCTACGCGCCGGTTGAACGTGGGCATGAACGTGAACTTAAGAAACGCGTCGATTACTTTGCCAAGCTAAGGGCAAAGCGCGAGAACTAGCGCAGGTTGACAAGTAGCGCCGTAAGCGCGACAGACCCCTGATGATGAAAACGATGAACTTTGTGGCCCTTGGCGGGGCTGTGGGTGTGAGCCTGCGATACCTTGTGGGGTTGGCCGTGGCCTTTCCATTGGGCACGCTTGCCATCTATGTCATCAGTTCATTCGCGATTGGCATGTTGTGGGCCGGGTTTGCGGAGAAGGATATTCCCTACCTAATGCCCCTGTTGATGATAGGTGTTTTGGGTGGGTTCACGACTTTCTCAGCCTTTTCTTTTGATACCCTGCGCTTGATGCAAGACGGGCGGATCGGGATGGCTGGAGGGTATGTATTGGCGTCAGCGGTATTGTCCCTGACCACATGTTTTATGGGCCTTTGGCTCATCAAAGGAGGTGCGGCATGAGCCGTGTTCAAACCGTAATCGTTGGCGAAGACGAAGGCGATCAACGCCTAGACCGCTGGTTCAAAAAACGTTTCCCTCATATCCCTCAGGGTCTGGTCCAAAAGATGTGCCGCAAGGGTGATCTGCGTGTTGATGGGGGGCGTGTTAAACCAGTGACCCGCGTCGAAGTTGGGCAATCAGTGCGCATACCACCGATGCCGGATAACGAAGCTCCGCCCCCTGAGGCGAAGACACGTGTGTCTGATGCGGATCGTAAGATGATTCAAAGCTGCGTGATCTACAAAGATGACCACGTGATCGCGATCAATAAGCCTGCAGGTCTTGCGACCCAAGGTGGCACGGGTCACCTGCGTCACGTTGACGGCATGTGCGAAGCGTTGAAATTCGACATGGATGAAAAGCCACGTCTTGTACACCGTTTGGACAAAGACACATCGGGTGTTTTGTTATTGGCGCGGACACGTATGGCGGCACAAGCGCTTACAGCATCCTTGCGTCACCGTGAAACCCGAAAGATTTATTGGGCATTGGTGGCTGGTGTTCCAACACCGTACTTGGGTGAAATCAAATTCGCCTTGGTCAAGGCTGGTGGCCGTGGTGCCAACGGCGAAGGCGAAAAGATGGTCGCTTTACACCCACGTGATGTAGACAAAACACCGGGTGCGAAACGTGCCATAACGCTTTATGCTACGCTGTACCGCGTTGCATCCCGTGCATCTTGGGTCGCGATGGAACCACTGACTGGCCGTACGCACCAGTTGCGCGCTCACATGGCCGAAATCGGGCATCCGATCATTGGCGATGGAAAATACGGCGGCTCTGGTCAGGAAAACATGGGCGATGGATGGGGCGCACAGTTGGGTGGCGTCATCTCGAAAAAGCTGCACTTGCATGCGCGCCATATGCGGTTTGAACATCCTGTGACCCGCAAGGAAATCAAGGTGACGGCTGACTTGCCAGAACACATGGCAAACAGCTGGGATACGTTTGGTTGGACCAATGATTTGGCGTCTGAAGATCCGTTCGAAAACATATAGATTGAGGTTTCGCACATGAGCGATCCATTGCGATTGGTTGTCTTTGATGTGGATGGCACGTTGGTCGACAGTCAGGGCCATATAGTCAGTTCAATGAACGCGGCTTTTGACAGTCTTGGTCATCCTGTGCCGGCACGTACGGCGGTGCTTGATCTGGTCGGGTTGTCGTTAGAGGTTCTGATGCCACGGCTTGCGCCAAAGCTTGGGCCTCTGGATCATGGACTTTTGGTGCAAGCTTACAAAGACGCGTATATGGCAGAACGCGAAGAGGCAGGCACAGCCTTGTCGTCCCCTTTGTATGGTGGCGCACTAGAGTGCCTGCTCCACTTGAATGCTCTGCCCGACGTCGTGTTGGGTGTGGCCACTGGAAAATCAAAACGTGGGCTTGATAAACTGATCGAGGGTCACAATTTGGAGGGTCTGTTTGTGACCCAACAAGTGGCGGATTTTCACCCCTCTAAGCCCCACCCTGCGATGTTGCATGCCGCTATAGCAGAGGCGGGTGTCGATGCTGTCGATGCCATTATGATTGGCGACACCAGCTTTGATATGGACATGGCCAAGGGCGCAGATATGCGTTCCATTGGTGTGAATTGGGGCTATCACAGCGCCGATAAATTACACGCGGCAACGCGGTTGGTCGATAACTTTGAGCAATTGCACGTAGCCCTGAGCGAGATGTGGAGTGAACGCGAGTGAGCGAGTGGAAGCAAAAACGGTTTTGGACTAATGTCGACGTTGTTGTCGTGGACGGTGGGTTCGCAGTTCAGTTAGATGGACGTGGGGTGAAAACACCCGCCAAGGCATCGTTGAACGTTCCGACCAAAGCGCTGGCTGATGCAATCGCGGCTGAATGGGATGCACAGGAAGGCGTGGTTAACCCCAACCTGATGCCCTTCACGCGATCAGCCAATGCAGCCATCGATAAGGTCAGCATTCAACACGGTGAAGTTGCGGACATGTTGGCCGCATATGGCGATGCAGACTTGCTGTGTTATCGTGCCACAGACCCGGAAGAATTGGTTGCGCGCCAAACTGAGCAATGGGATCCTGTTCTTGCTTGGGCGCGTTCGGATTTGGGCGCGACACTTGAGACCCGGAAGGGCATTATGCATGTGCCGCAAGCCGAAAAACCATTGTTGAACTTAAGCGCCAAAACGCATGCTTTGACGGATTTTGAAATGGCCGCATTTCACGACTTGGTCAGTTTGTCTGGTTCACTGATTCTTGGCTTTGCTGCTGCTAAAGACTATGCGTCGGCTGAGAATCTCTGGCTCAAATCGCGTTTGGACGAACTTTGGCAGGAAGAACAATGGGGTCCTGATGAAGAGGCTCAACAGGCTGCAGAAGTCAAAAAAGCGTCGTTTTTGCATGCAAAACGGTTTTTTGATGCGTCTCAAACAAGCTGACGCCAAGGCAAGTGGCGTGTTTTGCCATCTGATTGGTCTTGGAGGCGGATTGGGTGCAACTGACCCTTGACCTTGAAGGCGAATTCCGACCAAACTCACGACCACCGGATAAACTTGTTTAACCGGCGTTACGAACGGTGCGAACGCACCGACGAACCACCCGAAATGTGGTGGAAAATCAGGAAGAGGTAAAAATGAACAAATCTGTATTTTTTGGCGCACTCACCGTTGCTAGCCTTGCGGCTGGCGCAGCGGCTGCTGGTACGCTAGACGATGTAAAAGCACGTGGCACACTGAACTGTGGTGTTACAACTGGTCTGGTTGGCTTTGCTGCACCAGATGCGAATGGCGAATGGAAAGGCTTTGACGTTGCTGTATGTCGCGCCGTAGCCGCTGCCGTTCTTGGCGATGGCAATGCTGTTGAATTCGTACCAACAACAGGCAAAACACGCTTTACTGCGTTGGCGTCTGGCGAAATCGACATGTTGGCACGTAACACAACATGGACATTTTCCCGTGACGTAGACCTGAAGTTCACTTTCGTTGGCGTAAACTATTACGACGGCCAAGGCTTCATGGTTCCTAAAGCATTGGGCGTTGCATCTGCAAAAGATCTAGACGGCGCGACTGTCTGCATCCAAACAGGTACAACAACAGAGCTGAACTTGGCGGACTTCTTCCGTTCAAACAACATCTCTTACGAGCCAGTGCCAATTGAAACAAACGCCGAAGGTCAACAGCAGTACCTTGCTGGTGCTTGCGACGTTTACACGACAGACGCATCCGGCTTGGCATCAACACGTGCAACGTTTGAATCTCCAGACGAGCACACGCTTTTGCCAGAAATCGTTTCCAAAGAGCCACTCGGCCCACTTGTTCGCCACGGCGACAACGAATGGGGCGACACGGTCCGTTGGACTTTGAACGCTTTGATCACAGCTGAAGAGCTGGGTGTTACATCCGCAAACATCACTGAGATGTCTGCTGGTACAAACAACCCAGAAATCAACCGTCTGTTGGGTACCGAAGGTACGCTTGGCGAAATGCTGGGTCTGAACGCTGACTGGGCGATGAAAGCCATCGCAGTATCCGGCAACTACGGTGAAATCTTTGAACAGAACATCGGCGAAGCAACACCGATCGGTTTGGCCCGTGGCCTGAACGCTCAGTGGACAGATGGCGGCCTGATCTACAGCCCACCATTCCGTTAAGCTAATCTAGTCGAAGGGCGCGAGGTTATCCTCGCGCCCTTCGCACTTTAAGCGACTGAAATTTTCTACACGACCAAACCTCCGGCCATTGGCGCATAGACGCCGCATTAAGCATCGGCTGGAACACGGGGAAAAAACCATGACAATTATGACCGACCCTCCGAAGGCGTCGTTCCGGCTTTCTATGCTGTTGAATGACTCGCGTTACCGGTCGCTTACTTTACAAGTGATCGCAGCGATCTTACTGGCCTTGGCGATCTTTTATCTCGCCAACAACGTGGCCACAAACCTTGCCGCCTTAGGCGTGAATATCAGCTTTGATTTTCTAGGCGCACCAGCGGGCTATGACATTAACCAGCGGTTAATCGAATACACCAGTCAATCCAGTAACTTTAAGGCAGCAATTGTAGGCATCTTGAATACGATGCTTGTTGCCGTCTTGGCTTGTGTTACGGCGACGATCCTTGGCGTTTTTGCTGGGGTTCTGCGTTTGTCGAACAACTGGTTGGTCAGCAAATTGATGTCCATTTACGTGGAGATATTCCGAAATATTCCGCTGCTGATCTGGATTTTGGTCATCTACGGCGTAATGACGGTTGTATTGCCAGCACCAAACGCATTCCGGGGCGACGATGCAACGTCATCAATGTTCATGGGCATTTCAGCATTCACCAACCGTGGCGTTTACATTCCAGGGCCAGAGTTTTCGCGCATCTTTGGCGAAACAGGTATCTTATCAGCTGGTATCGGTTGGTTGGTCGCGGTCGCAATTCTGATCGGCTCTTTCTTTGGTGCACGTACTGTTAGTAAGCGTGCAACACGAATCCAAGAAGCGACTGGGAACCGGCCTGCAACATTGGTGACAAACCTAGCGATTTGGTTTTTGCCACTGATTGCGTTTTTTATCATCACCGGCCTCACCTTTGAGATTCCTGAACTTAAAGGATTCAACTTTAGGGGCGGCGTTAAAATTGGTGCTCCATTGATCGCAATGTGGTTTGCTTTGTCGGTCTACACCGGAGCGTTTATTGCCGAGAATGTACGGGCTGGAATTCAGGCTGTGTCTAAAGGGCAAACGGAAGCTGCTGGCGCTCTGGGCATCCGTCCCGGTCGCATAATGAGCCTTATCATCCTGCCACAGGCATTGCGGGTCATCATTCCACCGATGATTTCAAACTACCTGAACATCACTAAGAACTCGTCACTGGCGATTTTGGTGGGCTACGCTGACGTCACTGCGACGTTGGGCGGAATTACGTTGAACCAAACGGGACGCGCCATCGAATGTGTCGTTCTGTTGATGTTGTTCTATTTGATTATTTCACTGTCGATTTCTGGTGTTGGTAATCTTTATAATAAATCTACCAAATTGATGGAGCGCTGAGCCATGTCAGATCAATCTGCAAATGCCGTAGCCTTCGTGCGCACGGAACCCGTACCAGCCGCTGCTCCCCCCTCCAGCGCGGCGGGACCAGTCAAATGGATCAAGGACAATCTATTCGCGGGCGTCGGAAATTCGATCCTGACGGTTCTAGCGTTTTTGGCCATCTATTTAATCCTGTCTAAATCAATGCCATGGTTCCTGAACGGGATTTGGGACGCGCCGAGCCTTTCGGCCTGTCGCGAAATCTTAAATGGTGCCACTGGTGGGTGCTTTGCGGTTCTCAGCGAGCGGTGGAACCAATTGCTGTTTGGATTTAAATACCCATCCGACCTGTATTGGCGTCCAACGTGGGCCTTTATTTTGCTGTTTGTGGCTGCAACACCTGTGCTGTTCTTTGATCTGCCACGCAAGTTGCTGATCTTTACTGGCCTTTACCCCTTCATAGCCTTCTGGTTGATCTGGGGCGGTCCAGTCTTTTATCCGCTTATCGCGCTGGTTGGGCTGGTTGTGGCCTACAAAGTGTTTGAGCGGTTCGAAAAGAGCAACTTTGGCACCGCCTTGGGACTTGGCGTACTCGCCGCACTTGCGATCTGGTACATTGCCTCGTTTGTTGGTGATGGCAGTGCCCTGCTTTCGGTGAGCCTTGAATCCGTACCAAGCCGCGATTTGGGTGGTTTCATGTTGAACATGATGCTGGGTGTTACTTGTGTATCTTTGTCGCTGCCTTTGGGCATCGCACTGGCACTGGGACGACAGTCCTCTATGCCGTTCATCAAATACATCTGCGTGCTTTTCATTGAATTTATTCGGGGTGTTCCACTGATCACCCTGCTGTTCGTGGCAAGCGTGATGCTGTCTTACCTCTTTCCTGCGGGATCCAGTGTCGATCTATTCATTCGCGTAATGATCATGATCACATTGTTCTCGGCGGCCTATATCGCGGAAGTTATCCGTGGCGGACTGGCCGCTTTGCCTAAAGGACAATATGAGGCAGCCGACAGTCTGGGCCTTGATTATGCGCAAGCCATGCGTCTGATCATCTTGCCACAAGCGTTGAAGATTTCCATTCCTGGGATCGTGAACGTGGCAGTGGGTCTGTTCAAAGACACCACGCTGGTCTCGGTTATTTCCATGTTCGATCTCATTGGTATGATCCGCGGTCCAATTGTGGCCTCAACGGACTGGAATGGTATTTATTGGGAGCTGTTCGGTTTCGCAGCGCTCCTATTCTTTGTCGTGTGTTACGGCATTTCACAATATTCGCAGTGGCTCGAACGCCGTCTTGCGACAGATCATCGATAGGGAGGCCGGAACATGGCAGACGTAGCAAAATTGCAGGTATCCGACGAAGTCGCGATTAGCATCCGAAACATGAACAAGTGGTACGGGACGTTTCACGTTCTGCGCGACATTGATTTGACGGTTTACCAAGGAGAGCGGATCGTGATTTGCGGACCATCTGGTTCAGGTAAATCAACGCTGATCCGATGTGTTAACGCGTTGGAAGAGCACCAACAGGGGTCTATAGAAGTCGATGGCACCTTGTTGTCCTCTGACCTTAAGAACATCGATAAAATCCGTTCAGAAGTGGGGATGTGTTTTCAGCACTTTAATTTGTTCCCACATCTCAGCATTCTGGAAAACCTGACGCTGGCTCCGATCTGGGTGCGTAAAACACCTAAGAAGGAAGCTGAAGAGTTGGCGATGCATTACCTTGAAAAGGTGAAAATCCCTGATCAAGCTAACAAGTTCCCGGGCCAGTTGTCCGGTGGTCAACAGCAGCGTGTGGCGATTGCTCGTTCACTCTGCATGCAGCCACGCATCATGTTGTTCGATGAACCAACATCAGCCTTGGATCCAGAGATGATCAAAGAGGTTTTGGACACGATGATCGAACTGGCCGAAGAAGGCATGACTATGCTTTGCGTCACGCACGAGATGGGTTTTGCCCGTCAGGTTGCGAACCGCGTTATCTTTATGGACGAAGGCCAGATCGTTGAGCAAAACGAACCGGAAGAGTTCTTTAACAACCCACAAAGCCCGCGAACACAACTGTTCCTGAGCCAAATTCTGGGTCACTAATTTGGTGCGCGATATGCGCATCTTACCTTTCAAACGGCTGCCCTTCGCGGGTGGCCGTTTTTAGTTGCTGGTGTTCTGAATGCCCATAAAGGCGTTCATATGGAATGCGCTTTGTTTTTGCGGTCGATTAAAGGATTGGCTGACAGGACAAATCTGTCGCACAAGGCAGCCCCCAGTCATGCAATCTTTCCCCTGCGGTGTGTTCAAATAGGTCTTACACTTGGGCACATCGTAAAAATGTTCTGTAGATAGTGCTGAGATAGGGCAGGCGGTTGCACAGCGCCTGCCTACGCAGCTGTTACAAGGGGATGGCTGTGTAATCTGTGGTGCTAGCGCCAAAGGGATTTTAATGGCCCCACGGATGGAAACCATTAGACCTGCGGTGTCATGGATTAACATTCCCGTCGGGCTTTGCCAAAATCGACCACTTTGAGTTGCCCAAGAGATGAAGGGGGCAAAGGGTGGGCCATCAGAGGGGAAAGCAGCGCTGCCGTTGTAGTTGGTCGCGAGTTTGTTGAGCAACCGTTTAGACCAGCGATCAATTGGGTCGGGTAAGGTGTCGGTGAATTCGGGGCTTTGTTTGAAACAGCCCCAAAACCCCTGGTCTGCGCCAACTAAGATTATGGTTTCTTCACCCTCAGAAACATGACCCATAATGAACAGTCCAAATGGCGCAACTTGTTCGTCCAGTAACTTAACCGTTGCGGTGTTCATTTGTTGGAAAACGGCAGTTTGAGGGACCACCCTAAACGGCTTGGGCGATCATCTTGCCACTGAAGGCCAATGTCCATTGCATCGTGTCCAGCTTCGGGTTGTGCGACGTAAGTACCGAACATCTGGTCCCAAATGGATAGGGAAAAACCATAGTTGCTGTCATGCTCGTGGCGTAGCGTGGAATGGTGAACGCGGTGCATATCAGGCGTCACAAGGACACGGCGCAAGATAGCATCGACGCTCAAAGGCAAACGGATGTTGGCATGGTTGAACATGGCGGTGCCATTCAAGATGACCTCGAACAGGACAATAGCCAAAGCTGCGGGGCCAAGCAAATAGACCAACCCAATTTTAAGCAACATTGAAAGCGCAATCTCGATCGGATGAAACCGGATGGCGGTTGTGACGTCTATATCAACATCTGCGTGATGAACCTGATGCAAACGCCAAAGAAATGGCACTTTATGTGTGATCACATGTTGTGCCCAGATCGCAAAATCCAGAATAAGGATCACCAAGATTACTTCGATCCAAGTGGGCCAGCTCGTTGCGTTAAACAGCCCCCATCCTTGGGATTGAGCATCAAAGGCGGCACCTACGGCCAACAGTGGGAGTGCCAAGGCCATCGCGTTCAACGTCACAGTGTTGGCTACAGTGATTGCCCAGTTGGTGACCCAGCGGGTTTTGCGAGTTTGGGTGCGGATCCGACGTGGCGCAAGCGCTTCGATCAGCGCAAGCAGAGCGAACAGCCCTAAAAATACGCCAAGTCTGATGAAGGTTTCATTTTCCATGACTACAAACTATTGGGTTTGCCCATGCCTGCCAAGCGGCAGATGGACACAGTTGCGTTAGTCGCGGATTAAGCTGCCTGCACCATGATCGGTAAACAGTTCTAGCAAGCAGGCATTAGGTGCGCGGCCATCAAGGATGACAACTGCACGTACACCTTTGTCTATAGCGTCCAGCGCAGTTTCCGTTTTGGGAATCATACCGCCTGCAATGGTTCCATCTGCAATAAGTTCGCGGATTTGGGCTGCGGTCATCTCGGTCAAGACTTCGCCATCTGCGTTCTTTACGCCCGCAACGTCCGTGAGCAACAAGAGACGGTCCGCTTTAAGCGCACCAGCAATAGCTCCAGCGGCGGTATCCCCGTTAATATTAAACGTCTCGCCGTTTTCACCTGCGCCAAGGGGGGCGATGACTGGAATGGTGTTGCTGTTAAACAGATCCTCAAGAATGGTTGCATCGATAACAGAAGGGGTTCCAACAAAGCCAAGTTCGGGATTGGTCTGCGTACAGGTTATCAGCTGCGCGTCTTTGCCAGAAAGGCCAACGGCGCGCCCGCCTTGGGCACCAATGGCTTGAACGATCCGTTTGTTTACAAGGCCACTCAGGACCATTTCAACGACTTCCATCGTTGCAGCATCGGTCACGCGCTTGCCGTCTACAAATTCGGACTGAATATTCAAGCGGTCCAACATAGCGTTGATCATTGGTCCGCCGCCGTGAACGATCACTGGGTTCGCACCGACTTGCTGCATCAACACGACATCACGCGCGAAAATGGCCATCGCTTCGTCGCTGCCCATCGCGTGGCCGCCAAGTTTGATAACAACCGTTGCACCAGAATAACGCTGCATATAGGGCAGGGCCCTACTAAGTGTTTCGGCGGTGGCGATCCAATCGCGATTCATATCTTGCGTCTTCATCCCGTTCCCTCTTGGGGTGGGTTATCGGAAATGGCTGGCTTTTGTGCAACCCATTCCCGTTTGTGCAGTGATGCAGGTTTATTCTAGCGTTGCGATGATGGCGCGCAATGTTTCGATGCCCCAGCCTTTTTCAGATGATGTGACAACCATCTCGGGATAGGCGGCAGGGTGCGCGGCCAGTTTACTTTTGACCTGCTCAATAACTTCAAAGCGTTCTTTTTCCTTAACCTTGTCAGCTTTGGTCAGGACCGCTTGAAAAATCACAGCAGAGCTGTCGAGTAGCGACATGATTTCTTCGTCTACTTTTTTAACGCCGTGGCGGGCATCAATAAGAACAAAGGCACGGCGCAGTGTTTGACGGCCAGACAAGTATTGCTTGAGCAAACGCTGCCACTTTTCGACAACTGGCAGCGGGGCATTTGCGTAACCATAGCCTGGAAGGTCGACCAGGTAGTGTTCTTCGCCTGCTGTGAAGTAATTGATCTCTTGCGTACGTCCTGGCGTGTTGGAGGCACGTGCTAGCCCTTTGCGCCCTGTTAGGGCGTTAATCAAAGTGGACTTGCCAACATTTGAACGGCCAGCAAAACAAACCTCCATACGGTCGGCCTCTGGTAAGCCGTCCATAGCGACGACTCCTTTGACAAAGTCGGTTTCGCCCGCAAACAATAGACGGCCTTTTTCTTTGCTTAGGGCCTCTGGCTCTTCGGCGATGTTGAATTGCATTTGCATCATAGTACCTGCACGCTGTCGCCGATGGCGATTGTTCCGTCTTGTATAACTTCCGCAAGGACGCTGAAGTCCTGATGGCCGAAGTGTTCCAAGGCCCCTAACGTATCTGCATCGCGCTGGCCAGTGTCTGGATTCGCTGCGGTCGACATACATCGAGTTGCCGGTTCTTTTACACGCAAGATTGCGCCACCGATGGCAATGTCTTTGCCAACCCAGTCAAATTCGACCCAAGGAGCAACATCATCGATCCAAATGTTAGACCGCCAGCGGTGAATGGACAGATCACGACCAAGCTGTTGTTCAACGGCTGCATGAGAGGTTGAGTTTGCAAGGCTGATCGAAGGGTAAGCGCTGTCTGGATAACCATGTTTATCTAGACGCATTATATGGCTGGGCTGCGCGCGACCACTAGGCACCAGTGGCGTCGTCCACTCGACCAACGCGTTCGGTACGTCGTCGGGTTGAAAGGTCAGATCGGGACGATCAGGGTGACGCAAGGTGATGGTTTGCGTATCTTCATTCAATTCAGCCGTAATGGCCATCAAGGTAGGAATACCCGCCGCGCGGTTGAAGTTGGCACAGCGGGCCCATTCGCCCGCTGGTGCTTTCGATGCTTGATGCGCCAAGGCCCAGATACGATCCCAAGGCATACATTCGCCAGATTTCAACGCAACTGATGCCAGTGCCTCGCGGCCAAGGGCCTTGATCGGGTGACGCCAGATGCTTGAAATTGATGACATGTTAGGCGTCCGTTTTGGGCTTTCTACCAATGCTTTTCTTGATGTTGCCGAAAACATCAGGCGAGAAGCCTTGGCTGCGCATGATCAAATATTGTTGGGTGAACGTAATGGTGTTGTTGGCGATCCAGTACACAACAAGACCACTGGCAAAGCTGCCTAGCATAAACATGAAGACCCATGGCATCCATGCAAAGATCATTTGTTGTGTTGGGTCGGTGGGCGCCGGGTTTAATTTTTGCTGCAACCACATTGAGATACCAAGGATGATCGGCAAGATACCAATAAAGATCAATGCTGTGACGCTGCCTGCTTCTGGTGCGCCAACTGGTAGGAGGCCGAACAAGTTCATCAACGTAGTAGGGTCTGGTGCTGACAAATCTTGGAACGGACCAAACCATGCAGCGTGACGCAGTTCGATGGTTACAAAGATAACTTTGTAGAGTGAGAAGAAGATGGGGATTTGAAGCAAGATAGGCATACAACCGGCAGCAGGGTTAACCTTATTTTTCTTGTAAAGTTCCATCATGCCTTGCTGCACTTTTTGACGATCGTCGCCAGCATCAGCCTTCAGTTTTTCCATTTCTGGCTGAAGCTCTTTCATCTTCGCCATTGAGACGTAAGACTTGTAGGCCAGTGGGAATAGAACGGCTTTGATAATGAGTGTAAGGCCGATGATGGACCAACCCATATTACCGATCAGCTTATTGATCTCGTGCAGCAACCAGAAGATCGGTTTGGTCAAGAAAAAGAACCAACCCCAATCGATGCTGTCAATGAATTTTGTAACACCTTCGGCTTGGTATTCACGGATAGTTTCCCATTCCTTTGCACCTGCAAACAAGCGAATTGTGTTTGTTGCAGTTGCACCTGGTTCAACCGTGACCTTCGCCATAACCGTTTCGGTTTGGTAAATGTCCAGGGATGGATTGTACTTGGCCGTTAGGCGGGAAACGACATCCTGTGCGGGAATCAGCGTTGTCATCCAGAAGTGGTCCGTCATGCCGATCCAGCCGTTGGTGACGTCTTCTATGCGCTCTGCTGGCACGCCTTCTTTAGGGTCCACATCAAAGCTGGGCATATCATCCCAATTTGTCTCGGTAAG